>NZ_JBAVFG010000191.1:0-12434 GCF_049588135.1 Kaistella sp. | reverse complement strand
TCCTAAAGCCAACCCGATGAAAGAAGAAATTCAATTTGATGATTTCACAAAAATAGATCTAAGAACTGCAACAATTCTTACTGCAGAAAAAGTAGAAAAAGCAGACAAACTTTTGAAATTCTCTGTAGATACGGGAGTTGATGTTAGAACTGTGGTTTCTGGTGTTGCAGAAAGTTTCACGCCGGAAGAATGTGTTGGAAAACAAGTGATGATTTTATTAAATCTTGCACCAAGAAAAATCCGCGGAATAGAATCGCAAGGAATGTTGCTTTTAACCAATAACGCAGAAGGAAAATTAGTATTCGTAACGCCGGATGAAACAGTGGAAAACGGAATTGAAATCGGGTAAAAAGATTTTTAAATATTTTTAAAATAAAAGACCTGAAGTAATTTTTCAGGTCTTTTAATTTGATTTTAGTTTACATACAACTTAATTGAGCTATATTCTTCATCGGTATTCTCAAAATAATAGTTAAAAGGATATTTCATTTTTCTCCATCTCACGCCGATAACAAAACCATTATCTTCTTTTACCCAAACAAAATCTTTGTCTTCAAGATCCAATTGCGCAAGATCTCTAGTTGAAGTTGGTAATTGAATTGAAACAGTTTCTAACTCACTTTCTTTGTTATAATAAACAACAATTTTACTTCCACTATCATTTTCAAAATGGTAAAAATGCCCGAAATCATATTCTTTTTCACTTGTAAGTTGATAATCCATTTTTTTCATAAAACCCACTGTATTTTTGTACTTGATCCCATAAGCAATCTCTTGAATTCTAGCCAAATTCGGATCTTTAAAATTTTCCTGCGCATAAAACACCGAAAAAACGAACATAAAGTTCATCAATAATAATTTGATCAGCAGATTTTTCATAATTTTAAGTTTTTTTTTATTTTTTAATGTCCTTTTATATTTAATCAAAGCAGATTTTTTATTTTTTCACCAATCTCGCCAAGTAAGAATCTTCTTCCTGAAGAATTTTTTCAATTACAAATCCGTTATTTTCCGCAGCTCTTTTAAAGGTTTCAAAATCCAAATATAACCATTTTATCGGTTTTTCGGTATCTAATTTATAATGTACAAAATAATCAACTTCACCGTAATAATGATCAGCAGGAACCGAAACTCCACCATCTTCATCGCGATCATACATATAAAGAATGTCAGTGCTGTCGATTAAAATTTGCCCGTTGTCATTTAAAAGGGAAAATAATTTTTCCAAATAAATATCAATTTTATCTAAACTTTCGAAAATTCCGGTTCCGTTCATTAATAATAAAATCGTGTCGAAAGTTTCGCCGGGAAATTTCAAAATATCTGCACACAAAATATTTTTCACACCTCGCAATTGGCAAACTTCAATTGATTTTGGAGAAATATCCAAAGCGAAAACTTCCAATTTTTTTTCATTTTGAAGATACAAACTATGAGAACCGGCTCCTGAACCAATATCTAAAGTTTTTCCTTTTGAAAGTTCCAACGCATTTTGCTCGATTAAATTCATCTCCTCAAAACCCCGAAAAAAATATTCAACCGGCAATTCATCAATTTCCGAAATGGAAGTCTCTGTCAACAAGTCGTCTGCACTTTTGTTGTGATAATAGTCCCAAATTGCCTGTCCCATTAAATCTTTCATTCCTAATAAATTTTGGCAAAAATAAGCAAATTCAAAACAATGTTTTTTTTGAAATCAGTATTCATTTAATCAAAAAATTACGTTTTCAAATATTCGCTTTAAAATAAATCATTGCATTGAAGCAAAAATTTAATAATTTAGATTCAAATTTTTACAATCATGAGAAAAATTGATCAACTTTTCAACGAATATGCAGAAAGTCATCAAAATCATACGAATAAAACCATTCACTGGATTTGCGTTCCATTAATATTTTGGTCGATTTTAGGATTTATTTCGCTTATTCCGGCGCCGCATTTTTTCTTGAAATATTTCGGAGCAATAAGTGTAGTTTCCATTGTTGCCGTTGTTTTGGTAACTCTTTATTATCTCAAATTATCTTGGCGAATCGGACTCATCATGATTTTTATTATGTTATTAATGGAACATTTCGCTTACTTTATCAATGTAAAATTTCAATATCAATCGTGGATTATTTTTGTTGTAATTTTTGTTCTTTCGTGGATTGGTCAATTTTACGGACATAAAATCGAAGGCAAAAAACCGAGTTTTCTAAAAGATTTGCAGTTTCTTTTAATCGGTCCGATTTGGTTGCTCCATTTTATTTTGAAAAAATGGAATCTTAAATATTCATAAAAAAAACCGAAAATTGATTTTTCGGTTTTCTATTATATAAAAATAATTTTCAATACGTTAAAGGGAAAATTCTCCTTTTCTGAAAAATGTATAATTGCACAATTATTATTTTCCTAAAACAAATACTGCGGGAATTTTATGAAGTTCCGGTTTATTTTTCTGCCAATCTTTAATGGTGAAAGTTTTAATAAATTCATCCTTCGAATCATTAATATTTGCGGCGATACAGAGCTTGGTGTGCGGCGAAAGAACTTTACACAAATCATCAAAAAGAGGATTATTGCGATAAGGGGTTTCCATAAAAATCTGGGAATATCCCGTAGAATTCACTTGATTTTCCAGCCATTTAATCTTCGCTTTTTTCTCTGATTTTTCGATAGGCAAATATCCATGAAATGTAAATTCCTGCCCATTAAAACCACTCGAAATCAAAGCCAAAATAATCGACGAAGGTCCATTTATCGGAATTACTTTTACACCATTTTCATGACACCACATCACCATTACGTTTCCAGGATCTGCAATACAAGGCAAACCAGCTTCTGAAAGCAACCCGAAATCCTGACCTTTTTTCATCAACATTTGTGCTTCCTGCAGATCCTTTCTTTCTGTATTTTTATCCAAAAGAAATAATTTCAAATCTGCTTGTTTTTTTTCGGGCGCGAAAAACTTAATGATTTTTCTTGCCGTCTTTTCATTTTCAACGAAGAAGTAATCGGTCTTTAAAATATATTCTTTAATCGCAGGTGCGAAATAATCAATTGGCGAATTTTCTGATAAATAAGCGGGAATGAGGAATAGCATAAAAATAAAATTTTGTTGTACCGTTTTTCGACTGACATGATGAATCTGCCAACTATTGGCTGTGATTATTTCAGAACTTTTACCAGTCGTGTCAAATATATTGATTTGTTTTTTAATTCTCTTTCCAATTGCCTACATTATTTGCAAAAAAATAAGCAGCGCTATCATATAATATACGAATTACTTATTGAAACAACAGATTTTTATTTTTACATTTAGTTTAATTCATACCACTGAAATAGGTGATTAAATAATAGGCACCCCAACCAGCAATTAATATAATAATAATCCACATCCAAACAGGAACAGTTTGTGGCGTTTCACTTCCTTCAATCACGAAACTTTTTTGATTTCCTTTGTCGTACGCATTAATCATTAAAGGAAGAATGCCATCAACAATATCATCATCACTCAGTCCTTCAACACTAATTGAGGGACCATTTTTAACGGTGAAATTTATTTTCCGAATTCCTTCTCGACCTGTCGGCGACTTGCTTACTATTTTCAAAACATGATCTCCGTCGGATAATTTCGAGGTATCAAAATCAAATACAATTGGAGTTTCTAGTTCTGCAAGTGGTTTTACATCATCATCAATAAAGAGGAAAACGGAACTTCTATCTTGAGTCATCTTCTGTTTTTTTAGTGGATTAATTTAAAATAGAATTCTTAATATGGTCTTGTTCTTTTTCTCCGGGTTTCACCAAATACTTTAATGAATAAACGAAAGTAAAAATGGTAAGCACTGCGATGACTGCGACAATAATCCAATCAAAATCACCTCGTGGTCCCACTCCATGGGTAAAGTTTCTCGTTACTTTTGGCTGTTGAAGTTTACAAGCGTCGCAGGCTAAGGCAAAATTCATCAATAATAAAAAAAAGACGATTGCGGTATTTCTAATATTTTTCATTGGTTTGATTTAATGTTTGTAATTATTCAAAAGCAATTAATATATTCATTTACTTCATCTGAGCCATCACTGCTTTTACTTGTTCTAAAGTCACCGGTTTGGCATTATTCCCCCAAGAAGATCTTTCATGATTCATAATTGCAGTAACCATTTCTGGGGTAAAATTGGCATTTTTCCCAACCGCAGGCATTGGTCCGTATCCTGGTCTTCCCGTATAGCCCGTCATAATGATCGTCGCGTAAACCGAAATATCATCACCAGTAACGATAGGACTACCTTTCAGTGGAGGGAAAGCTCCTGGCAATCCTTCACCCGTAGCTTGGTGACAACTTGCACAATTGGCGGTGAATAATTCTCCACCATCTGGTAGCGCATCTGCACCACCTCCACCAGCTGTTTTCTTCACTTCTGTTTTATAAAGGAATTCTTGAGGTTTGACACCTTCTGGTAATTTGGTTTGCTTCAAACTTAATAGGTAAGCTACAAGTTGAAGCGCTTTCTTAGTAGGAACGATTTTTACAAATTTATTTTTAAGAAATTCTGGTGGAACTTTAACTTCGATATCTCCTTTATCTAAATAGTCTTTTTCTTCAAAAAGAAAAGCAAAAGAAGGCATTATTGATTCCTTCACCACTGCTCTCGGTTGGTACAAATGTAGTAATTGCCAATCGCTGCTTGGCTGTCTTTCACCAATCGTCGTTAAATCTGGACCTGTTCTTTCGGATCCTAATAAATTGGCAGTATTTCTCCAGAAATCTGTTCGATGATTCCCTGCATAATCTGCGGGAATACTTGGTCTGCTTCCAAATACTTTATCCATTTCCACTTCTCGAACCTGTTGTGTATGGCAAGCAATACAACCATTTTCGACATAGACCGCTTTTCCGGCAAGTTCATCTTTGGTTAAAGGTTTTGAATCGGGAAGCGGTTTATAAATTTGCTGATTGGTTAGAGCAGGCAGAATCGCAATCTGTAACGTAAGGAACAGAAATAAGATTAGGGATGACCAGAACAACGTTTTATGATTATTTAAAAATTCCATTATACCAAATTATTTTGTTGGGATGTATTCTGCATTTTTGAGCTGTCTTTTTGCTTCCAAAATTTCTGCGGGTGTTTTTGGAATGATGACCTCTTGTTTTTTATTGACCATTTTATAGAAATTATAGGCAAAAACAAAGTGAGAAATCCACATCATTGTTCCACCAATTGCACGCCACAACCAATACGGAGCCATTAGAACCACACTTTGAATAAAGGGTTTATTGTCCATCCAAAGCAATCCTTTTTGTGTGGAGCCAATCATCAATGATACAGTATAGAACAATAATCCAATTAAGGCTAGCCAGAAGTGAATGCCCACCCAAATTTTGGGTGGTTCTTTTCCAGTAATTCTTGGAACTAAGGTGTAAATAAATCCCCAAAGCATAAAGGTGATAATTCCGTACATCGTTAAATGCGAGTGAGCGACCGTGAAATCGGTAAAGTGCCAAATCAGATTCGTAAATCGAAATGCTTCTACAGTACCCTGCATCGAGCCTGTGAAATAGAAAACAATACCTATTAGATAAAATGGAAGCGTATAAGACGTTTTTACCTGGTACCAAGCTCCATTAAAAGTAAGTAAAAAGTTGGCTGTTCCTGCAACAACCGGAATCACCATACCAACACTTGCCACAATAGCAACCGTTTGCATCCACCACGGAATAGCACTGAATATAAAGTGGTGACTTCCAATTAAAGTGTAGAATATAATCTGTGTCCAAAAGGCCAGGATTCCTAAACTGTAAGAATAAATAGGTTTATTAAGTTGTTGAGGAAGAAAATAATACATCAAACCTAATGTTAAAAACATAAACCACATTCCTACTCCTTGGTGCATATAGTACCCTTGCACAATGGTTTCCGCTAATCCATCTTGCCAAATCGGAACATAAGCCACCGTCAAAATCACAACTACATACATCATCGCAGCGATAATATACCAGTTCGAAACGTAGATTTCTTTGGTTACACGTGTTGCTACTGTCATCAAAAAGTTATAAAGAGAAATAACGATTCCCGCAGCAAAAATTGCCATAATCGGCCAAATATATTCACGGTATTCGCCTCCAGCATTATTCATTCCCGCCATTAATGAAATAGTTCCTGCCAATACCGCAACATTCATTAAGATTAACGTGTACCAACCTATTTTAAGACTGTAAATCTGCACATTACTTACGCGTGGAATTACATAATAAGAAAGTCCTACCATGGCAAAAGAAGCCCAGCCCCAAAAAACCATATTGGTGTGAACAGGACGAAGTCGCCCAAAACTCAACCAACTCACATGGTCAGCGTCTGGTGCAACAAATTTAATTCCCAGATATTCGCCAACGGTGGTTCCAAAGAGTAACCAAAAAATGGCAAAACCAATAAAATAAAGAATCAACTTTGCTAACTCTTCCGAAATATACTTCTGTGGAACGAAGTTTTTTTTGTGAGGAATAACCCGTAGTTCTTCAATCTCATTGATGTTATGAATAATCCCTTTTTCGTCTGAAGGTGGGATTTTACCAGAAAGCTCATTGTGTGGAAGTTGATAAGCTTCCTCGATTTTCCTTTTTTCGTAAAACGCTACATCTTCCGATGAAAGATTTTCTAATTTTTTATTGAATTCAAAAAGCTTATGACGGTTACGCAGGTCTTTGTACGTACCATAAGTCTTAACGACGGCGATCAGTAAACCAACAAGTACAGGTATTAAAATAAGCAGTACCGTAATCTGAATTCCTGATTCCCCAAATATTGAATTATTCATATGGAAATATTAAAAGATAAATTTGTCCTTTATTATAGTAGAAAAAAAACTATCGCTTCAAAAATGTCACCCCATCAGAAACTTCTTCTGCTAAAGACCGCAAAGAAGTACTGCTTAAAGTCACTCTCATTTCTTCCCGAATTTTTATAAAATTAAAATGCATCGGACAAGGCTTTTGTCCATCACATCTCCGAAGACCAAGAGTACAGTTTTCAAAAATCCCATCACCATCCATTGCTAAAACAATGCTTAGGAGCGAAACTCTATTTAAATGATCATCTGTTATAAAAAAACCTCCTGTAGGACCTTTTAGGGAAGACAGTATTTCGGTTTTGGTTAATTTCTGTAAAACCTTCGCCATAAATGCTGGCGGAGAATCGGTATGTTTTGCAACTTCTTTTAAACTTACTTTATGATTTTTGATGGAATGTTTAGCAACATAAATGGCTGCGCGAATCCCATACTCACATGATTTTGAAAACATATCCTTCTTAGTAAGAACAAATATAGAAAAAAAACAATAAAAGACAATATCGTCTTCTATTATTTTTCATTGAATTTTAAAAAATGAAATCAAATTTTAATTTACGCCATCAAAGGGACATGAATGTTCATTTTGAATTCTATATTAATTGCCTCAATAAAATGAGCCGATAAAAGCGGAGATGCTTTTTCGATATTTTGATGGACAAAAAAATACAGATTTTCTAAACCTTCTTTCTCCCAAATTTTAATGCGCTCCACCCAATCGTCAAGTCTTGTGTAATCGCTATCTACATTGGCGCCAACATAACGTATGAACGCAGTAGGCGTAGTCAATCGCATGTGCAACATATCTCTTCTCCCCGCAGTATCTACGATAATATTGGTGATATGGTGCTTTTCAAAAAGATCCATTGTTTTGTTGAAAACTTCTTCATCTGCAAACCATTCACTATTTCTCAATTCGATAGCGAGTGGAACTTCTTTTGGCCAATCCTGAACAAATTTTTCCAATCTCTCATAATCCTTTGGTTTAAAATTATCATGAAGTTGTAGAAAAACCATCCCTAATTTTTCATCAAAATTTAAAACAGAAGTCGCAAACTGAGTCACAACATCGGTGATATTCAACAACCTTCGAAAATGCGAAACGGTATTTGGAATTTTCGGGAAGAATTTAAAATCAGAAGGAGTTTTATCTTTCCAAGTCAGCACTTGTTCTGGTGAAGGCATTCCGTAAAAAGTAGCGTTCAACTCAATCGAATTAAACTGGGTAGAATAATAAGACAATTCATCTTTTGTTCCTTTTGGATAAAATCCTTTCAAATCGGTCTTGTTCCATTTGGCGCAACCAATAAAAACATTAAATTTCTTGGATTTATTTTCCTTCAAAATCTCTTTAGTTCTTGGATGATCTTTAGGAAGGGTAAAATCAATTTGCGATGGGTCTTCAACTTGTCCGAATTTCATAATTGAGGTTGATTTAGAATTAGTGGTTTAAAGTTATGGAATTTAGATTTTATCCGCTAACCTTTAAAACTATTTTAATAAAAAACCACAGAAAATTTCTGTGGTTATTATCTTTATTCTTTATTCTTTTCTCTAAATTACGCTTCGCAACTCGAACACGTCACAAAGTTCACCATCAATTCCTTAGAAACCGAAGAACTTCTTTGGTAATACAAAGTTTTTACTCCTTTTTTCCAAGCTTCGATATAAAGATAATTCACATCTTTTACTGGCATGGTCGATGGAATCTGTAAGTTCAATGATTGTGCCTGATCTATATATTGTTGTCTTTGTGCAGCTTGCGAAATAATTTCCATCGGAGAAATTTCACGGAAGGTCTTGAATACCGCTTTTTCGTCGTCGGTTAATTCTTTCAAATTCTGAACAGAACCGTGATTCAACATAATGGTTCTCCAAGTGTCTTCGTTGTCGATTCCTTTTTCTTGAAGTAATTTTGCGAGGTATTTATTTTTACGCATAAAGTTTCCTTTTGCTAAACCTGCTTTGTAATAATTCGAAGCAAATGGTTCGATTCCTGGTGAAGTTTGTCCTAAAATAGCAGAACTCGAAGTCGTAGGTGCAATAGCCATCGTCGTGGTATTTCGCATTCCATAGCCTTTCAATAATTCCGGTTCACCATAAATATTGGCTAATTCCTGAGAAGCAATAATTGATTGTTCCTTGATTTGTCTGAATGCTTTTGCATTAAACTGTGTCGCTTCAAAACTTTCAAACGGAATCCTATTTTTCTGCAAATAAGAATGATATCCTAAAACTCCCAAACCAAGCGCTCTATGACGTAAAGCAAAATTTCTCGCTCCTGTCAAATAATAATTCCCTTCAGTTTTTTCAATAAATTCTGATAAAACGGCATCTAAAAAATAGATTGCCAATTTCACCGCATCAGTATCTTTCCATTCATCGTACAACTCTAAGTTCATCGAAGAAAGACAGCAAATAAAAGACTCCTCAGCACTTGAAGGCAACATAATCTCTGAACACAAATTACTCGCATTCACAGTCATTCCTAAATCTTTATAAACTTGTGGTTTATTTCTATTCACATTATCGGTAAAGAAAATATAGGGTAAACCTTTCTGCTGCCGACTTTCAAGAACTCGCGCCCAGATTTTACGTTTGTCCATATCCCCATCGATCATATCCTGCATCCAATAATCTGGCACGCAAATTCCGGTGAACAAGTTCTGAATCGGACTTCCAATATCTTTAATCGACAAAAACTCTTCGATATCTCCGTGGTCAACATCCAGATATGCAGCAAAAGCACCACGTCGAACACCACCTTGCGAAACCACGTCCATTGCGGTATCATACAATTTCATAAAAGAAACGGCACCCGAAGATTTCCCGTTATCGGTTACGGCTGTCCCACGGTTTCTGAGTTCTCCGAAATAGCCGGAAGTTCCACCACCAATTTTCGTCTGCATAATTACTTCACCTAATTTATGGGTAATTCCTTCGATATTATCTGGCACGTGTACATTAAAACAAGAAATCGGCAATCCTCTTTCAGTTCCCATATTTGCCCAAACTGGCGATGAAAAACTGATCCAACCTTTGGTAATCATTTCCTCGAAAGCAGGTTGCAATTCAGGTTTATATAATCTTTTCGCCGCAGCGGTGGTAATTCTTAAAATAGCACCTTCTACAGTTTCGCCTTTCAAGAGGTACCCTCGATTTAACATTTGTTCTGACTCTTCGTTCAGCCACCAAATCTTGTCTTGTTCTTCCATATTCTCTTTCTGTAAAATGTATTTTAATTAAATTTTTAGAAGCAAAAAAACCTTCGCTTCTTATTGAATTCTGTCCCGCTTTCCGCTATATCTTTTTTGTCATTGCGAACAAACAGAAGCAATCAGTTGAAGATTTTCGCAATCGCAATAACAAAAAAGGATGCCGCTTCAATCGGGGCTATTAATTTCTGTCGTTTTTTTGTTCGAAGGTTCGTCATTGCGAGGAGTTGCGAGGAATAAAGCAAAGCAATCCGTTTAAATTATTTCGAACCTTCTTTATTAAGATTTCGCACCTTCGGCACTTTTTCTTCTGTTCTATTCTTGCTTTCATCAGGCTTCACCCAATGCTATTGATTTCGCCACTTCGTGATTATTCAATTTTCTACCAATAGTTCACGGCTCTGCCGCTTTTCTGTTTCCCAATTCTATACTCTTTTTGCCATTCAGTCCTAAAAACTTCGGTCTTCCGACTTCAGCCTTCTCACTTTTTCTAAAACAAATCGTTTTCCGTAATACTCTTATCGTGTTTGGTATAATCTACCGGTCTTTTGGCGAAGAAATCATCCATTGAATTGGCGAAAACTTCTTCTTCAAACCAAATCATCGGGCGGTATTCTTCGGGGGAAATATTATAGCGTGTTTTCATATTGATCTTCTTCAAACTGTCATCTACACGAAATTTCATAAAGTTCAATAAGTTCTCTTTGCTTACATTATCGATTTCGCCCATTTCGAAAATCCAGTCTAGAATTTCTTCTTCTACATTAATTGAATGATCGACTAAAGTATAAATATCTTCAATATCAGAATCGGTTAAAAGTTCCGGTTGTTCTTCACGGATTTTATTGATCAGATAAATCCCGGCATTGGCATGAATCTGCTCATCTACGGAAGTCCAGGCGATAATATTGGACACATTTTTCATATACCCTTTGAATCGTGTAAATGATAAAATAATCGCAAACTGAGAAAACAAAGAAACATTTTCAATTAAAATACTGAACAATAATAAAGAGGACACATATTCTTTTTGCGACGTAGAATTGGCATGTTTCAAAACATTAGAAAGAAAATCGATTCTTTTTTTGATTGCCGGAATTTCGATAACTTGGTTGAAAGCATCATTGTATCCTAAAACTTCGAGCAAACGAGAATAAGCTTCGGAATGGCGAAATTCGCATTCTGCAAAAGTAGAACCTAGACCGTTGAGTTCTGGTTTCGGCATGTGATTGTAAAGATTTCCCCAGAAAGTTTTTACAGAAACCTCAATCTGTGCAATTGCCAAAAGTGCATTTTTAATCGCATTTTTTTCATGAGGTTCTAACTGAGAGTGGAAATCCTGGACATCAGCCGTAAAATCTACTTCTGAATGAACCCAAAATGACTTATTGATGGCTTCTACAAATTGTAAAATTTCTGGATATTCAAATGGTTTATATCCAATTCTTTTGTCAAAAACTCCCATAGTAAAACTTAATTTTAGATCACTTTTTAAGAAAAAGCGAATTATATAACGAAATGATTATTAGCAATTTGCAACACATAACCGTCCTAAAAACGGAGAAACTTCTCTTTAATGCGTTCTGTACAAAAATAGGAAATGAAACCTTACGAGGAAAGCCGATATCATTAATTCACTGACTATAAGCGGCAAAAGTTTTCCACAATCACACAGACCTTGCCCTGTTGTTGCATTTGCTCTAACACTAAATGTGATTGCTTTACTTACTGCCAATTGTCATTAAACAAAATGTAAAAAACACATATCCGAAAAGGAACTACAGTTAAACATTCAATATCTAAAAAAGAAAAAAAACACTTTGTAACAAACAAATTAAATGTTCTACCTATTAAAGAAATAAATCCTCCACCTGATGTTAGTAATTAAAGACCTCAATAAATCATACGATACTGGAAAGAGTAATCTTCATGTTCTAAAAGGAATTAATCTTTCTATTGATGAGGGGGAATTTGTTTCAATCATGGGAAGTTCCGGTTCTGGGAAATCTACCTTACTCAATATCATCGGGATTTTAGATGAAAAAGATTCTGGAATCTATGAACTTGACGGGATTGCGATTGAGCATTTATCCGAAATAAAAGCCGCAGAATACCGAAGTAAATTTCTAGGATTTATCTTTCAGTCTTTTAATTTAATTGGCTACAAAACGGCGTTAGAAAATGTCGCACTTCCACTCTATTATCAAAATGTTCCCAGAAAAGAAAGAAACCAAAAAGCATTAGAATACTTAGAAAAAGTTGGGCTTGCTGATTGGGCAACGCATTTGCCAAATGAAATGTCCGGTGGACAAAAACAAAGAGTCGCCATTGCCAGAGCTTTAATTACAGATCCAAAAGTAATTCTTGCAGATGAACCCACAGGAGCACTAGAT
>NZ_JBAVFG010000190.1:0-3318 GCF_049588135.1 Kaistella sp. | reverse complement strand
GAGAAACTCCTTCGAGTTCCATTTTTGCTAAAACTTTCATTAAAGGCATTTCTACTTTAAAAAACAAATCTTCGAGGTTTTCTTTTTGAAGTTGCGGCGCAAAGATTTCATACAATTGCCAAGTTATATCGGCATCTTCGGCAGCGTATTTGGTTTGTTCTTCCAGAGAAATCGAACGTAAATTGGTTTGATTTTTTCCTTTTTTCCCGATTAAAGTTTCAATGGAAACAGGTTTATAATTCAAATAAATTTCCGAAAGATAATCCATACCATGCCTTCCGTCGGGGTTTAGCAAATAATGCGCAATCATGGTATCGAAAATCGCACCTTCCACCTCAATATCGTATTGCTTCAAAACTTTATAATCGAATTTGAGATTATGAGCGATTTTCACAATTTCTTTTTTCTCAAAAAATGCACGGAAAATTTCTAAAGTTGCTAAAACTTCGTCCCGATTTTCGGAAAGCGGAATGTAGTAAGCCAAACCTTTTTTATAAGAAAAACTCATCCCAATTAATTCGGCATCCAATTCGTTTAAAGAGGTAGTTTCGGTATCGAAACACACTGCTTTTTGCTGCAACAAATTTTGAACTAAAACCTTCTGCGCTTTCGGCGAATCGATGTATTGATAGAGATGATCGTTGTTTTCGATGGAAGATTTTGTGGAAGTGACCTGATCGAGTTCTTCGTAAGTTGCGAAAAGATCGAGCTGAACGGGTTTGTCTTTATCTTCTACTTTATCATAACGAGAAACTTTATTAGGATTAGTAATTTCCGTGGAAGTGGATGAATCTGGAGCAAAAGCTCGGTACAAATTTTCGTACAATCTTCGGAATTCAATTTCATCAAAAACCGCTTTTACTTTCTCGAAATCAGGAGTTTCTAAATCGTATTGTTCTTGATGAAACTCAATCGGAACATCACAAATAATCGTCGCCAATTTTTTGGAAAGCATTCCTCGTTCGGCAGAATTTTCTACTTTTTCTTTCAGCTTTCCTTTTAAATCTTGCGTATTTGCCAAAAGATTTTCGATGCTGCCATATTCTTTTAAAAATTTTCTGGCGGTTTTTTCACCCACACCTTCCAAACCGGGAATATTATCCACCGCATCGCCCATCATTGCAAGATAATCGATGACTTGTTTGGGATCGGTAATTTCGTATTTTTCTAAAACCTCTGGAACGCCCAAGATTTCAAATTCGGCACCTTTTAAACCAGGTTTATACATTTTGATATTATCGGTCACCAACTGCGCAAAATCTTTGTCGGGCGTTACCATATAAGTGATATAACCTTCCTTCTCAGCTTTGCAGGCAATAGTTCCAATTACGTCATCGGCTTCGTAACCTTCTACGCCCAAAATAGGAACGTGCATCGCCTCCAAAATACGATGAATATAAGGAACTGCAATTTTAATGGCTTCGGGAGTTTCGCTTCTGTTGGCTTTATATTCGGCATAATCTGCGGTTCTCACGCTGGCTCTTCCCACATCGAAAACCACCGCCAAATGTGATGGTTTTTCGCGACGAATAAGCTCGATTAAAGAGTTGGTAAATCCGAAAATTGCAGAAGTATCTTTCCCGTCACTTGTTAACCGCGGACTTCTAATTAAAGCATAATATCCACGGAAAATCATCGCATAAGCATCGATGAGGAAAAGTCGTTTATCGTTGTTTTGTGACATAAAAGCAAAGATATAAAAAAGATAGCAGCAGTCGTATCATGAACCAAAATTTTGACCGAACTGAAATGCCTATTTCTAAAAAGGATTGCGTTTTATTTGGTAGAAATAGAATCTGAAGAATTCTGCTTGTGAATAACGTTTAAGGCTAAAGTAGCAAAAAAACCGCCAGCAAAAAAGCCCATTAATGCGCCCATTACAATATCCATCGGGAAATGAACACCTAAATAAATTCGGCTATAAGAAACGATCATTGCCCAAGAAAATAAAATATATGGCAACAATCTGAATTTTTTATGCAGAAGCAAGGTCATAAAATTTGCAATAAAGAAAGTGTTTGCAGCATGACTGGAATAGAATCCAAACTGCCCGCCGCATTGTACAGAACGCATTAATCCTGTTAATGTTGGATCATGGCAAGGTCTTAAGCGAGCGATTCCCGTTTTGAAAACCCCAGCCAGTTGATCGGAGACCGTTACTCCCAAAGCGATAAATATGAGAATAAAAACTAAATTTCGAAGTTTGTAATTTTTAAATAAAAGGTAAAGGAAAATAACGTAAAGCGGAATCCAAATCCAGGTTGCAGAAATCATGATCCAAAATTGGTCAAAAGACTGACTTCCCAAATTATTGAGAAAAAGAAAAATTGATTTATCTTTCTGAATAATTTCTTGCATCTTAACGGCTTACTGGTCCTTCGTGCGCATCGTCATCGGCAAGGTTAACTTTGGGCTCATCACGTTTGGCAAGAGCTTCTTTATCAAGATCTGCCATTGGATTAAAATCCATTGCCGCTTGCTTCACTTTGTCGATTTCTTTTTTGATTTCCGAGACGGGATTATCTGTTTCTTTAAGGATTTCAGTTTTTACGTCTTCCATAGCACCACGCATTTTGCGTACTCCTTCTCCTAAGTCGCGTGCAATCTGCGGTAATTTATTCGGACCAAACAAGACAACGATTGCTAAGGCAATCATGAGCATTTCACCTATACTTAATTCCATGCGACAAAATTACAAAAGATTCTGTTATAGATTTTCATTTTTAAAATTAAATTATTATTAAAATACTTAAATTTCACAAAAAAACCAACTCCGAAAAGTTGGTTTTAATAGTATTCGGTCGAAAAAAATTATTCTTTAATATGTTCCATTTGCTGGGTTGCAGCCATAGAAACCATTAAATCATTTAATAAAGTGCTTGCAGAATTGGGCGAATTTGGCAACAAAACTAAGCTGCTTTTATTGCTCGATCCAATCGCCTGAAGCGTGTCATAATGCTGCGTTACAACGATTAATGCAGAAGCTTCCTGTGCGTTGATATTCGCTTCGTTCAACATTTTTACCGATTCTACCAAACCTGCTGCAATTTCTCTTCGCTGATCGGCAATACCTTGACCTTGTAATTTTTTAGATTCTGCTTCTGCTTTTGCTACGGCAACAATTCTAATTTTTTGTGCTTCAGATTCGTATTCGGCGGCGGTTTTTTCTCTTTCCGCTGCGTTGATTCTGTTCATCGCGTGTTTCACTTGTTCATCGGGATCAATGTCGGTTACCAATGCTTTGATAATGTCGTATCCATAACTTTGCATCGCTTCTTGAAGTTCACCTTTCACCGCAATCGCAACATCGTCTTTTCT
>NZ_JBAVFG010000189.1:0-5222 GCF_049588135.1 Kaistella sp. | reverse complement strand
TATAAAGGGCACGCCCAAAAAATTTTACAACCAACCCATTTCTTTCATCCACTCATCATTGTAGATTTTCCCAACATATCGCGAACCGTGATCGTGCAATAAAACCACAATTACATCATCTTTGGTGAATTGATCTTTCATTTGAACCAAAGCGGCAATGGCACTTCCGGCAGAATATCCGCAGAAAATACCTTCTTCTTTTGCTAGTTTTCTGGCGTAAATGGCACCGTCTTTATCGGTTACTTTTTCGAAATGATCAATCACCGACATATTATAATTTTCAGGAATAATGTCTTCACCAATCCCTTCTGTAATGTATGAATAAGCGTGTTCGGGATGAAGTTCGCCTGTTTCATGAAATTCTTTTAGAATCGAACCATAAGTGTCAATTCCGATAATTTTTATATCAGAATTTTTTTCTTTGAAGAACATTCCGCAACCTGTAACGGTACCGCCTGTTCCTGCGCCTGCAACAAAATGCGTGAGTTTTCCGTCGGTTTGTTCCCAAATTTCTGGTGCAGTTTGTTCGTAATGTGCCTGTCTGTTTGATAAATTATCGTATTGATTCACATACCAACCATTTTCAGTTTCTTCTCCCAACCGCTTCGAAACGGAATAATAGGAGCGAGGATCTTCGGGAGTTACGTCCGTTGGACAAACGATTACTTCAGCGCCAACTGCTCTTAAAATATCATTTTTTTCTTTAGACTGTTTGGCATTGGTTACGAAAATACATTTGTAGCCTTTTACAATTGCTGCCAAAGCCAAACCCATTCCTGTGTTTCCAGAAGTTCCTTCGATAATGGTTCCGCCGGGTTTTAGTCTGCCGTCTTTCTCAGCGTCTTCGATCATTTTCAAAGCCATTCTGTCTTTTACAGAATTTCCGGGATTGAAGGTTTCTACTTTTGCTAAAACCAATGCTGGGAAATCTTCACCCAAAACTTTATTAAGTTTTACGAGTGGCGTATTTCCGATGGTTTCAAGAATATTTTGTGCGTATTTCATAACCGTTTTATATTTGGATTTTCACTTTTGTCATTTTTAAAAATAAGATTTTGAATGATTTTAAGTGGTGTTTTGAATATTGTTAATTTCGTAAAAATCGATAAAAAATTTACGAATTTGCAAAGATATAATTTTTAAAATTAATTGTATTTAATGGCTTTTACTGGAGATATTTTACTGATCAAATAACTCGGGAGAACTAATGAAATTCCTGATACAATAAGAATTCCAGCAGATATTAATAAAATTTGAAACACATTGATTTCAACTGGAACTACACTTAAATAGTAATTTTCAGGATTTAATTTAATAATACCGAAATGTTTTTGAATGAATAAAAATGCTAATCCAATTAAATTTCCGAATATTAAACCAGGAACCATAATCAGCAAAGTGTAATTAATGAATATCATTCGAATTTGTCCGTTGGTTGCTCCTAATGTTTTCAGCATTCCGATGGAGTTGGTTCTTTCGATAATTAAAATCAACAAAACCATGATGATATTAATGATGACTACTACGAGCATAATCGTAATAATAAGCGCAATATTGGTGTCGAAAATCGCAATGAAATCCATGATTTGAGGATATTCGTCGGTAGCTTTTACCGTATAGTTTTTATAGCCGACCAGTTCATCGATTTTGGGAGTATCTACGTCAATATTATCAATGTCCTTTAGGAAAATATCGATTCCGCCAATTTCAGAATCTTTCATTCCCTGAATTTTTCGGGCATGATTAATGCCGCCAATGATGAATAAATCATCGATCATTTTGATGTCGGTTTTATAAATCCCAACCACTTCAAATTTCCGATATAAAGGACTTTGATTTTCTTTGGAAAATATTGCGACGATACTGTCTTTAATCCCTAAATGAAGATCATTTGCTATTTTTTGAGAAATGCAAATTCCATTGTTAAATCCTTTTTCTGTAACGACTGGTGCGTGTCCTGCAACTAAAAATTTGCGAAATCGTGCCGAGTCAAAATCTTTTCCAACTCCTTTAAAAATGATACCGGCAAAATTATGTTCGTTGCGCAAAATCCCACTTACTGCAACGTATTTTTGCGTAGAAGCAACATCGGGGAGTGCTTTTATTTTATTGAGTTGAAGTCCATCATTACTTAAAATAGAGGAATTATAGGAATTGTTAGATTGCTTTGATTTTACCGAAATGTGACCGGAAAAATCGGCCATTCTTTCTTTAATCGCTTTTTTGGAACCGACTCCAGTAGAAACGGTAATGAGCGAAACGATAACACCAAGCGCGACAGAAAGCCGACCAATAAAGACAATAACCCGTGAGAGATTATTTTTATTATCTTTGGAAAATGCAATTTTTTTAGAAAAATATAACGGAAAATTCAATCGTATGATTTTAAGCCTCAAAAATAAAGATTTACTTCTGATTGTGCTAATTTATTTTGGTTTTTGCCAAATGAGTTTTGCGCAGAACATTGATAAAAACTGTTTCAAAACAGGAGCAGATCGTTCAGAATTATATTTGCCATTGTTGAAAAGTAGGACCATTGCAATCGTAACCAACCAAACTGGTTTGATGAAAGATAAAACTTTTTTAGTCGATTTTTTGGTTAAAAATGATATTAAAATAAAAACGATTTTCGCACCTGAACATGGTTTTCGAGGAGATGCAGATGCGGGTGAACATGTGAAAAATGGAGTCGATACCAAAACGGGAATTCCGATTGTTTCTCTTTATGGGAATAATAAAAAGCCGAAACCTGAACAGCTAAAGGGAATTGATATTGTTCTTTTTGATATTCAGGATGTTGGCGTGAGATTCTACACTTATATTTCTACTTTAACTTATGTGATGGAAGCCGCTGCCGAAAATAATGTAGAAGTAATTGTTCTCGATCGCCCCAATCCACACGATGGATATATTGACGGACCAGTTCTTAAGGATCAATGGAAAAGTTTTGTCGGAATGCACAATGTTCCTATTGTTTATGGATTAACAATCGGCGAATATGGTAAAATGGTGAACGGTGAAAAATGGCTGGATAAAGGAATTCAGACCCAATATACTTTGATTCCAATGCAAGGCTATCACAAAAAACAGCGTTATGGAATTTCAGCTCAACCGTCGCCGAATTTGCCGAATGATAAAGCGATTAATTTATATCCTAGTTTATGTTTTTTTGAAGGAACGCAGGTTTCCGTAGGTCGTGGAACCAATTTACCTTTTCAGATCTATGGTTCTCCGTGGACCAAAGATTTGCCCTATCAATTTACCCCAAAACCATCTGCAGGAGCAAAAGATCCTTTTCTAAATGGGAAATTATGTTATGGTGAAAACTTATCAGAATATCCAGAAGATTTACGAGAAATGAATTTAGATTGGCTTTTGAAAGCTTACAAAGAGTATAAAAATCCACAACAGGATTTCTTTTTAAAGAATTTGTTCTTCGATAAATTAGCTGGAACCGACGAATTGAGAAAACAAATTATCGATAGAAAATCTGCTGATCAAATTAAGAATTCCTGGAAAAAAGGTTTGGAAGATTTTCAGAAAATCCGGATAAAATATGTGATTTATGAGGACTGAATTTTATGAAAAGGAGAGCTGTTGAAGAATGATTGAGTTTTAAATATTTTTCGGTAATATAGAAGAAGACGGGGTTTCGGTGCTCTGCACCTCCCGTTTTTTTTTGTTTTTTTTTCTACAAATGTTTCGCCGCTCTGCGGCTTGCTCTGCTATTTTAAATCGTAATTCTACAAATATTTCGGTTGCTCTGCACAGCTCAAAATATAAAACAAAAGAACAACCTAAAAACTCGCTTTCACCTGCATCGATCCCATGTGGATTGTTCGTTCTCCCGAATTTCTTCCTTCATAATTCAGATCAACTTGAATAAAAGAATTGATCGCTTGTTGCAGAAATACCGACCAAACTTGATTTTTCCCAGGCTTCAAACCATCAAGCATTTGGTTGCCGACAATTGAGAAATTATTTCCTGTAAAATTATTATTGATAAAAGAAAAATTCCCTCGTATTGAAGTTTTCCGCCAATCCCATTGCAAACTTCCGGTTAGGTCGAAAGTCTTTAAAAGTTCCTCACCATCAGTTCTTTTTTTCTGCCGAAATGCCGATGAAAGTTCAGATTGAATGGTTTCCGTAAACTTGTAAGTAACTTTTGGTTTGGTTTCTAAATTTTGTAATTGATAATCTCTACTCGTAAAAAGTTGTGAAGAATTTTCAATCTCATGAACAGAATTTTCCCAATCGATTCGGAAGTCTTTCCCAAACCAATGTCCGATATTCAGGAAATGCGAAACCTGAGTTCGCTCTTCATTACTGAAATTTGCATTGATTAAATTATTGTTGGCGATAAAACGGTAATTCCCATTCCAGCCTGATTTGTCGGTTGGATTAAATTGTGCCGAAGCCAAAATATTTTGATTTTTAAGAATTTGATCTTCATTTTTCTCGAAAGGATTTAAAACAAAAACTTTTGCTTTTTTAAAGTAAGAATTTTGAGAATTAATGGAAAGATTAAAATTCCAGCGTTTCAGAAATTGATTTTCAGAATCAAAAATTACAGAAGGATTTACAAATAAAGCCAACTGCATTTTGTTTTTATTCGATGGAATATAATTCACGGTATTCGTGTAAACCCTGATGTATTGTGCTAAATCTGCATATTCAGCAATTTCAAATTCATCTAACTGTTGAATTCCGTCGCCGTTATAATCCGTCCATTTATAAACGCCTTGCCCGTCGGTTACTTTAATATATTGAAATTCTCGTTGAGCTTCCTGGCCATTTCCGAGTTCATAAAAAGCCTGTAATCGCATTCCGTTATTGAACAATTGCTGCTGATAAGTCATGTTTCCAACGATGAAATCCTGATTGTATTTTGATATTAGATCATCGGATTTTTCGTAGAATTTTCGATAATGAAGTAGGGCAGATAAAGTGGTTTTCTCTGTTTTAATGATTTGACTTTCTGCCATAAAACCCAGAATTTGATTTCTATTTTGCAACGTATTATTTTGAACGGAATCATTATCGCGCAAATACATTTTTGCCAAAAGTTTTGTTCGGGTAGAATCGCTTATTTTTTTCTGAAGGAAAATTTCTTTCCAGCGATAACTGGTGACATCGAGTTCTTCGGTTTGGTTGAATTTTTTTAAATTCTGTTCCATCGCTGCGCCAATTGCCCAACTTCCTTTTTTGCCTGAAAATTCTGT
>NZ_JBAVFG010000188.1:0-1908 GCF_049588135.1 Kaistella sp. | reverse complement strand
GTTTTATCGTCTTTTGTTGGACCCAAACCGCCGGTTGTGATGATTAAATCGCCAATTTCAAAGGCATTTTTTAGGTTTTTTTTGATGGTTTCAATATCATCGGAAATGGTGAAAATTTGCAAAACGGAAATCCCGATATTTTTCAATTCTTTTGCGATGAAATTTGAGTTGGTATCAATGGTGTTTCCCGATAAAATTTCGTCGCCGATGGTGATGAGGATTGCTTGCATTTTAAGATTTAAGAGTATAAAATTACAGAATTTTCTAAAAGAAATTCTATAATTTTATACCTATTTCTTATTGGATGATGAATACTTTGAAAGGCAAACCGAACTTTCTTCTTAGCCCAGATGGAAACGGCATCCTTTTTTGTTATTGCGATTACTGCACCGTTCAAAAGATTGCTTCACTTCGTTCGCAATAACAGAAAAGATATAGTGGACAGCTGGACTGAAATTGAAAAAAATACAAAATCGTGTTGCTCCTAAAAAAAATACAGCTGAAATGAATCAACTGTATTTCCGTTTAACAAAAAATCTATTAATTAACAAAAAAATTTTAATCTTTAATAAGCTTTGTGGCTTGTATGCCTTTAGCTGTTTTTACTTTAATGATGTAAATACCTTTCGAAAGTTTAGACAAATCAATCTTGTTATTGACAATGTTTTTTGAAGCGAATGCCAATTGACCGGTTGCGCTATACACTTCGGCAGATTCTATTTTATCTGAAGTTTTGATGGTGACAACGTCTTTTACTGGGTTTGGATATATGCTCATTTTATCAGTAGCGATGACCTCGTGAGAAGCTAAACCTGCTCCCGGAAGTTTGATCAGGAAACCTTTGGCATCCATTTCTTCAAAGTTAGCACCGATTCCACCGATGTATTTTCCGTCTGGTGAAATTCCCGTAGGAACCGAAAAAACAATATCTAAATCATCATAACCTAAGCTTGCAACATATTCGTTCAAGTTTATTTTACCACCTTCTTTAGTCCAGATAAAACCTTCTCCTAATAAAATACTCTCCATCGGATCGAAAGACAAACCAAGTGCCACTTTACCATCATCAGATATAATAGACATACTTGTTATAAAATCGGGATTATCGCTGCTTAAGAAGATTGTTCCATCGGTTTCGTTCCAAATATAACCTTCACCAGTGGTATTAACGACACCAACAACTGTTTTTCCATCTGCGCTTACAGAAGCGGCTGCACCAAGGATATTGCCATTATTATCTTTAAGGAGTTCCTGTACCCCGTTTCTCCAAATTGCACCTTGGCGAATACCGTTTGTAGAATCTTGCCATCCTACGACAACAGATCCGTCACCATTCACGTCATTAGCCCTGGAGCTTCTATTGGTTACGGTACTTCCTAATCCTACGATTCCTACACCTTCTTTCCATAAGAAACCTTGTGCACTTGCTGCGCTGCTCCAACCAAGACCTACGACGTTTTTCCCGTCAGAAGACATTCCCCAAGAAGAGGTAGAACTACCACCTGATGAAGCTCCTAAACCACCAAGAAATTGAACTCCTTCATTTGCAACCGTATAAAGAACAGCTTCTTCAACATTATTTTTCGCCGGATTGGGTATTGACATAGAGATTACAGATCCATCAGCAGTGATGGTAGCATTTCCGGAGATTCCGTTCGGGTTATCTCCTATTATCTTTCCGCTATTCGCTTCAGACCACATAAAAAATGCGCCACCATCTACATTACCAACTGCAACGCCGGTATTAGAAACATCAGTTACTTGAACATAACTTCCAAGATCGCTTACCTGGGCGTTAGATAATGCAAGAGAACAAACTCCAATTGCAAGGGTGTAAAATTTTTTCATAATATTTTCATTTTAATTAAACACAAACGTAATTTTTTATATCATACAAAAGGATAAAAT
>NZ_JBAVFG010000187.1:0-2584 GCF_049588135.1 Kaistella sp. | reverse complement strand
TCTATAATTTGCATTAATTTGGTCACGGTTACTTTCAATTCCAAAAGTTCATCTTCAGATAAATTGAGTTTTTCCTGCATTTTTCTGGGAATGATGCAGGCTTTTTTCTGAAGTTCATTTCCTTCATCTGTTAAAAAAACTTCTACCACGCGTTCATCTTCTTTTTTTCGATGTCGCACGATATACGATTTTGCTTCCAGTCTTTTTAATAATGGCGTTAAAGTTCCGCTGTCCAAATATAATTTCTCACCAATTTGATTTACGGTTAATCTTTCATACTCCCAAAGTACCATCATTACTAAATATTGGGAATAAGTAATGTCTAATTCCTCCAAAAAAGGACGGTACATACCGGTAATTTCCTTTGCGACCAGATAAAGCGGAAAGCAAAGTTGATCGCCTAATTTTGGGGTTTCTTGATTTTCCATATTGAAATTGAAACGGTGAATTTCTAAATTATTTCCTGATAATAAATTCCTCCATCGGAATTCTCACTTTTTTCATGTGGGAAAGATAATCCTTTTCGAGGTCTCTATAGCCAAGATAAAGTAAACTTACACTTTTCAAGCCCAATTCTTTCAACCCTAAAATTTCATCTACAATTTCGTTGCTGAAACCTTCTGCAGGCGTACTGTCAATCTTTAATTCTGCAGCTTGAGCCATCGCTAAACCTAATGCGATATAAGTTTGACGGGCAGTATGAGCAAAATGTTCTTCTGGAGTTTGACCATTATATAGTTCCTTAATTTTATCGGTATAACTGCTGAATCTTCCTCTTGGTAAATCTCTCACATCGGTATGATGATCGTAAACTTTATCAATTTTCGCATCAGAATAACTGTCCCAAGCTGCGAAAACCAAAACGTGTGAAGAATCTTTCATCACTTCGGGATTTAATGCGCCTTGAACCATTTTCTCTTTCAGTTCTTGGTTTTCTACTACAATTACTCGGAAAGGCTGTAATCCCGAAGAAGTTGGTGCTAATCTCGCGGCTTCTAATATTTTATTCAAATTTTGTTCAGATACTTTTTTTGTGGAATCATAAGCTTTTACGGCGTGTCTCCATTTTAAATCTTCTATTAATGACATATTTTTTTATTTTTAAATTATTACGTATTTCGAATTGCAAATATAGTAAGCAATTATATTGTGTGCAATTTAATTTGAGGCATTTTTAGTTTTTTTGAATTTTAAAATAAAAAATAATACGTTTTTAATCATATTTTTTTCTTTGATAGTAGGCTAAATCGTTCATAAATGTTATGTTTGCAGCCTAAATTTATTTACATGAAAGAACTTATTGAAAAAATCAACGCAGAATTTGAAACATTTGCAACAGAATCAAATCAACAAGCGGAAAAAGGAAACAAAGCGGCAGGAACAAGAGCGAGAAAATCAGCTTTAGAATTGAGTAAATTGTTCAAAGATTTCAGAAAGGTTTCTGTAGAAGAATCTAAGAAATAAACCCTTTTAAACCAGCTTTTTTGAGCTGGTTTTTATTTTTAATTACAAGAGAAATCTGCAAAAATAAAACCGTCTGAAAAATCAGACGGTTTCATTATATTCATTGAAGGAAAAATTTCTTATCCCATTTTTTTAGCATCAGCAACAAACTGCGCTAAACCTTTATCAGTTAATGGATGATTCAATAAATTGAGAATCGGATCTAATGGCGAAGTAATCACATCAGCACCGATTTTCGCACAATTGATAATGTGCATTGGCGAACGAATCGACGCTGCCAAAATTTCGGTATCAAACATATAATTATCAAAAATAATTCTGATTTCTTCAATTAAATTCATTCCATCAACTGAAATATCATCTAATCTTCCCAAGAACGGAGAAACATAATTTGCTCCCGCTTTTGCCGCCAATAAAGCTTGTCCGGCAGAGAAAATCAAAGTGCAATTGGTTTTGATTCCTTTGTTTGAGAAATATTTTAAAGCTTTAATTCCGTCTTTAATCATCGGGATTTTCACTACGATATTGGGGTGAATTGCTGCTAATTCGTCGCCTTCTTTAATCATTTCTTCGTAAGTGGTGCTGAGAACTTCAGCAGAAATATCGCCGTCAACAATTTCACAAATGGTTTTGTAATGGTTCAGAATCGCTTCTTTTCCGCTGATTCCTTCTTTCGCCATCAATGACGGATTGGTGGTAACTCCGTCTAAAATTCCCAAATCTTGTGCTTCTTTAATTTGCTCAAGATTGGCAGTGTCGATAAAAAATTTCATATTAATTTTTGTTTGTGCAAAGGTAAGATTTTCGACTTCAATGAGGAAATGATTTTGATTTTAAAATTAGAATTTCAATCATATTTCTAATTGATTTTAAAATTGTCGTTCAAAAATTATTTCGCCGAAAGTTTCTCTTCAATCACCGCCAAAGCAGATTTTACATCGCGCATTTTTTCCATAGAATCCGCGTCGATTTCAATATCGAAAACTTCTTCCACATCCAAAATTACATCAACTAAATTTGCAGAATTGATGTTTAAGTCATTAATAAAGTCTGTGTTTTCATTAATGTTAATCAATGCTTCCTCATTTTTCACATAAGGTTTTACAATATCTTTCAATTT
>NZ_JBAVFG010000186.1:0-29291 GCF_049588135.1 Kaistella sp. | reverse complement strand
ATTGATGTTTAAGTCATTAATAAAGTCTGTGTTTTCATTAATGTTAATCAATGCTTCCTCATTTTTCACATAAGGTTTTACAATATCTTTCAATTTCAAAATTGTTTCTTCTTTATTCATAATGTTTATAAAATTGATGGAATATATTTTTTAAAGATAACACAACCGTTCACGTCGCCAAAACCAAAACTTACTTTTGCCGCAATAGTAATTTTTGTTTCTAAAAATTGTTGAGGAATACAGTTTGCATCGATGATTGCTGTGATTTCCGGATTCAAATCTTCGCAATTAATATTCGGAGCGACAAAATTTTCAGAAAGTTGTAAAATGGTCGCAACAGCTTCGATACTTCCCGCAGCAGAAAGGCAATGTCCGGTTAATGATTTTAAGGAATTAATGTAAGGAAAGTCTTTTCCAGAACGGTTTAGCGCTTGAGATAAATTTTTAATTTCGGTTGAATCTTTCGAAGTAGCCGTTAAATGTCCGCTGATATAATCGATATCATTTGCATTGATTTTGGCATCAAAAATGGCATCTTTCACACATTTCTGAACAGCCGCAGAATTGGGTGCCGTCATGCTTCCGCCGCCACGTTGACCGCCACTGTTGAGATTTCCTCCCAAAATTTCACAGTAAATTTTCGCATTCCTTTTTAAAGCAGATTCCAAATCTTCTAAAATCAAAGCTCCGGCGCCACTTCCCGGAATGAAACCTGCAGCAGAAGCACTCATCGGGCGAGATGCTTTTTCTGGCGCATCATTGCTTTTGAAATTGCAGACTTTTATCGCATCAAAACCTGCCCAAATATAAGGGCCGGAATCGCTCGTGCTTCCGGCTAAAATGCGTTTTGCTTTGCCATATTTTATTCTTTCAAAAGCCATTAAAATACTTTCTGTTCCTGTGGTACACGCGGAAGAATTGGTGGTGACTTGGTTTCCCAAACCTAATTTCCCTCCTAAATATGCAGAAATTCCGCTGTTCATGGTTTGTGAAACAGCGGTGCTTCCTAATTTGCGCGTTTCTAAAGCATCAATTTTATAAATACTTTCCCGAAATTTTTCAATTCCGGAAGTTCCCGTTCCGAAAATTGTTCCGCTTTCCCAATCGGGATTTTCGTTTTCGATTATTTCTAAACCCGCATCTTTCCAAGCATCTAAACCTGCAATAACGCCGTACATAATTCCGGTTGAATTGAAATTTCTTAATTCTAAATCGGTAAAATAATCGCGTTTTTTTTCTTCAGAGATTTCTGGAGTTCCAGCGATTTGACAGGAAAAATTCAAATCTGATAATTGTTGATTAAATTTTATTCCAGATTTTCCCAATTTTAATGCTTCTAAAAAATCATCCAAACCAATTCCGTTGGGAGCAACCACGCCTAATCCTGTTACGACAACTCTTTTTTCCATTTTAAACCATTTTAATAATGCCCGCAATTGTTCCTTCACAAACGATTTCAGAATTTTCATTGAGCATTTTCACTTTACATTTTAATTTATTGAATCTAAAATAAATTTTCTCGGAAATCACCGTCACTTTTTCGCCCGGATAAACGGGTTTTAGAAATTCGATTTCTGTTGAAGTTAGACCAATTTGGCTTTCTTCAATTAAATCACTCTCAACCAAGTAAATTCCTAAACAAACCAAGCCGATTTGTGCCATGGTTTCAGTTAAGATAACTCCAGGAGTAATTGGATTATTTTTAAAGTGACCTTTATAAAAATCTAAATCTTCATTAAAAGTGAAAATTCCAGTCGCGCCATTTTCGTTCACGCTGAGCAATTCATCCACGAATAAAAATGGATGTGAATAAGGTAATTTTTGTAAAATTTCTGTGGTATTCATTTAGCCTAAATGTTCGCCACCATCGACGGGAATTACACAACCATTAATCCACGCAGCTTCATTTTGACACAATAAAAACACCGCATTTGCGACATCTTCCGGCGTGGTTAATCTTTTATTTGGATTTCTTTGAATGGAATTTTTAATTAAATCTTCACTTCCTGGAATCATTTTTAAAGAACGCGTTTCTGTAACGCCGGCCTGAATACAATTGGACCTTAATCCAAATGGCGCAAATTCTAAAGCGATATTTCTGGAAATTGCTTCTAAAGCGGCTTTTGCGGCAGAGACTGCTCCATAATTATTGATAGGTTTAGAACTTCCTTCGCTCGTGAAGGCAAGAATTCTTGCGTCTTCTGCAAAAATATTTTCATTAAAAATTAATTTCGTCCAGTCGTATAAACTGGTTGCCATCGCTTGAAGCGTGATGCTGAAATCGTCTGTTGAAAGGCTTTCGTGTTCATTTCCAATCATTGGTTTTAAATTTCCTTTGGCAATGCTGTGCAAAAGACATCGAATTTTTCCATCTGAACCAAGAATCGATTTTAATTCTGATAAAATTTCCTGTTGATGCTGAAGATTTAAAACGTCTTTATTTAAAGTTAAAAATTGAATACTTTGGTTTTTAATTAAAGAAAACTCTTCATTAATAATTTTCATTTCAGCGCGGGAATTCCGATGAATAATACAAATATTCATTCCTTCCGAAGCTAATTTTTTTGCAGAAGCCAAACCTAATCCTGAACTTCCGCCCAGAATTAAAGCCCAATAATTTTTATTTTCAAATCTTTTTACCATTGAAATAAAACGCGTTGTGCAGAAAATCCGGGCCCGAAACTCAGCATTAAACCTTTGTCGCCTTTCTGCGGTTGTTGATTCATAATTTCTTCTAAAACGTACAAAACCGTCGCGCTCGACATATTGCCGTACAAACGCAAAATTTCTTTCGTAACGTCAATGTTTTTTCCCAAATCTTTAAATAAATTTTCCACTATTTGCACGATTTTTTTTCCGCCCGGATGAAAAATTAAATAATCAATATCTTTAATTTTTAAATTTTGTTTGGCTAAAAACGGATGAATAATATCTGGAAAATGCTTCCCAATCGTATCTGGAACGTCAATATCCAAAATCATTTGCAACCCCGAATTCGTCAGTTTGAAACCCATCATGTGTTCGTTATCGTAAAAATGATACATTTCTTCTGCGAGAATTTCCGGGCCTTCTGCATTTTCTTCGGAAGAAAGCAGAACACAAGCGGCTCCATCGCCGAAAATCGCCGCACTCACAATATTTGCCATTGAAAAATCATCGAGCTGAAAAGTGGCGGTTGGACTTTCTACGGCGATTACTGCGGCGCGTTTTCCCGGATTTGATTGTAAGAAATTTTTTGCATAAATAATTCCGGAAACTCCAGCAGCGCAACCCATTTCGGTTACGGGTAAACGAACAATGTCCTGACGTAAATTTAATTTATTGATCAGATAAGCATCAAGTGACGGAATCATAATTCCGGTGCAACTCACGGTGATGATATAATCTAAAGATTGCGGATTCCACTCGGCTTTTTTTAGTGCTTTTTCTAAAACTTGCTCACCGAGAATAACGACTTCGCGTGCATAAATATCATTTTTTTCTTCAAAAGAAGTCGCCGTGAAAACTTCTGCAGGATCCATAATCGAATATCTTTCGTCCACCGCTGCGCCTTCGAAAATCTTTTTTACTTTTCGCACAAAACGACTTTCCTGACCTTCTAACCAAAGATCAAGAAACGGTAAAACTTCGGCAGTTTTCCGGGAATATTTCGGCAGTTGCTTGGCAACGCTAACTATTTTCACACTCATTTGTCATTGCGAGGAACGAAACAAAGCAATCCTTTCCTCTTATAATTTATTGATAATCCATTGGTAGCGAAAAGCCCATTTCCATTTGATGCTGTACTTTTTGAAGCCCATATCTTTCGTAAATTTTTCTAAATCTTCTCTTTTAAAACCTCTTAAAATAGAAATCAATCCATCATTTGCCGTCATTTTTTCTAATCTGAAAATAAAGATAATCATTTGAAACAATCGATACGCTAATTTACTTCTTTGCAAATCATTTGCAACGATTCCTTTTTTGACCAAATTAAAAATAACACGCATTATTTTTAAGATTTCTTCGTCTTTAAAGTGATGTAAAGTAAGCGTAATTAGAGCAATGTCAATTTTATATTTTGAAAAGTCGTACTCAAAAATATCTTCTTTTAAATAAGAAATATTTTCAAATTCTGTGGAGCATTTTTCGGCATGACGAATTGTAGCTTCATTGGCATCGATTCCGATTAAATTGAATTTTAAATTATTTTTCGTTCCAAATTTCGATAACATTCTGAGCATATCGCCGCTTCCGCAACCGAAATCCATAATGGTTATTTCCGTGTTTTTCGGAACGTTTTTCAGCAAATTTTTTACGCCATTTAAAGTAATGGAATTTCCACCCAAAAGTTGATTGATCTTCGCAATGTCGCTCAAAGCGGTAATTAATCCTTCGTTATCCATCGAAAAATCGTCCATCGATTCTTCTAAATCTGTTCTATAATTGGTATTTAAAGCCATTAATTTGGGGTGGTTTTGATTTCTTTTCCGTGGGTTTTTTTGATAATTATTGGGAGCAAAAAAGGAAAATACGTCATTAAATTTGTTAAGATTTCCGATAATTTCGAATGTTCCAAAATGTTTCCCAAAATTCTTCCAAATTGTAATCTTTGCTTAAAATTTTTATTCCACTTTTTAGTATAATTGCTTTCCATTTCACTTCTTGAAATTTTTCCATTTAAAAATTCGATGGTTTCTTCGGAAGCCAATTTTGCGCTGTGAATCGCCATTGCCATTCCGTTTCCGCACAAAGGATGAATTAAACCAGCCGTGTCGCCCATCATTAAAATATGGTTTTCAACATTTTCTTTTTTCTCAAAACAAATCTGACTGATCGTTAAAGGTTTATCAAAAACGGTTTTAGAATTTTCTAAAATATTTTTTAAATGTGGATTTTTGGAAACGACTTTTTCTTGAAATTCTTCGATGTTTTTATATTTTTTGAATTCTTTAAAATTAGTTAAATAACAGATATTAATTTCATCATTTTCCACTTTTGAAACACCACAATATCCGCCTTTAAAATTATGCAAACCGACGACATCATCTGGAAAATTTCCTTTGTAGTGTGATTTTACGGCTAACCAAGTCGATTTATTTTGTAGAAAACCACGATTCATTTTTATATCTAAATTGGATCTTTTTCCAAAACCGCCCAAAACAACTTTTGATTTTAAGACTTTTCCTGAATTCAAAATAACTTCAAAAAAGTCATCTTTGAAAATTACTTCATTCACCAAATCTTCTAAAACAATGCAATTTTGAGAAATCGCTTTTAAATAAAGTGCGTGATCTAAAGTAAATCGACTGATTCCGAAACCGCCCATCGGAAGTTTAGTTTCAATAGTTTTCCCTGATTCGGAATAAAATTGTAGGGTTGAAATGTGAGTGGGTTTTAATTCCTCGATATTGAGTTCGAGCCAATTAAAATAGGGAAGAATTTCATTGGAAATATATTCGCCACAAACTTTGTGTTTTGGATACTGATTCTTTTCAATAACAACCACACGAATCCCCATTTTCGAAAGGTGAATTGCGCTTGTTAAACCTGCTAAACCGCCGCCAATAATGATGACTTCGGAGTTACAAATAGAATCTTTCAATTTTTTATTTAAATGTAGTGAATTTTTAAACCCGAAAAATGTTTATGTTGAATTTTAATCAAAAAAAACCTCACGTTTCCGCAAGGTTCAATTATATTGAAGAATATTCTCATTAACACATTAACACATTAACACATTAACACATTAGTACATTTTCAAATTAAATTTTCTCATTCTTAATCTCTTCCACAATTTCAGGGTTCAAAAGGGTAGAAGTATCGCCGAAATTGGCGAAATCGCCTTCTGCAATTTTTCTTAAAATCCGGCGCATAATCTTTCCTGAACGGGTTTTTGGCAAGGCAGAAACGAACTGAATTTTATCCAATTTCGCAATCGGTCCAATCGTATCGCTGATTAATTGGTTGATTTCTTTTCTTAAATTTTCTTTATCCCGGTTTTCGCCAATGTCTTTTAAGATGACAAAACCATACAATGCGCTTCCCTTCACATCGTGCGGATAGCCGACAATAGCAGATTCGGCAACGGCAGGATGTTGGTTCACGCTGTCTTCAATCGGCGCAGTTCCGAGATTATGCCCAGAAACGATGATGACATCATCAACTCGTCCGGTAATTCGGTAATAGCCAACTTCGTCCCTCAAAGCACCGTCACCAGTGAAATATTTCCCGGGAAAAGCGGTGAAATAAGTTTCTTTATATCTTTGATGATCGCCCCAAATCGTTCGAGCAATTCCCGGCCACGGAAAACGAATACACAAATTTCCATCAACTTGGTTTCCTGTGATTTCGTTCCGTTTATCATCCATTAAAACGGGCTGAATTCCCGGCAATGGTAAAGTGGCGTAAGTTGGTTTTGTGGGCGTGATAAATGGTAATGGTGAAATCATAATTCCGCCCGTTTCGGTTTGCCACCAAGTATCTACAATTGGGCATTTTTTCTTGCCAACATGGTCGTTGTACCAATGCCAAGCTTCATCATTAATCGGTTCGCCAACGGAACCAATGACTTTTAAACTCGACAAATCATGTTTATCAACCCATTCTGCACTTTCTTTTGCTAAGGATCGAATCGCGGTTGGAGCGGTATAAAACTGCGTAACTTTATGTTTTTCAATTACTTTCCAAAAACGGTCCGGTTTCGGATAAGTAGGAATTCCTTCAAAAATCACCGTCGTTGCGCCATTTGCCAAAGGTCCGTAAAGAATGTAAGAATGTCCGGTAATCCAGCCAATATCTGCGGTACACCAATAAATATCGTTTTCTTTATAATTAAATACATTTTTGAAAGTATAAGCCGTGTAAACCATATATCCAGCGGTTGTATGCAACATTCCTTTCGGTTTTCCCGTCGAGCCAGAAGTGTATAAAATGAACAACGGATCTTCTGCATCCATAATCACAGAAACGAAATCTGCCGGTGCTTTTTCATAAAGTGGTTCGAGCCAAAAATCTCTGCCTTCTTTCATTTTAACTTCGCCGCCGGTTCTTTTCACGACCAAAACTTTTTCAACAGTCGGGCATTTTTCTACGGCTTCATCGATAATTCCTTTTAAATCAATTGATTTTGTACCGCGATAACTTCCATCGGAACAAATAATGATTTTCGCCCCGCAATCGTTCACTCGCGATTCAACTGCATTCGCTGAAAACCCTGCAAAAATCACCGAATGAATTGCACCCAATCTTGCGCAAGCCAACATCGAAACCGCTAATTCGGGAATCATCGGCAAATAAATACAAACACGATCGCCTTTTTCTACGCCCAAATCCTGCAGCACATTTGCCATTTTACAAACACGATCCCGCAACTCGTTGTACGAAATATGTTGCGCTTCTTCTTTCGGATCATTGGGTTCGAAAATAATTGCCGTTTTATCGCCGCGTTCGTTCAAATGCCGATCGATACAGTTTTTCGTGATATTGAGTTTTGCATTTTTAAACCATTGAATTTTTGCTTCTTCCATGTCATAATCCACCACTTTGCTCCATCTTTGGTACCAAACAAAATTTTCGTCAGCAATTTTATCCCAGAATTTCTTTGGGTTTTTGATGGATTTTTTATATTGTTTGAAATAATCGGGTAAATCGTATATCACATAATTTTTCATATCCTGTAATTTTTTAGTTTTCTATCAATTTTTTTGAGGAGCCGGGAACCTGCTATCCGCTCATACTCCTCACGCCAAAGCTTTTCCCAACGCTTGTTGCGGGGTAACCGCTTCTATCAGGGCTATTTACGATCCGTCTTTTTTAGAAGTTTCAGTTTAATAAAAATAATTTAGCTTCTAAAACCAGAAAAAAAAACTTTGATTTTTCAAAATTTTCCATGAAGATAAAAAACCTTTACCGCAAAATGAAACTTTTGTATTTTTTATTTTATTTTTTTAATCCGAACTCCAAATTCTGTGAAACAGAAAATCGTTTTTTAAAGCTGATGAATACAAGGTTTAATCATGTTTTTAAAATAGGAAATCATTTTGCTAAACTTCATTTTTTCTTCTCTTAAATTCCAGCAGATGTAATATCCATTAAATTTAATTTATTTAGGTTAAAAACCTTATTATTTGAATTAAACAATAATTAATTGTATTCTAATTTTATTTATAAAGATTTTTTATCTTATATTTGTGCCTTTAAAAGATAAAATTCATGAAAATAGAAATTTCCTCAGATAAACATTTGAAATACAAAGAGGAGATCCAACAGGAAATGGCAGATTCGGCAACAAAACGCGGAACCGGAATTGCAAAACGCTCGTTGGAATATATTAGCCAAAAAATATCAGAGTCAAAAGCGGTAATTGCGTATGAAGACGACGGAACTTGGGTTGGCTTCTGCTATATCGAAACGTGGTCGCACGGCAAGTTTGTAGCAAATTCTGGATTAATTGTTTCCCCGAAATTCAGAAATAAAGGCTATGCGACTTTAATTAAAAAAAAGGTTTTTGAACTTTCGAGAGAAAGATATCCCAACGCCAAAATTTTTGGACTAACTACTGGATTGCCCGTGATGAAAATTAATTCTGAAATGGGATATAAACCAGTCATCTATGCAGAATTAACACAAGATGAAGAATTTTGGGACGGCTGTAAAAACTGTGTGAATTATGAAATTTTAATGAGCAAAGAACGCAAAAATTGCCTTTGTACCGCCATGTTATACGTGCCGGGAAATTTTGAAAATAAATCGAGTAAAGAAAAAACGAATGAAGAAAAGTGTAGTATTAGCATTTAGCGGAGGATTAGATACTTCGTATTGCGCAAAATATTTAAGCGAAAATTTGGGCTGTGAAGTTCATGCAGTTACCATAAACACAGGCGGATTCACGAAAATCGATGAGCAGGAATTGAAGTTGAAAGCAGAAAAACTGGGCGTAACTTCCTACACTTTTATCGACGCTGTTGAAGCATATTATAACGAATGTGTGAAATATTTGATTTTCGGAAACGTGTTAAAAAATAACACTTATCCACTTTCTGTGAGTGCAGAAAGAACGGTTCAGGCGCAGAACATTGCAAAATATGCTTTAGAAATTGGCGCAACTGCAATCGCTCACGGAAGCACGGGCGCAGGAAACGATCAGGTTCGTTTCGATTTGATTTTTCAAGTGATGTGTCCTGATATTCGAATCATTACACCGATTCGGGATTTGTCTTTATCTCGCGAAGAAGAAATCGTATTTCTAAAAAATCACGGCTATGAAATGGATTTCGAAAAAGCCAAATACTCCATTAATAAAGGACTTTGGGGAACTTCCGTGGGTGGAAAAGAAACTTTGACTTCCAAATATAATCTACCTGAAGAAGCATTTCCTTCTCAAGTTGAAAAAACGAAACCTTCTGATTTAGAAATTGAATTTAAAAATGGCGAAATCATCGGTGTAAACAGCGAGCAGTTTTCTCATCCGGTTTTAGCGATTCAGAAAATTGAAGAACTGACTTCTGTTTACGGAATTGGTCGAGATATTCACGTTGGTGATACGATTGTTGGAATTAAAGGCCGTGTTGGTTTTGAGGCTGCAGCGGCTTCTGTCATTATTAAAGCGCATCATTTGTTGGAAAAACATACGATTTCAAAATACCAACAAACCATCAAGTCACAATTGGCAGATTGGTACGGAAACTGGCTTCACGAAGCTCTTTTCTTGGATCCTGTGATGCGAAATATCGAAACTTTCTTTAATAATTCTCAGAAAACCGTCAACGGAAAAGTGTTCATCACGCTTCATCCTTACCGTTTTGTATTGAATGGAATTGAATCTGAAAACGATTTAATGTCCGCAGAATTCGGAAGTTACGGCGAAGCAAATCTTGCCTGGACTGGCGAAGATGTAAAAGGATTTACCAAAGTTTTGAGCAATTCATTATCCATCTATCATCAAATAAATAAAACGCAATGAAATCAGTCGGAATAATTGGTGCCAATGGCTACACGGGCAGTGAACTCGTGCGGTTGCTGGCTTTTCACCCAAAAGTTGAACTTCAGTTTTTATACAGCCGATCAAATTCTGGAATAAGAATTTCAGAAATTTATCCAGATTTAATTGAGATTTGCGAAATGACTTTAACCAACAAAATTGAAGAAGTCGATATTTTATTTTTGTGTTTGCCGCATCAGGAAAGCAAAAATTGGTTAATAGAAAATCCTTTAAAAGAAGACGTTTTGGTCATCGATTTAGGAAATGATTTCCGGTTAGAAAGTAATTTTCAAGATAGAAATTTTATTTATGGTTTACCGGAACTTTTTAAAAACGAAATGAAATCTGCCAAAAGTATCGCTAATCCAGGCTGTTTTGCCACTGCAATTCAATTGGCGTTGTTGCCTTTAGCAAAAGGGAAATTGCTGCAAACGGTTTACACAACGGGAATTACTGGTTCTACCGGAGCTGGGCAATCGCTTCAGCCGACCACGCATTTTTCTTGGCGAAATGATAATGTTTCGGCTTATAAAACCCTTAACCATCAGCATGTTGATGAAATTTTATTAATGCTAAATGAATCAAATGAAACAGAAATTGAGTTGAATTTTGTTCCGTGGCGTGGAGATTTTGCAAGAGGAATTTTCACCAGTTCAATCATAAAATGCGATTTGGAATTAGAAATTATTTATGCAAAATATTGCGATTTTTATAAAGATTCTCCATTTGTTACGATTTCGGAAAAACCAATTGATATGAAACAAGTTGTGAATACCAACAGATGTGCGATTCATATTGAAAAGAATAAGGATACAATAGTGGTTCATTCCGCAATTGATAATTTATTAAAAGGCGCATCCGGACAAGCCGTACAAAATATGAACATCGTCATGGATTGGGAAGAAAATACCGGTCTTCAGTTAAAATCTATCGCATTTTAAATATGCATTATTAAAAAAGTAAAAATGAATTTATTCCAAGTATATCCTTTATTTAATATCAATCCTGTAAAAGCGGAAGGCTCTTTTCTGTGGGACGATAAAGGTGAAAAATATCTCGATTTTTATGGCGGTCATGCGGTGATTTCCATTGGTCATAATCATCCTCATTATCAAAATAAATTAAAAAATCAGTTAAATGAAATTTCTTTTTATTCCAATTCTGTACAAAATGATTTACAAATTGAATTAGCGGAAAAATTAGGTAAAATTTCAGGATATGATAATTACTCACTTTTCCTTTGTAATTCTGGTGCGGAAGCCAACGAAAATGCTTTGAAACTCGCTTCGTTTCACAATGGAAAAAAGAAAGTGATTTATTTTTCTGGTTCTTTTCACGGTCGAACTTCCGCAGCTGTTTCTGTGACAGATAATCCGAAAATTGTAGCACCAGTCAGCTTTTCCGAACGATTTATCAAATGCGAATGGAATAATGTGGCTCAGTTAAAACAATTATTCGCAGAAAATCAAGACGAAATTTCTTCCGTAATCATCGAAGGAATTCAAGGAGTCGGTGGAATTATCTTACCAACGGAAGAAATGATTCAAGCGCTTAAAAATCTTTGTGCTGAAAATGAGGTGGTTTTAATTATGGATGAAGTTCAATCGGGTTACGGAAGATCTGGAAAATTTTTTGCGCATCAGGAATTTGATATTCAGCCTGATTTAATTACGGTAGCAAAAGGAATGGGAAATGGTTTTCCGATCGGCGGTGTTTTGATCAGTCCGAAATTTGAGGCTTCTCACGGTTTATTGGGAACTACTTTTGGCGGAAATCATTTGGCTTGTGCAGCCGGAATTGCAGTTTTGGAAGTCATTAAGAATGAAAATTTAGTTGAGAATTCAGAAAAAACAGGAGCTTATATCGAATCTAAAATTCAGGATTTTAAACACATCAAATCCATCAGGCGCAGAGGTTTGATGATTGGGATCGAATTGGATCAGTCTTGTGCAGAAATTCGTTCTAATTTATTAAGGAAACATCATGTTTTCACAGGGAATTCTAATGATCCAAATGTTTTAAGAATTCTTCCTGCACTCAATATTTCAGAAAAAGAAGCCGATATTTTTATCGATGCTTTATATTCTGTTCTTTAAAATAATTATTTTTTTTTACTTGCTAAAATGCAATTTTTAAATCAAAAACAAATGAAAAATTTCACATCCATAGAAGATATTGATGATCTTCAATCCATGATAAAAACCGCACTTCAAATTAAAGAAAACCCTTTGACAGAACCGAATAAAGGCAAAGGAAAAACAATCGGTTTGGTGTTTCTGAACTCCAGTTTACGAACCCGATTGAGCAGTCAAATTGCGGCACAAAATTTAGGATTAAATGTACTTATTTTAAACGCATCGCAAGAAGCCTGGAATCTTGAATTCGCAGATGGAGCAGTGATGAATGCCGGAACCGTGGAGCATGTTAAGGATGCGGTCGAAGTTCTGAATCAATATTGCGATATCATTGCGGTGCGTTGTTTTGCAGGAATGCAGAATAAGAAAGATGACGTGACTGAAAGTATTTTATCGCAGTTTATTAAATATGCAAAAGTTCCGGTTATTTCTTTGGAATCTGCATCGAAACATCCTTTGCAAAGTTTTGCAGATTGCATAACCATAACTGAAAATTGGAAAGAAAATCACAAACCGAAAGTGGTGTTAACCTGGGCGCCACATATTAAACCAATTGCTCACGCAGTTGCAAATTCCTTCGCTGAATGGATGCAATCGATGGAAGCAGATTTCGTAATTGCCAATCCGGAAGGTTATGATTTGGATCCGAATTTTGTGAAAAACACTACTGTTTTACACGATCAAAATGAAGCCATAAAAGATGCAGATTTCGTTTATGTTAAAAACTGGTCGTCCTTTGTAGATTACGCTGCAATGCCGGAAGTGAAAGAAAATTGGATGTTGACGAAAGAGAAATTGATTGCGACTAAAAATGCTAAAATAATGCATTGTTTGCCGGTTCGCAGAAATGTGGAGTTGAGCGATGAAGTGATGGACAGTGAAAACTCGATTATTTATCAACAAGCGAAAAACAGAATTTTTTCTGCACAAGCGGTTTTTAGTAAAATAATTGAGGAATTGCCAATTTAACACGAAGTGATGAATAAACAGAAATTATATGTCGTCAAAATCGGTGGTTCTTTGATTGATAGTGAGTCTAAATTAAAATCTTTTTTAAAGCAATTTTCTACGATTAGTGAAATGAAAATTTTGGTTCACGGCGGCGGGAAACTCGCTTCCGATTTAGCCGAAACCCTGAATATTCCACAACAAATGATCGACGGAAGAAGAATTACCAATAGAGAAACTTTGGATATTGTAACCATGGTTTACGCTGGGAAAATCAATAAAAATATCGTTGCAAATCTTCAGAATTTTAACTGTAATGCAATCGGGTTTTCCGGCGCAGACGGAAATTTGATTAAAGCAGAAAAACGTTCAATTTCAAATATTGATTATGGATTTGTGGGTGATGTAGATTCAAAAAATGTAAATATTGATTTGCTTTTGGAGTTTTTAAAATTAAAATTAGTTCCAGTTTTTTCGGCGATTACGCACGACCGAAAAGGGAATTTATTCAATACCAATGCGGATTCTGTTGCTTCTGTTTTGGCGCAAACGCTTTCCGATTTTTATGAGGTTGAACTTTTATATTGTTTCGATAAAAATGGCATTTTGGAAGATATTGAAAATTCAAATTCGGTTTTGAAGTCTTTAAATTTTGAAAAGTATGAACAGTTATTAATTGATAATCAGTTAAATGCAGGGATTCTGCCCAAGCTTAAAAATGCTTTTGCTGCAAAACAAAACAAAGTGAAAAAAGTGGTTTTTCTGAATGAAACCAAATTAGAAAATTATATCAATCATCAAAATGATGGAACAGAAATTAAATAATTCCCCAGAAATATTGCTCAATATCGCCATCGAATTATTGAAAAAAATCATTGCGACACCGTCTTTAAGTAAAGATGAATACGATGTTTCTTTGGTTATCGAACGTTTTTTTAGTCAAAGAAATATTCCTACAAATCGGTTTAAAAATAATATTTGGGCAACGAATAAATATTTTGACGAAAACAAACCTTCAATCGTTTTGAACACGCATCACGATACCGTAAAACCTAACAAATCTTATACCTTAGATCCGTTTATTCCTTTAGAAAAAGACGGAAAATTATTTGGATTGGGAAGCAACGATGCGGGAGCTTCTTTGGTTTCGATGGTGCAGGTTTTTCTGAATTTTTATGAATATCAAAATTTGTCACACAATCTAATTATTGCATTAACAGCCGAAGAAGAAATCTCTGGAAAAGAAGGTATAGAAGCACTTTTTCCGCAACTTCCGAACGTGGAATTGGTAATTGTTGGCGAACCAACGCAAATGAATTTGGCGATCGCAGAAAAAGGACTTTTGGTTATCGACGGGGAAATGTTGGGGACGGCTTCTCATGCCGCGCATCCCAATTCCGACAATGCGATTGTGAAATGCATGGCGGATTTGCAACATATTTTGAACTACAAATTCCCGAAGATTTCACCGTATTTGGGCGAAGTTAAAATCACGCTTTCCGTTATCAATGCTGGAACGCAACATAACGTGGTTCCCGAAAAATGTAGTTTTACTTTAGATGTTCGTGTGACCGATGAATACAGCAATAAAGAGGTTTTCGAAATCATTCAATCTGAAATGAAATCGAATTTATCGGCTCGTTCGTTCAGGTTAAATTCATCAAAAATTAATGAAAATCACCCGATTGTAAAAGCAGGTTTAGAAATTGGCAGAATAACTTATGGTTCGCCAACGTCTTCCGACCAAGCGATTATCCCGTGTACATCGGTGAAAATTGGTCCCGGAGACAGCACAAGATCTCATACCGCCGACGAATTTATTTACATTAATGAAATAAATGAAGGCATTGGAATCTATATTAAAATTTTAGAAAAAATAGTATAAACCTGTTTTAAAGGTTTTTAAATAAAAGAAATAATGAAAAAAATTTGGCAAAAAGATCAATCATTAACCGACCAACTGGTGAATCATTTTACCGTTGGGAAGGATTTAGATTTCGATAATCGCTTGGCGAAATACGACGTTTTGGGTTCGATTGCACATTGCAAAATGTTGGCAGAAGTAGGTTTGATTTCAAATGAAGAGTCTCAGGAAATCCTTTCTGTGCTTGATGAAATTTTAAAAAATATTCAAAATAATACCTTCGAAATTGATCCTGAATCTGAAGATATTCACTCACAAATCGAATCGATTTTAATTGAAAAATTAGGCGCAACTGGAAAAAAAATTCATACTGCGCGTTCCAGAAATGATCAGGTTTTACTCGATATTAAATTATATTTATTGGATGAAATCCGTGAAATTGGTGAATTAGCAGATTCGTTATTTCAGTTGTTTATTCAATTGGCAAATCAACATAAAAACGTTTTACTGCCAGGTTACACGCATTTTCAAATTGCGATGCCATCGTCGTTTGGATTGTGGTTTGGTGCGTATGCGGAAGCCTTAGTCGATGATTTGGAATTGCTTTTATCGGTGAAAAATATCATCAATAAAAATCCTTTGGGTTCAGCCGCCGGTTACGGTTCTTCTTTCCCAATCGATCGGGAAAGTACGACTTATGATTTGGGTTTTAAAAGTTTAAATTACAATTCGGTTTATGCGCAAATGACGCGCGGAAAATCTGAAAAATTGCTCGCTTCTTCAATGGCAGTTTTGGCAGGAACATTGAGCAAATTTTCTTATGACGTCTGTTTGTATTTAAGCCAGAACTTCGATTTTATCAGCTTTCCGAAAGAGTTTACCACCGGAAGTAGCATTATGCCTCACAAGAAAAACCCCGATATTTTCGAGTTGGTACGAGCGCGTTGCAACCGAATCCAATCGTTGCCCAATGAACTAATTTTGCTCACCAACAACTTACCTTCCGGCTATCATCGCGATTTGCAATTAACCAAAGAAATCCTTTTTCCTGCGATTGATTCTTTAAAAGAATGTTTGGAAATTTTGATTTATACTTTGCCAAATATCGAAGTGAAAGATGGGATTTTAGAAGACGGAAAATACAAATATATTTTCAGTGTCGAAAAAATTAATGAAGAAGTGAAAAATGGAAATTCGTTTCGAGACGCTTATGTTAAAGTAGGAAATGAAATCGAAAATAATGAATTTCAATATGATTCAAAAGACCTCAATCACAACCATCAAGGCAGCATCTGGAATTTGTGTTTAGATGAGATTGCCCATCAATTCCATAAAATCTCTTGCAAATTATTGGCTTAATCCAATTTGAATTTGGTTGTTTTTTTTACTTCATGTAAAGCAATCGAACTGTGATATTGCCAAATATTGGGCGAATTAGAAATGACATTAACAGCGAAGTTGTTGTAAGAGTTAATGTCCTTAGCGATAATTTTCAACATATAATCATATTCCCCGGAAAGACTGATGATTTCTTGCACTTCGTCGAAGCTTTCGATATGTTTTTCAAAATCTTCTAACGTTTTTTGGGATTGCTCTTTCAATCGAATATTGCAATAAACAATAATATTCAGTCCCAATTTCTCGCGATTTAGGATGGCGACATATTTCTCGATTACGTTTTGTTTTTCGAGGTGTTTGATTCTTTCGTAAGTCGGGGTGAAGGTAAGTCCGATTTTTTCGGAAATTTCTTTTACAGAAAGCGTGGAATTTTCCTGAAGCAAACCGAGAATCATTCTGTCTTTGGCATCCATTAATTTGATTTTGAACAAAAATATTAAAAATTATAGGAAAAGTGGGTGTTCATAGAAAATAGTTTTATTTGTTGAAAAAAAACATTTTCAAGATTTCAGAAAATATTATATCTTTGTGCCTAATGAAAAGAATATTTCCATTAGACGATTTACATAAAGGCAGCAATGCCGATAATTACGATATTTATTAACAACGAAGTCATTTTGGCTTCGTTTTTTTTTGATTTAAAAACTAAAAATTATGCTTAGAACAGCCGATTTATCCGTAGAAAAAATTAACAAATTGCTTCAACAAGCCGACGAGTTTTCAAAAGGTAAAGTCTTGAAAGCCAAAAGTGAAATCTATGTTTCTAATCTTTTTTTTGAAGACAGTACACGAACAAAAACAAGTTTCGACGTTGCCGAAAGAAAACTAGGTTTGAATGTCGTTCCTTTTGATATCTCCGCAAGTTCTGTAAATAAAGGGGAATCACTTTACGACACTGTAAAAACAATAAAAAGTTTGGGAATTGATCTTTGCGTTATCCGTCATAAAAAAGAAAAATTTTATGATGAATTCAAAGGAATTGATATTGCAATTATTAATGGAGGCGATGGAACTGGAAATCATCCGTCACAAAATATTTTAGATTTAATGACCATTCACCAGGAATTCGGGAAATTTAAAGGCTTAAAAGTAGGAATTGTGGGAGATGTAAAACACAGTCGTGTAGCAAATTCTAACGCAGAGGTTTTAAGAAAACTAGGTGCCAAAGTTTATTTCTCAGGTCCAGAACAATGGTTTGATGAAGGCACAATTATCAACGGAACTTATCTATCCATCGATGATTTGATAAAAGAGGTTGATGTTTTAATGTTATTAAGAATTCAGCACGAAAGACATGAAAGCGATGAGAAATTAAAACTCTCTCCTGAAAAATATCACCGCAAATTTGGTTTAACCAAAGACCGCGAGAAAGCGATGAAAAAAGGCGCGATCATTATGCATCCGGCACCGATTAACAGAGGAGTTGAAATCGACGATGATTTGGTAGAATGCGACCGTTCCCGAATTTTCAAACAAATGGAAAACGGCGTTTTCGCAAGAATGGCAATTTTGAAAAATGCTTTGGAAGAAAAGGGGTTTCAGTTTGAAGAGCCAAGTAAAAAGTAAGAAGAGCCAAGTTAAGACTTGTCATCAATAAAAGTAAAAAGTAAAAATGAAAAAGAAATTAATATTAGAAACTGGCGAAATTTTTCACGGTGAAGGTTTCGGAACCAATTTGGAAACTGACGGCGAAGTGGTTTTCAATACCGGAATGACGGGTTATCAGGAACTGATTTCTGACCCTTCGTATTGCGGGCAAATCGTTTGTATGACGTATCCGCTCATCGGAAATTATGGAATTAATCGGGATGATTACGAAAGTATTGAACCCGCCATCAAAGGTTTAATCGTAAAAGAAGTTTGCGATTTTCCTTCAAATTTCCGTAGTCAAATGGATTTGGATGAATTTTTTCAAAAGAAAAATCTTTCAGGAATTTCCGGAATTGATACCAGAAGATTAACCAGAATTCTGCGAAACCAAGGCGTTGTAAAAGGAAAAATCGTGGATGAAAACGCTGATGAGAACTCGGTAATTGAAACTTTAAAAACGACCAATTTCCCAACCAATCAAGTGGAAATGGTTTCTACAAAAACTTCGTACGCCAATCCGGGACGAGGTTTGAAAGTGGTTTTGGTTGATTTTGGTTCAAAATTGGGAATTTTACGGGAACTTTCTCAAAGAGATTGCGATGTCATCGTAGTTTCAGAAAACACAACTGCCGAAGAAATTTTATTGATAAATCCCGACGGAATAATGCTTTCCAACGGTCCCGGAGATCCGGAAGATGTTCCGCACGCTTTAGAAATGATTCAAAAATTATTAGGAAAAGTTCCGATTTTCGGGATTTGTCTCGGTCATCAATTAATCGGTTTGGCTTGTGGCGCAAAAACTTTTAAACTCAAATTCGGGCATCGTGGCGGAAATCATCCGGTTTTAGATTTAAAGAAAAATAAAGTCGCGATCACTTCTCAAAATCACGGTTACGCCGTAGATCAGGAAAGTTTAAAAAACACCGATTTAGAAGAAACCCACATCGCTTTGAACGACAAAACCAACGAAGGTTTGAAGCATAAAATTTACCCGTGTTTTTCCGTGCAATATCACCCGGAAGCCAGTCCAGGTCCGGAAGACGCGAATTATTTGTTTGATGAGTTTATTGTTCTAATGGAACAATTTAAGAATGTAACAGTTTAACAATTTCTCAATAGTCCAATTTAAAAGTGTAGCAATCTTAAAATTACGAATATGATTAATTTTGAAAATAATCCTTTGCTTCAAAAAACAGTTCAGTTTTCTTTAGATATTATTGACTACTGTGAACTTTTGGAAGAAAAAAGAAAGTTCATCATTTCAAAACAATTGTTACGTTCAGGAACAAGTATTGGTGCAAATGCATTTGAAGCACAAAATCCTTACAGTAAAAAAGATTTTGTACATAAAATAAAAATTGCAGCGAAAGAAGTTGAAGAAACGAAATATTGGTTGTTCTTATGTAAACATTCTAAGAATTATCCGTTCGATGAAAAATTGGAAGAACAGATTATTGTTATTGGGAAAATTATTTACAAAATTTTAAGTACGAGTTTGTCCAAGGATGATGCGAATACTCTTTAGGTGCATTTTCAATTTGTTACACTGTTAGATTGATAAATTGTTATATTAAATTTATGAAAAACACAAGTATTCAACTTTTTGAACAAAAACAAGTCCGTTCTGTTTGGGACGAAGAACAGGAAAAATGGTATTTTTCTGTCATTGATGTGATTGAAATTTTAACAGAAAATTCGCGTCCAAGAAAATATTGGAGCGACTTGAAATCGAAACTGACAAAGGAAGGAAGTGAAGTGTCCGAAAATATCGGACAGTTGAAAATGACTGCGCCTGATGGAAAATTAAGATTGACTGATGTTGCAGATACCCAACAACTTTTGAGGCTAATCCAATCCATTCCGTCGAAAAAGGCGGAACCTTTTAAACTTTGGTTAGCTCAAGTTGGTTCCGATCGGCTTGATGAAATGCAGGATCCTGAATTGAGCATTAATAAAGCAATGCAGGATTATTTGAATTTGGGATATTCTGAAAACTGGATTAACCAACGATTAAAAAGTATCGAAATCCGGAAGGAATTAACCGATGAATGGAAACGCCTCGGAATGAAAGAAGGACAACAATTTGCAGTTCTCACAGATATTATTACAAAAGGCTGGAGCGATAAAAACACCAAAGATTATAAAAAGTTCAAAGGATTGAAAAAGGAAAATCTTCGCGATAATATGACCAACACCGAATTGATTCTCAATATGTTGGCAGAAGCATCAACCAAAGATATTTCGCAAGCAGTAAATCCGGAAACGTTTGATGAAAATAAAACAGTCGCTAAACAAGGCGGAAATGTCGCAAAAGTCGCACGATTGGAACTGGAATCGAAAACCGGAAAAAAAGTAGTGAGCGATTTATCGGCGAAGAAAATGCTGAATGATAGGAAAGCGAAAGGGTTAGAGTAGCCATAAATTCATATGAAAAGCAGTCGTTCCGGAGGAACGATATATGTGTAGAACAAAATAACGTACTAAAAGGCGTTCCGGAGGAACGCTATCTGAAAAAGAATTAATAGAAACGATTTTAGCACGTTAAAAAATATAAAAAACAATTTGGCTTTAGCCGAAATTTAAAATATGAAACTCAATCAATTCATCTGGAATAATTACAAAGAAAGTAAGGAAGGGCAAGAAGTTATCAAACTTTTTGAAGAAGGAAATTTTGAAGAAATCATGAAAAGATTTATTGATGAAAAAAATAAATCTTTAGAAAATTATAATCAAATAATTAATGCTTTTTCTAATTCAAAAAATAAATTTGAAAATAATGAAACTGCTGAGAATATTTTTAATTATTTTATTACAAATGGTTTGGTCTTAGAAGATGAAAATGGTTATTTTAATGTTATTGACCCAAATGAATTAAATTATTTATTAAATGTTATTGAACCATATTCTTTCTATTTGTCTGATTTAATACCAGATTTTTTCTTTCCTTATTTTTTTCAATTGGAATTTTCTAAACTTCAAAAAATTTGCGATAATTTTAATATCAATATTCCATCTGTTCCGCTTCGTAAAAATAAATTGGAAAGATTAAATTATTATTTAGAATTGTGTGAAATTTTTCATGAATTTAGAGAAAGCAATGAATTAAATCCATTTGAATTTTGGGCTTTTTTATATGATTTTGCTCCAAAGTATTTTGGTAAAGAAGAAATTGAAAATCTTCCAACTCCAACAAATATTTGGCTTTGTGGTGCGGCAAAAGATGATTATCCAGATTTGGTAAAATCAAATTCAGAAACCACCTATTTTTGGGGAGGAAATGAGGATACCAAAAAAGGAGATATTATTGTAATGTATTGTTTATCGCCAAGAAGTAATATTGATTTTATTTGCAGAGCAGTAAATGACGGAGTTAGAGATCCGTTTTTTCATTATTATGGAAGTATCACTTTAGGTAAAATTCAACAGGTTCAGCCAATTCATATTTCTCAAATTAAAACCGACGAACATTTAAAAAATCTTCCAATTGTGAAGAAAAATCTTCAAGGCGTAAATGGAACGCAAATTAATAATGAAGATTATAAGAGAATTTTAAAGTTGTTAGAAGAGAAAGGTCAAGATATTTCGATCTTACCAAAACTTTCATCTATTGATTTTAAACCAAATATAAATTGCAAAAACGAACGTGATGTTGAACTGCAAATTGTTGAACCTTTTTTACTGAACTTAAATTTTGCTAAAAACGATTGGATTCGTCAATTACCTGTAAGAATGGGAAGAGGCGAAAGAAATTATCCTGATTATGTGTTTTTTCCAGAAACTACAAAAGGCTATGAAAAAGGTAAAATGCTTTTGGAAACTAAATTTATCATAAAAAACAATCGAGATTTAGAAGAAACTTTTCAACAAGCACATTCTTATGCTTTAAGATTAGAAGCAAATAAAATTGTGATTTGTGATAAAGATTATATCTGGATTTATATAAAAATAAATGAAAGTTTTGACCGAACAAAATATTTAAAATTTAATTGGCAAGAAATAAACAATCCCGATATTTTTAATAAAATCAAAAAACTAATAGCAAAAGAATCTTTAAAATAAGTCTTGAATCTCATAATCTCGGCTCTCAAAATCTAAATAAAAAAAATGAAAAGAAACGATATAAAAACAATTTTAGTAATCGGTTCCGGTCCAATCATCATCGGACAAGCAGCAGAATTCGATTACGCAGGAACTCAGGCTTGCTTGTCTTTGAGAGAAGAAGGTTACAAAGTGATCCTCATCAATTCCAATCCGGCAACGATTATGACCGATGTGGAAATTGCCGACAAAGTTTACATTGAACCGATTTCCTTGGAATTCGTAAGTCACATTATCCGCAAAGAAAGACCAGATGCGCTTTTGCCAACTTTGGGCGGGCAAACCGGTTTGAATATGGCGGTAGAATTACAAAATTCCGGGATTTTGGATGAATGTAAAGTGGAAGTTTTAGGAACGAAACTTTCAGCCATCAATCAAGCTGAAGATCGGGATTTGTTCCGAAATTTAATGAACGAATTGGGCGAACCTGTTCCCGATTCCGATATTGTAAATAATGTTGAAAGTGCTTTAGAATTTGCCGAAAAAATAGGTTATCCGGTGATTGTTCGTCCTGCTTTTACGATGGGCGGAACCGGCGGCGGAATTGCCAATACCAAAGAAGAACTGAAAGAAATTACCGAGTTTGGCTTGAAATACAGTCCTGTTGATCAATGTTTGATTGAAAAATCCATCGCAGGTTTCAAAGAAATCGAGTACGAAGTAATGCGCGACAAAAACGACAACGCGATTGTTGTTTGCAATATGGAAAACATCGATCCAGTCGGGATTCACACCGGAGATTCCATCGTGGTTGCGCCTTCTCAAACACTTTCTGACAGAGAATATCAAATGCTTCGAAATTCTTCATTAAAAATCATTCGTGCTTTGGGAATTGAAGGCGGTTGTAATGTTCAACTTGCTTTGGATCCCAATTCTTACGATTATTTTATCATCGAAGTGAATCCAAGAGTTTCGCGTTCATCGGCTTTGGCGAGTAAAGCAACGGGTTATCCGATTGCAAAAATCGCTGCAAAAATTGCAGTCGGTTTGACTTTAGATGAAATCATGAATCCGGTTACAGGAAAGACCTATGCGTGTTTTGAACCGGCTTTAGATTACGTCGTAACGAAATTCCCTCGTTTCCCTTTTGATAAATTTGAAACCGCTGACAGACGACTTTCCACGCAAATGAAAGCAACCGGCGAAGTAATGGCAATCGGAAGAAATTTTGAGGAATCTTTACAAAAAGCCATTCGTTCGTTGGAAACGGGTTTAAGACATATTGGTTTAAAATCTAAACAAGCCGAAGAACTCACAGACGAGGAAATCGAAAGAAGAATTCGGGTTTGTGATGACGAAAGATTATTCATTATTGGTGATGCTTTGCGACGAGGTTACGACTGGGAAAAAATTGTAGAATGGAGCAAAATTGATAAATTCTTTATCTGGAAAATTAAAAAACTCATCGATTTCGAAAAAGTAATTGCTGAAAATAAATTTAATAAAGAAACTTTACTCGAAGCCAAAAAATTAGGATTTTCAGATTTAAGTATCGCAACATTATGGAATTCAACTCAAAAAGAAATTTTTGAATTTAGAAAAAATAACGGAGTGATGCCGGTTTACAAAATGGTCGATACTTGCGCCGCCGAATTTGAAAGTGAAACGCCATATTTCTACGGAACTTACGAAGAGGAAAACGAAAGCGTTCCTTCCAATAAAGAAAAAATCATCGTTTTGGGTTCTGGTCCAATCAGAATCGGACAAGGTGTAGAATTCGATTACGCCACGGTTCACTCGGTTTGGGCGATTAAAGAATTGGGTTACGAAGCCATTATTATTAATAATAATCCGGAAACGGTTTCTACGGATTTCTCCATTTCCGATAAATTATATTTTGAACCTTTAACGGAAGAAGATGTGATGAACATCATCGAACTCGAAAAACCAAAAGGCGTGGTAGTACAGTTTGGCGGACAAACAGCGATTAATTTAGCGGACAAACTCGAAGCTCACGGCGTGAAGATTTTAGGAACTTCATTGGAAGATTTAGATCGTGCCGAAAACAGAAATAAATTTGAAGCCGCACTTCAGGAAATGGGAATTCCGCAACCTTTGGGAAAAACCTGTTTTACGAAAGAAGAAGCTTTGGTTATTGCTAATGAAATCGGTTTCCCGGTGCTGGTTCGTCCGAGTTATGTTTTGGGCGGAAGAGCGATGGAAATTGTTTATGATGAAACGGAACTCGCTCATTACATGACGAATGCGGTGAAAGAAAATTCGGAACATCCGATTTTGATTGACCGATATTTAACTGGAAAAGAAGTGGAAGTTGATGCAATTTCCGATGGCGAAACCGTCGTAATTCCTGGAATTATGGAGCATATCGAAAGAGCAGGAGTTCATTCCGGAGATTCCATCGCAGTTTATCCGCCCCAAAATATTAATCCAGAACAAATCGCAACTTTAGTCGATTATACTGAAAGATTAGCGAAAGGACTGAATGTGATTGGTTTAATGAATATTCAGTATGTACTTTATCAAGGCGGAGTTTACGTAATCGAAGTGAATCCAAGATCGAGTAGAACCGTTCCTTTCTTATCGAAAATCACCGAAATTCCGATGGCGAATTTGGCAACGAAAGTAATTCTCGGACAAAAATTAAAAGATTTAGGCTACAAAAACGGTTTGGCTCCAGTGAAAGAAGGTGTTTACGTGAAAGTTCCGGTTTTCTCTTTTTCAAAATTAACGAGAGTTGATATTTCGCTCGGACCAGAAATGAAATCCACCGGGGAAGTGATGGGGAAAGATACCACTTTGGAAAAAGCTTTATATAAAGGATTAATCGGGTCGGGCAGAAAAGTTCCGTTGCATGGTTCAATTCTCTTCACTGTTGCCGATAAACACAAAGAAGAAGCTTGCGAATTGGCTCGAAGATTTCAGGAAATAGGTTTCCGAATTTGGGCAACCGAAGGAACCGCCAATTATTTTGAAGAACACGGCGTTCGCACAAAAATCGGTTACAAAATAGAAGAAAACCCGGAAATTAATCTCATCGATCTCATCCAAAAAGGGAAAGTTCAATACATTGTAAATACAATGACCAAAGGAAAACAATCCGAAAGAGATGGTTTCCAGATCCGCCGAACTTCGGTAGAAAACGGTGTTCCGTGTTTAACTTCAATGGACACGGTGGAAGCGATTTTGAAAGTGATTGAGAGTATGAGTTTTAAAATGGAGGTGATGTAATTTATACAAGAGATAAAATAGATCATTAGTAATGAAACGAGGGAAGAAATTTCTCTCGTTTCTTTTTGACACATAGGTGGAATTTAATCCCTAAATCAAGGTAGTGGTTATAGTTATTATCAAAAACATTCCGCTTTTTTTTGATAATCAAGCCCAACCCAAAAATCATTTTATATATTTGAAAAAAATTATATAAAGAATGGATGTTAAAACCATTAAAAAATACATCAAAGACAATAGCAATCCCAACTCCAGAAGTAATTCTTATTACGTAGATCCTAAATTGGTCAGCCATTCTAACTCCCATTTTGAGTTTACTTATGATGGAAATTCGGGATACGATTATCGAATTTTTGTTGATTTTCGAAATGGAATTGAGACTTCCTGCAATTGTCCTTATAAAAATAATTATCCGGGAATTTGTAAACACGTCATCGCTTCTTTGAATACAATTATTGTTAATTATGCAGATCAAATTGTAAATGCCATCACGACTGGTCAAAATGTAGATTTATTTGGAATTATTATTCCCGCAAAAATTATTCAAATAAAAAAAACAATTCCGGAAATAAAGTATCAGTCTGATAAGATTTTTCTGCCAGAGGCAATAATTACTGATGAAATTATTGAAGAATGGACGATAAAACCTGATAACCGACATAAAGGTCCGGATGAACTTCAAATTGTTGAAGTTGATAAAAATGAAGTCCATTTCCAATTAAAAGGTTGGTACAGCTATAATCAGGTTTTGAAATTTGATCCCAAAACAAATCGTTTAGATTTTAAATGCAGTTGTGCTAAACATAAAAAGATGTGTGAACATTTGGCAACAGCATTAAAAAATATTGTAAAAATTTTTGGTAACGATTTTTTCACCGAAGATTATTTTCAGAAAAAAATGGAGAAAATTGTGGTTGATAATGGTTTTTCGCTCGAAGAAGATTATCATTCTATATTTAATTTCCAATTAACATCAAAAGGTTTTCAGGCGAGTTACAAAGTAGATAATTTGGTTTCAAATTCTCGGGATATTTCCATCTTGGTGGAGAACGATTTAGATGATCTATCAATCAAACTTCCCCAGTTTTCCAAAGTGGCTGATGATTTTGGGTTGGGTGTTTTTTTTGAATTTTACCGAAAAGCCTTTACCAAAACAAGCCTTTTTCAAGCAAAATATAACAAAACCAAAACCGATTTTTCTTCTTCTGTAGTCCCAATAAATTCCAGCAATTTTGAGGACGCTTTGATGGTTTATGATAGCGCAGAAGAACAAACACTGATCTTAAAAACCATCCAAATTGATCGGAGTTTAGTAAAATATAAGTCTTCTAAAGACATTCAATACCTAAAGAAGGCCGTTTCTGCCAATGCAGATTTTTTGAAATTGATAGAAAATAAATTCAATTTTATTTTTGATGCAGGCAAAAGTTTGGTTCGCAAAAACCTTACACCAGCAAAAATTGAAAATAAAGACCTCAAATTATTTTTCAGTTTAACCGAAACGCCTTACTTCTATACTTTGAAAGCGAAACTCTGTATTGAAGATGAAAATTACAATCTAAATGCTTCTGCATTGCAGATTTCGCCACTTTATATTTTTTTGGATAATCTCATCATTCCGATTACAGATGCAAGATTATCTGCTTATATTTTGCATTATCAAAAGTTTTCAGAAATTAATTACCTTAAAAAAGATACTCCGGAATTTTTTGATAAAATCATCAAACCATTATCTAAAAAATTCGAAATTCAGTCGGCTGTTTTAAAAAAGAGCAAAACGAAAACTAATGAAGAATTCTTAGAAAAACAAGTTTATCTTACTGATTATGTCGGAGAATTCATCACTTTTAAACTGGCGGTGAAATATAAAGAACAATTGGTAGATGTACTTTCTACAGAGTTTTTATTTGATGAAAATCAGAAAAAATTATTGGAAAGAAATCAATCTTTTGAAGATAATTTTGTTGAGGAATTCCGAAGTCTTCATCCCAATTTTGAAACCCAGGAAAATATCTTTTTTCTGACTCCCGAGGAACTTTTCGAAAACTATTGGATGTTACATTCCATCGAAAGAATGAAACAATTGGGAATGACTGTTTTTGGTGCAAATGATTTAAAATCGTTTAAATTTAATTTGAATAAACCCGTCATTCAAGTGAATTTAAAGTCGGATATCGATTGGTTTGATATCGAAATTGATATCAGTTTTGGCAATCAAAAAGTGAATATTAAAGAATTGCAGAAAGCATTTATAAAAAAATCCAATTATGTAACGCTCGGCGACGGAACCCTCGGAATTCTTCCCGAAGAATGGATGAAAAAATTTGCTAATTATTTTAAAACGGGAGAAGTAAAGAAAAACGGCATACAAATGTCAAATTATCAGTTCGGAATTATCGATGAACTGTATCAGGAAATGGATGCAAAACCAGCTTTTCTGGAAGAACTGTATCATAAAAAAATGCGTTTACAGAACATCGCTGAAATTGAAACGGTTGCCATTCCAAAAGGAATAAAAGCAAAACTTCGGGATTACCAACATCATGGTTTGAACTGGCTTGCTTTTCTAGATAAAAACCAATTAGGCGGTTGTTTGGCAGACGATATGGGTTTAGGGAAAACTTTGCAAACCATTGCTTTTTTGCAACATCTGAAAGTAACCAATCCCAAAATTCAACCCTCGTTGATAATCGCGCCAACTTCCTTAATTTTTAACTGGAAAAATGAAATAGAAAAGTTTTGTCCAACCTTGAAAATGCTCACTTTTACAGGATTAAACAGGCATGAAAATAAAGATGATTTTAAGAAATATGACCTCATTATTTCTACCTATGGCTCATTGTTAAATGATATTGAATTTTTAAAGGATTTCAAATTTCATTATGTGATTTTAGACGAAAGTCAAGCCATAAAAAACCCGAATTCTAAGAGATATAAAGCGGTGAGATTACTCAATTCATATAATAAAATCGCACTTACCGGAACACCAATAGAAAATAATACTTTTGATTTGTATGCCCAACTCAATTTCCTGAATCCCGGTCTATTGGGAAATATGACGCATTTCAAAAACAATTTTTCGGATGCCATCGATAAAGAAAAAGAGTTGGCAGCATCGCAAACTTTGAGTAAAATAATTACGCCATTTATGTTGCGGAGAACCAAAGAACAAGTGGCCACCGAATTGCCGGAAAAAACAGAAAGCATTATTTTTTGTGAAATGGAAAAAGAGCAGCGTGCCGTTTACAACACGTTCAAAAATCAATACCGCGATTATTTATTGAATAAAATTGATGAAAATGGGGTAGAAAAATCGCAAATGTATATTTTGGAAGGTTTAACCAAATTAAGACAAATTTGTAATTCGACTGCACTTATTCCAAGTGAAGAGGATTTTGGAAATTACTCCGTAAAACTCGAAGCATTGATGGAAAATATCAAAGAAAAAACAGGAAATCATAAAATTTTGGTTTTTTCGCAGTTTGTAAAAATGCTTCAAATTGTAAAAACAAGACTCGAAGAAGAACAGATTTCTTATGAATATCTTGACGGACAAACGACTAACAGACAAGAACGAGTAGAAAATTTTCAAAATAACGCAGATGTTCGCGTATTTTTAATAAGCCTTAAGGCAGGCGGAACCGGATTAAATTTAACTGAGGCAGATTATGTTTTCATCATCGATCCGTGGTGGAATCCTGCGGTCGAAAACCAAGCAATTGACCGCTGTTACAGAATCGGGCAAACCAAAAAAGTGATGGCCTACCGAATGATCTGTAAAGATACCATTGAGGAAAAAATTGTTTCGCTACAGCAAAAAAAGAAAAAGGTAGCATCGGATATTATTTCTATAGACGATGAAAAAAAATCGTTTAATATTAATGAAGTGAAGGAATTATTTCGATAATTTAAATTCACGAAATTCATCGTTTTTATTTTTAATAAAGTGGAGACCAATTTCTGTTTAAGTGATTTTGACATTTTAAAACGTCATGAAATCTATTCTCTATTTTTCATATCTTTAAAAAATAAAATTTAATAAAAATGAAAAAATTACTATTCACGACATTTTTAGCCATTTCTGTTTCTGCTTATTCGCAGTTTACAC
>NZ_JBAVFG010000185.1:0-6780 GCF_049588135.1 Kaistella sp. | reverse complement strand
AATCAGCATATATCATTAAAGCAGAAAGTGTTGACAAAGATCAAAATGGAGAAATCACCACCATTTATGCAACTTATGATGCGAAAAGTAAATCAGGAAGCGGAACTGAAGAAAGTTTACGAAAAGTAAAAGGAACTTTGCACTGGGTTTCAGCAAAACATGCGATTCCTGTGGACATTCGGATTTACGAAAGATTATTTACTACCCCACAACCAGATGCTGAAAAAGAAACAGATTTCATGCAATTCATTAATCCTGAAAGTCTAAAAACGGTAAAAGGATTTGCAGAACCTAGTTTAAAAAACGCAGAAATTGGTCACCCTTATCAATTTCAAAGAATTGGTTACTTCACAAAAGACAGAGATTCTTCTGCGGATAAGCTGGTATTTAATAGAACCGTGACTTTGAAAGATGGTTTCAAACCTGAATAAATTTAGAGTTCACACAATATTTAAACTTCGGAATTTCCGGAGTTTTTTTTATAACATTTGACCTAACCTTTAATTACATTGTCGAAAAATAGAAATCTCTCCTATTATTTTAAATTTAAATGCACCTAATACCTCTAGTTGAATTAATATTTTTGCTGGTATTAAGCATTTAATTAAAAACCTAATAATCATAAAATATAGCTCACCAAACGTTTGAAAACAGGTTTGAAAATAAAATAAATAGTTAGGATGAAGACTCCTTATAATATTATAATTATCTTCGTAGCGAATTTTATTAAAAATGAAAAAAACATTTACAGTTCTCTTATTATTTACTTTTCTGGTATCTTTCTCTCAAGAAACGATCAATTTTGAAAATACGACCTTCAAAGAAGTCTTAGCTAAAGCAAAACGTGAAAAAAAACTGGTCTTTATGGATGCTTATGCCTCTTGGTGTGGACCGTGCAAAATGATGGAAAAGAACATTTTCCCCCTTCCTGCAATTAAAGAATATTACAACGCCAATTTCATCAATTCCCACTTCGATATGGAAAAAGGAGAAGGTCGTGATATCGCTTTGAAATATGGAATACGCTCCTACCCGTCTTATTTATTTCTTAATGGAGATGGCGAAGTGGTGATGACCAACTATGGCTATATGGACGAAAAAGATTTTCTTGCTATTGCAAAAGAGGCCAACAATCCGCTATTTGCACAAGGGTCACTTAAAGCAATTTTTGAAAAAGGAGAAAGCGATCCCGCATTTTTATTAAATATGATGCGACAATATTCCCAGACCGATTACGAATTGGCAAAAAAAGTTTCCGAGCGTTATTTTAAAGTTAAGAAAGATCAGGGGCTCACAAGGGATGATATTGGGCTATTATTATACTTTCTGAAATCTCCCAATGATCCTAATTACCAAGTATTTAAAGACAAGAAAGCAAACATCGTTAAAGAAATGTCAGAAGATATTTACAATCAGTTTGATGTAAATATTAAAATATCTAAAGTGATGGAAAATTCTTTAGATCAAAATTCCGGAATTATTAATGACGATTATTTCTATAAAAATGCGATTCCATTAGTAGGAAAAGCAGATGCAGAGACTGCGCTCAATAGAATGAAAGTTATTTACTATCCCACTGTAGGAAACTTTAAAGAATACGAAAATGCAGCGTTAATTTATTATAAAAATGCAGATGATTTCAATCCTGAAGAATTATTAAAAGCAGCATGGATCTTCAGTGAACATGTGGACAATAAAACCTCTTTAAGAAAAGCCGAAGAATGGGCTGAAAAATCGGTAATGAAATCGGAAAATACTGAAAACACCTATATTCTTGCAAAACTCTACACCAAACTTGGAAAGAAAGAAAACGCTAAAATCTATGCAGAAATGTCTAAAAGTCTAGCCGAACAACAAGGCAAAGACGCTACTGCCGCAACACAACTTTTACAAAATTTAAAATAAAACTTACCATTTTGAAAAAAATAGCCATCGCATTTGCCATCATATTTAGCTTTTTGAGCAATGCTCAAAATCAAGAATCTACTGCTACTAAAAGCATTTATATAAAAGGAAATGCGCTTCTCCTTCCCATAGGAATGTTAAATGCTGGAGTCGAATATCAGTTAAAAGAAAAAGTCACACTACAAGCCGACGTTTTTGTTTCTCCTTGGAAATCATTTATGGGAAATCATGCGCAAGTGTATATGGGCACCGTAGAAGCTCGTTATTATTTTAAAGAAGCTTTCAGTAAGTTTTATGTAGGCCTAAATTTAGGCAGTGCAGTTTTCGATATCCAAAAATGGAATTACTTTAATACCGACAATTACCAACGAGGTTTTACAATTTTAGGCGGCGCAACGGTGGGTTACCAGTTTAAAATTAAAGAAAACTGGAATATTGATTTGTATTTAGGAGGCGGAAACTCACAAGGTTTTTATAGAGGATATCTCAAGAAATCAGGTGCCCGTTATGATGACGATGGTCGTCGCTGGGACAAAAGTGGCGAATGGATTCCTTACAAAGGTGGTGTCATGATTTCTTATAAATTAAAGTAATGAATATAAAAAGTACTAAATATGCGGTGATTGCAGCAATCACTTTTATCATTTTATTTTTATTTAATTATATCGGAAATACCCAACCCGACAAAATAGAACGTGCTTTAATGACCGCCGTTGCTGGAGTTATCGGATTAACAATCGGAATGTGGTTCGTCTATAGAAATTCAAAAGACGATACACATCACGATTTTGATTAAAATAATGAAGCTTTAAAATACCAAACAGATTTCCTTGAAGTCTGTTTTTTTTTTTTGAATTTTTAAAAAATTGTCTTTTCTTCATTCCGCTCAAAACAATTATCTTTGCACCATGATAAAAATCGGTAATATCGAACTGCCCGAATTTCCTTTGTTGCTCGCTCCAATGGAAGATGTTTCAGATCCACCATTTCGCCGTTTGTGCAAAATGCACGGCGCAGATATGATGTATTCGGAATTTATTTCTTCAGAAGGATTAATTCGCGATGCCATGAAAAGCATGAAAAAACTCGATATTTTCGATTATGAAAGACCGGTGGGAATTCAGATTTTCGGCGGCGATGAAGAAGCGATGGCACTTTCTGCAAAAATCGTGGAAGCTGTGAATCCCGATTTGGTGGATATTAATTTCGGTTGTCCGGTAAAAAAAGTAGTTTGTAAAGGTGCTGGAGCCGGCGTTTTAAAAGATATTGATTTGATGATTCGTTTGACAAAAGCTGTCGTCAATTCCACGCATTTGCCAGTGACGGTAAAAACCAGATTAGGTTGGGATACAGAAAGCATCAACATTATGGAAGTTGCCGAAAGATTGCAGGAAGTTGGCGTAAAAGCGCTAACCATTCACGCAAGAACCCGCGCACAAATGTACAAAGGCGAAGCCGATTGGAACTACATTCATGCCGTAAAAAACAATCCCAATATCGAAATCCCGATCTTCGGAAATGGCGACATCGATTCTCCGCAAAAAGCCTTAGAATACAAAAATAAATTCGACTGCGACGGAATTATGATCGGTCGTGGCGCAATTGGTTATCCGTGGATTTTCAATGAAATAAAACACTTCTTCAAAACCGGCGAAATTCTTCCAGAACCAACAATTACTCAACGTTTAGAAGCCGTTCGCCAACACGCAGAATGGAGCATGGAATGGAAAGGCGAACGATTAGGTTTAATTGAAATGCGACAACATTACAGCAATTATTTCCGCGGAATCCCACATTTTAAAGATTTCCGACGCCAATTTTTGGAAGTATTCACTTTAGAAGAAATGGATGTGGTCATCGATGAAGCCAAACAATTTTATTCGGAATATAGTTTTGATGCTTAGGAATTATCTTTTTTTAAGACTAATTTTCAATGCATTTTTTAGGAACAACAAGTCCTGATTTCTTTTCGCTTTCGGTTATTTTTTACATCTTTTTTCAAATTGGAATATTGTGTATATTTGATAGTTGCAAGTTCATCCAAAACGCCGTCAAACAAATAAATTTACAATATTTTAATGGAAAATCTAAATGAATTTGAATGGTGTTTAGTTGGTAACATTATTGATAAACATTATTTCGGTGAAGAAAAAGAAATAAGGAGTGGAAACAAGCAATTTAGAGCAGATGCAAAAATTTATATTTTCCCGACATATGGTGGAATGAGGCATGAAAACATTGTTGTTATTGGACTTCCAAGAAAAAAATGGAAAATGATTGAAGTTACCATAAGATCAAAATTTATAAAAAATGTAAGACTTGAAAAAATTCACTCACCTTGGTTAAAAGAAAAAATTTCTGAAAGTTATTATTATCAAAATTGGAAAAAAGAAAATGACCCAGTTAAAGAAATGCAAAAATTTACAGATTTTTTAAATTCGCAATTCGAAGAAATAACTGAATGAGAAACACGGAAGTTAATGATGATTGTTTCACAGAACTAATTCTCCCAAAAGAAACATAAGACAATCAAACCTCTTTTAAATCAATTTAAAGGAGGTTTGTTTTTGTGAAAAATTAAAAGCTTTTTTCAATTTAAAAATTCTACGAACTGCAATCATTTTGCAATAAGACTTTTTGTACATATATTTGTACAAATAAAAATACAAAATTATGTTGATCGCAAGTGTTTCGGATTTTAGAAAAGATATAAAATCTTATTTGGATCGAGTGTCGAAAAACTTTGAAACTTTGATTATTAATCGGGGAAAAGATTCCGGAATTGTAGTCATGTCGCTGGAAGAATATAATTCTTTAATGGCGACCAATCACGAATTATCTTCAAGAACCAATGAAATGAGATTAGATTCTGCTATTGAAAAACTCAAAAGTGGGAAATCATTTTCAAAGGAATTAATTTCAGAATAAAATGAAATATATTTTTGTAGATGAATCTTGGGAAGACTATTTGTACTGGCAGAAAACCGACAAAAAGAAACTCAAAAGAATTAACGATTTACTGAAAGATATTTCGCGAAATCCCTTTGATGGAATCGGAAAACCAGAACCTTTGAAACATAAATATTCGGGATTTTGGTCGCGCAGAATTGATGATGAACACCGGTTAATTTACAAATATCAAGAAGATGAAATTCTAATTGCAAAATGCAGATTTCATTATGATTAACCAGAATTATCGCTGAAACTAACAATCATAACCGTTCTAAAAATTTAATTTTAAAATACATTTTTCACTTTGTCATTGCGACAAAGTGATTTTTTTTAGAAAATTCCTCTATATTTGGGAGCTATCTTACACGTCTTAAAAATCAAATATGAAGCAATTACAGACAGGAGAGTTTTTCGGACAAACCAATCAAATCATTCATTTGGATGGAATTACCTTGACGGACACCGAATATAATCTTGATCGTGTAGATTGGCATTATCATGAAAATGCTTATTTCACTTTTATTCTTCAAGGAAATGTGATTGAAGGGAATAAAAAAGAGATTTATAATTGCTCAGCCGGAAGCCTGTTATTTCACAATTGGCAAGATCCACATTACAACATAAAACCAGAAGGTTATACCAGAGGCTTCCAAATTGAACTCAAAAACACATGGTTTGACGTATTAGATTTTAACATAGACCAATTACAAGGAAGTCTGAAAATCGCAAATGTTGACATCAAATTTCTACTGTATAAAATATTTAAAGAAACCAAAATTGAGGATCAATCGACGACACTTTCTATTCAAACATTGTTGTTGAAGGCGCTTTCGGAGATGTTTCGGGAATCTCAAATTCAACGGGATAAAAATCCTGTTTGGGTTCAGCGAATTAAAGAAATTTTGTTTTATGAATTTTCAGATAATTTAACGCTTGATTATTTATCTAAAACCTTGGATATTCATCCCGTGCATCTTTCCAGAGATTTTTCGAAATATTTTAATGCTAATTTGGGTGATTACGTCCGAAAATTGAAAGTTGAAAAATCGTACCGTCTTTTATCTGAACAAGAACTTTCGTTAGCCGAAATTGCTTACGGATGCGGATTTTCAGACCAAAGTCATTTTAACCGGTGTTTCAAATCTGTCAGCGGAATGAGTCCGAAAAATTTCCGGAAAATCATTTCCCATTCTATTTCATGATGTTAATTCTGTTCTATTTTTACGGCATTTGCCTTCGTAATTTTACAGAAAAATTTTAATCTAAAAAAAATGAAAAATTACTGTTTTCTAATTTCTATATTTCTATTTATTTCCGCAACCGTTTTCGGACAAACATCGGATTTGATAAAAAGTGATGGAATAGTTTCTCCCATTCATAAAGAAAATATTGGCAAAATTGCTTTTATGGGAAAAACAATCGCCATCGAAAATTTTAAACAAACCGATTTCCTATCTTCTTTTGAACTCAAAGAAAACACCGATTTAAATATCCGGGTTTTTCTTGGCAACTCACTTACAAACTATCTTCATGCACTTTCACCTCAATTATCGGCGGAAGAATTGACTAAAAATGGAAATTATCAGTTTACATTCTTCGTTGATGGTAAAAAGATTTATGTGGAAAACCTCAATGTTGGCGCAGGAAGTGCTGAAAGTAAAAATCAGAGAACTCTTTTTAGAGTTCCTTTAATAAGTTCAACCAATGAAGATTCTTGGGGCAAATTTCTTTGGAATAGATTCATCGCAAATGGCGGACAAGAAGCATTTTCGAACGGCGAACATCTTTTAAAAATTGAAATCAGACCTTATCTAAAATTGGCTGAACTCGTTTCTGGTGAAATTATTGCAGAAGGACAACTCAAAATCATCGTTCCTGAAATTAAAGTCGATAAAAAATTGATTAAAATTCAAACCATAAAAC
>NZ_JBAVFG010000184.1:0-2572 GCF_049588135.1 Kaistella sp. | reverse complement strand
TTATTTTCCTCAATATTTTATGAACTTTCGAAAGTTCATTTTTATCCAAACATAATGTTTTTATTTCTCTTCCATTCTTTAAAACAAACAATGTTTCATAAGAATTTGTAATATGAACACCATCAGAAAAAAAAGTTCCGCTAGTTCTTGCTTGTTTAATAGTTTGCTTTATTTTCGAGGGTATCTGTTATTTTAAATCTTCTTTTAATCGGAAGAAAAATGCAGGACAAAATTATTTCTTCTCTGTTGATTTTTTAAATTTTTGATTTCAATAAATAATATAAACCTCCTGAAATAAAGACTGCAAAAACAATAAGTATCAACAAATAGATGTAATATTCTAGAGAATTTTTATCCAAAGTGATCGGAGTTTTCAAAGCTAATTTAAACATCAAACCCCAAAAAAAACTCCAATTAAGAAAAATATATTCATAATTGAAATCGGATTAGATTTGAATAAAATCACTTCTTTCATTTTAAAACTTCAATTTTTTAAAAATAAATTCAGGTATATTTCTGATAACCATCATGATAACTCCCCAAATCGGTAAAACATACGCAACGTTTTTACCCTTTTTAAAAGCTTTATAAATTCCTTCTGCAGTTTGTTTCGGCGTTGAAGTTAATTTTGGATTCAAAGGCAAACCTTCCGTCATTTTCGTGTCCATAAAACCTGGTTTTATGGTGAGAACGTGTACTCTTTTACCGAACATATAATTTCGAAGTCCGCTCAAATAGGCTGTTAAACCCGCTTTTGCACTGCCGTAAATAAAATTACTCTGTCTTCCGCGTTCACCTGCAACCGAGGAAAGAACGATCATTGTTCCGGAGCGTTGTCTCTCCATTTTACTTGCAAAAAAATTAAGAACGGGAATTAATTTCGCATAATTGATATCGATAATTTTCTCCGTATTTTTATTATCGTACAATCCTTCTTCGGTTCCTTCACCGAGATATCCCGTTGCACAAAAAAGAAGATCCGAATCTATTTCATCAAAAGTTGTGTAATCGATTGGTTGCAGCAAATCGAGTTCGATAATCACCGACTGTTGTACATATTTCACCTCAAGATGCTTCGCAAATTTCTCTGTGGTTTCTTTATTAGAAGTAAAAAGATATATTTTTGAAAATTGGTCACTGGCACTCAAAGTTTTCTCAACAAAGGCTTGTGCAATTTCCGAATTGCTTCCTAAAACAATCATAGTGTATTTTGTAATTTCTGAGTATGAGTTTCTGAACAAAGTTCGAACTTCATTAACTTACGAAGCTTCATTATTTTGAATTCTTTTTTGTTGCATCGAAATAAATTTCGGATTCTGTACATTTTGCAGATAATTGGTTAATGATGATTTGCTCATCGAATCTTTGGTTAAATAAATTCTGCCTCCAAATTCTTCGACAATATCGTCGAGTTGAGCTACTAATCTTTTCAATTTTTTATTGGCTTTAAAATCCAAAGCCAAAGTATAACCTTCTATCGGAAACGAATTATAAGCTTCTAGATTATTTTTTCCGAAAAGTTTTAAAACTGCGAGAAAAGATCCGTTTCCACTTTTAGCGATGGTTTCCAGAATTTTCTTCATTCCTTCTTTTCCATTTTCTTTTGGAATCACCATTTGGTATTGAATAAATCCTTTTTTACCATAGATCCGATTCCAGTCGCTTACGATATCAAGTGGATAAAAAAATGTTTCGTAATGCACGAAATTTTTAACCTCTTTTATATTTTGTTTGTAATAATACAAAAAGTTAAAAAACTTCACGGTAAGATGATTTAAAACAAAATTTGGAAAATAAAAAGGAACAGATGGACTGATGGTTTTCTTTAATTGTAAAGGCTTTTCTTGTAATTTTTTTGGCAATTCATGTTTAAAGGCGTGTTCGCCACGCATCAAAACACTTCTTCCTAAGTTTTTGCCTTTTTGAAGACAATCTATCCAAGCAACATTATAGGTCCAGGATTCACTTTCGTCAAATAGTTTAAAAATCTCATCTAAATTTTCTGCTTTAATACTTTCTTGACGAACATAACTGCTTTCAATATTTTTTAATTTAAATTTTACAGAAAGGATAATTCCAGTTAATCCCATTCCACCAATGGTTGCCCAAAATTTTTCGGAATTTTCAGTTCTGGAACAAGTTAGAATATCTCCTTTTTCATTCATTAAAGAAAATCCGATTACATATTCTGAGAAGCAACCTTCTGCATGATGGTTTTTTCCGTGAACATCAGAAGCAATTGCTCCACCAACCGTAATAAATTTTGTTCCTGGAGTTACAAAAAGAAAGTAGCCTTGCGGAACGATTACGTCTAAAACATCGAAAAGCAAAACTCCTGATTCACATTCTATAATTCCATTTAAACGGTCGAAACTGATGAATTTATTCAATCTTTTGGTAGAAAATATATTTTCAGAAAGCGCAGCATCACCGTAACATCTGCCATTTCCTCTGGTGATGATGTCGTGATTATTGCGTACATATTCTTTGATTTTAGCAGACGAATCTTCGGACTTCATTTCTTTTTCCACTACTGGAAAATTTCCCCAATTCGTTACAATCTGTTTATAAT
>NZ_JBAVFG010000183.1:0-8424 GCF_049588135.1 Kaistella sp. | reverse complement strand
GAAGAGAAAATTTCTGAACTCGAACTGAAGATCGAAGAAATGGAAGTGACTTTTACCACCGAAAATCCGTCCGCAGAAACTTTAGAAATCTACAATTCTAAAAAAGAAGATTTAGATTTGGCTTTGCAGGAATGGGAGTTTCTGGGAACGCAACTCGATTAACTCGATGTTTTTTTAGAGAAAACGAGCGTATAATATTTAATCACCGAAAACTTTCGGTGATTTTTTTTGCTTGAAGGTAATAAAATATCAATCTTCCATCTTCCGCTCGAAATTCCTATCTTTGAATTTCAAAATTTATTTCCATGAATCATGCTCCAGTTGAAGGTTTTTCTAAACTTTCAAAACAAAGAAAAATAGATTGGCTTATTAATGAATATCTGAATGAAGACCGCAGTTATGAGCAAATTTTACAACAATATTGGAACGGCGATCACACACTTCAAAAATTACACGAAGAGTTTTCCGAAAATACGATTTCTAATTTTTATATGCCTTACGGTATTGCCCCAAATTTCTTGATTGATGGGAAATTGTTGGCATTACCAATGGCGGTTGAAGAAAGTTCGGTCGTTGCAGCAGCTTCAAAAGCAGCAAAATTTTGGATTGATAAAGGCGGTTTCAAAACCACGATTATTAACACAAAAAAACTCGGTCACACGCATTTTATTTTGAATGTGGAACCTCATAAATTACAGCATTTCTTTAACTTTAAATTAAAGAAAAAACTCTTTGAAGCCACCGAAGAAATCACCAAAAATATGCGAAATCGCGGTGGCGGAATTTTGAACATTCGTCTCATCGATAAAACTGCGGATTTGGAAAATTATTTCCAGCTGAAAGCGAGTTTCGATACGGTGGATTCTATGGGTGCGAATTTCATTAATTCTTGTTTGGAACAATTCGGGAAAACGTTGAAAGAAGAAGTTGAAGAAGAAGAAAGTTTCACTTCGGAAGAAAAAAAATCCTTACAAATAGTGATGAATATTCTGTCGAACTTCACACCAGATTGTATTGTAAGAGCCGAAGTTTCCTGTAAAATTGAAGATTTAAAAGACGACAGCGGAATTTCTAATGAAGAATTTGCCACCAAATTTAAACGCGCCGTTACGATTGCCGAAATCGAGCCTTTCCGTGCAACCACGCATAATAAAGGGATTATGAACGGCGTAGATGCCGTGGTAATCGCAACTGGAAACGATTTCCGTGCTACTGCTGCTTGTGCGCACGCTTATGCGTCGAAAGACGGAAAATATTCAAGTTTAACGCATTGCACGATTGATAACGGAATTTTCAGGTTTTGGATTGATTTGCCGATTTCTGTCGGCGTTGTCGGTGGTTTAACGAATCTTCATCCGTTGGTGAAATTTTCTTTGGCTTTGCTCGGAAAACCGTCTGCACAAGAACTCATGAGTATTTTGGCGGTTTCTGGTTTGGCGCAAAATTTTGGTGCGTTGCGTTCTTTGGTAACCACCGGAATTCAGAAAGGTCACATGAAAATGCATTTGTTCAATATCCTCAATCAATTGGGAGCAACGGAAGAAGAGAAAAATCATTTCGTGACTTATTTTAAAGACAAAACGGTGACGCATCATGAAGTTATTTCGGAGTTTCATAATTTGAGGAAGAAATAGATTTATGATTAATAAATTAATGTTTTTTCTGTTGATGATAAGTTCATTTGCTTTCGGACAAAAAACTTCAATTATAAACAATGAATCTACATTGTATTCTTTAAAAACGAAAAAAGACACTATTGATTTTATTGTTGTCAACACTAATTTAAAAGAGAAAAAGCCGGTTTTAATTTATTTTCAAGGCTCTCAATCTCGACCTTTATATATTAAATTTGATGATGGGAATTTAGGAATTTTCGGAAGTGGTATTGATATGATGGATTTAAAAACCATTGCGAAATATTATAATCTAGTTGTTATTTCAATGCCAAAAACGCCTGTTGTGGTTGATGAAAAAAATCTTTCCACAGGATATTGGTACGATCCTAATCATGATAACATTCCTGAAAATGATTTTAACAATGCAGATTTTTTAGAAAATTATGTAGAAAGAGGAAATGCAGTAATTGATTTTTTGAAAAAGCAAAATTGGGTAGATAAAACAAAAATTTCGATTTTTGGACATTCTCAAGGAACCAAAGTTGCCGCAAGAATTGCTTCCCAAAGAAAAGATTTATTTGCAGTCGGTTTATTGAGTCCAAATCCTTTTGGCAGGATAGATCAATATATTCGGGAGGCAAGGAAAGAGGCGGAAAATGGAAAGGTTTCTTGGAAAGATGCCGAAAAAGATATACAAGAGCAATACGATTTTTACAAAGAAGCAGTAAACGATAAAAGTGGAAACCCAAATTTAAAATCTTGGAAATCATTTTCTCAGCCACAAATTAATGACTGGTTGAAAATTAATTCACCGCTTTATGTTGCATATGGAACGAATGATATTGTTGCAGATTTATGCGATTTGATGCCTTTAGAATTTATTAGAGCAAAAAAAAATAATCTTACTTTAAAAAGGTATCATAATACGGAGCATAGTTTTTTCGAAGTAGAAAAAGATGGAACGGTGAACCATGAAAAACCACATTTTAAAAAAGTTATAAATGATTTTGTAAATTGGACTTTCACAAAATAAATAAAATGTTCGGAATTATTTTATCAATATTAATAGCCATTTTCGGAGTTTTTCTGAAAACAACAAAAGATCCTGGATTTGCCAAATCAAAGAAATTTGCTTGGCTTTTTATCGCAATTGGAGTTTTAAGTTTAGTAGGAAAATTAATAATCATGTATCAAAAAGGAGAATTATAATATGAAAAATTTAGCATTAATTATCGGAGCGGTTTACGGATTGGTTTCCGTTATTTTAGGAGCTTTCGGAGCGCACGCTTTAAAGAAAGTTTTATCTGTAGATAAATTGGCGAGTTTCGAAACCGGCGTGAAATATCAAATGTATTCCGCATTGTTTTTATTGATTGTCGGCTATATTTTAAAATTTGAAACGCCATCCGAAAAATGGATTCCAATTTTAATGATTGCCGGAACGTTTCTGTTTTCGGTAAGTATTTATTTGTTGGCATTTAGTGAAGTAGCGGCAATTCCTTCAAAAGCGATCGGGCCAATTACGCCGTTTGGAGGATTGTTGATGATTATTTCTTGGGCGATGCTGATTTTTTATTTTGTGAAAAATAAGTCCTAAAATAATGTTTTTCATCGCAGGAAATAGCAAAAAATTAGTTGGTCAAGAAACCCGAAAAATCAATAAAAATGGATTTATGGTAAATGCTGAAATTAAAGTTTATAAAAAATATATTACTTTATTTTTCATTCCATTAATTCCGTTGGGAAAAAAATACAGCATTTATATTGCCCATTCTGATGAGTATTTTGAGAATAATTATTTCTCGAAAATGCCCGAAAAATATTTAGAAATTTGCAAAGAAGTTGGGAGGAAATATTAGTTTCAGTTATTATAATAGTTTTAATATAATCTTCCCTTAAAAGTGAATAGAATGTAGTTATTTAAGAATATTTAGGAATTAATTATTCAGTTTTTAAGTTAATGGTAAATGAATTGATAAAGAATTAGTTATCTTTGCAATCTCAATTCTGTTAATCATTTTAAAAAGTTATGAATAGTAAATTTTTCTTTTTTGTACTCTTGTTTTCTCAATTCTTTTTTGCCCAAAATTCTTGGGAAACTCTTAATCCAAAACCAAGTTCTGGTAATAATAAATCTATCGTTTTTAATAGTGGAATTGGTTATTTAATTAATGATTCCAAAGAATTAATTACCACAACAGACAACGGAGAAAGTTGGGTTGTAAAACAAACAGTTTCTTCTGCAAATGATATTAAGTTTTCTTCAAATGTAGGTTTTATTGTAGGTGATAATGGATATGTTTTGAAAAGTACAGATTCTGGAGCAAATTGGGTTCAAGTTAATATTGGAACTTCGGAAATGCTAAATTCTGTAAGTGTTTTTGCAGATAAAGTGATTATTTCTTCGGATAAAAACCTTTTTATTTCTACGGATGGAAATAATTTCACACCGAAAACAATTGATATTTTAAATCCCTGGGTAAGGAAATCAGTATTTACTACTTCTTCTGAAGGTCATATTTATTCTTCTGGAAAAGTATACAAAACGTTAGACAGTGGAACTACCTGGATACAGACCTTGAATTATAGCAGTACACCCAATGATTTGAATCTTTTGTATTTTAAAAATCAAAATGAAGGTTATATTAATTTTGGACATAATGAATTTAGAAAAACAAATGATGGAGGTCAAACCTGGACTACAGTTCCTGGAAATTGGTCATATTCTATCAAATCGATGTTTTTTGCCAATCAAAATACGGGATTTGCGGTAGGAACTTATGGCAATATTTATAAAACAATTAATAACGGCTTAAATTGGACAAATTATTCTGAAAGCTTTTTTGCAAGCGATGGAAAAACTTTACAAGGTGTAACATTTATTAATGAAAATAAAGGTTTTGCAGTAGGAAACAACGGAATTATTTTAAAAACAAATGACAGCGGAGCAAATTGGGTGAAAAATTCTTTTACGTACGATAACGTCAATGAAATTCAGAAAGTTGATGATTTTTATTATGTTCAAGGAGGTGATCATTTGTACAAGTCCCTGGACATGAAATCTTGGCAGGAATTAACCAGCCCTATTGTTAAAGACCTTTATCCATACATCATGGATTTTCAGATGGTCACTTCTTCGGTTTCTTATGCGTTTGTAGGAACTGCAGGTTCTTCCAATTTAGCAAAAAGTATTGATGGTGGACAAAGTTGGGCGATTATTCCTAATACTTATGGAGGCGATTATAATTTACAATTTATTAATGAAAATGTAGGTTTTAGATCGGGTTCTAATCTTTATAAAACTACGGATGGCGGAATAACTTGGAATAAAATTATAACACCTTATGCATCTAGTGTTCGTTTTTTGACTGAAAATGTAGGTTTCGCCTTAACAAGTTCTCAATTATTTAAAACAAATGATGGTGGTATGAACTGGAATATTATAAGTGACATAAGCGATTATGTTTCTAATTATCAGTTTTTAAATGAACAAGACGGTTTTATATTATCGAATTATGGTATTCTTAAAACAAAAGATGGAGGTGTCACATGGGAAAAAATCACCACGGCAAAAAGTTATCAATATATCAATTTTCAAAATGCTAATATTGGTTATCTTTCTGGTCAATACAGTGATGATCATGCTTATACAGATAATGGTGGTGTAACTTGGAAGTCTATTTCTAAACCTTTTCCAGACATTAGCAGATTTGTTATCAACAAGCAATTGTATCTTGGTGGAACCTATGGAAAAATGGCAACAACGAATTTGGTTTTTGATAAAATTTATTTAAAAAATAATAGGGTCTCCGAAGTTACTGCGCAAAAAGCAAATATTGTAGGTTACGGAAGTTCAAATACTGGGAATTTAGAAAATATCGTTTTCGAATATAGTACTGATAATTCTTTTACTAATATTATTGCAGTTAATTCTAATCCTGCAATTATTTTAGAAGCAAAAAACGCGAGTCTTGAAGCTGTATTGGATCAATTAAATCCTACAACCACTTATTTTGTCCGAATCAAAGCATTAAATAATGGAATTTCTTATTTTAGTAATTCCATAGAATTTAAAACCAAAGAAGCATTTACAGAAGCGTTAACTTTTACAAAAATAAAATCCAGAAGTATTCTTTTAAACACTTCAATTTCGAGTAATGATGATAAAGGAATTCAAAATTTAAAAATCATTTATGGTACTGACGCTAATAATTTAGGTAGCGTTTTAGAGATTTCTCCCAATATTGTAGCTCCAAATTCTACTGTAAATATAGCAACAACAGTTAATGGATTATCGCCAAATACAACTTATTATTTTAAAGTTAAATTCACCTATAATGGGGTGGAGAATTTAGGCAAATTATATACTATAAAAACAATAGAAGGACCAGCATTATCTTTGAGTTCTTATGAGCCTTATTTCCCAAAATTTTCTGGATATATTCAGACCGACGAAAAAATTTCAAATATAGTTTTCCAATATGGTTCTCAAAGTTTTGAAAATGTAGTTGCATCAAATCCTTCAGTAATGGAAGAAGGAACTCATGGATATGTGTCTTCTGTTTCTGAAGTAATTTTAAATCAAAATCAAACCTATTATATTAGGATAAAAGGAGATTATGAAAATACTGCTTTGTACAGCAACACAGAGGTTTATAATCCATATTCGCCGATTGTTTTAGCGAGAAATAATGAAAATTTAATCACTGAAACTTCTGTAAAAATAAATGGATTTATAAAAACTAATGGATTCACTGCGACGAATCTGAAAGTAATTTACGGTTTATCTCCACAGTCATTAAACAATAGTATCAATTTAGAACCTAATTCTGTAACCAATTATGAAACTACAAAAATAACAGGAGAAATTACAGAAGTTGATTTTAATACAACCTATTATTATCAATTTGTCACCCAAAGTAATACAGGAAAATTGACAAATTATGCATCTGAAATTTATACTTTTAAATTGTCTGATCTTCAATTAAAAACCGGGGAAAATATTTTGAATAAACTTTTAATATATCCTAATCCGATTTCGGATTATTTTAAAATCGAAATTAAAGAACAAATTAAATCAGTAGAAATCCTTGATGTTCAAGGTAAATTGGTTAAAATTTTTTCAAGTGATAGAAGTACTTCAAATAACATCTATAACGTTGAAAATCTTAATACCGGAGTTTATATTGTTAAAATTAAGCTTGTTTCTGGTGAAATTATAACTAAAAAAATCATCAAAAAATAAAGGTAATATATCAATAATCTTATTTAAACTTCCTAATCAATGTCGGACGTTTTTTATTTCATATTCGCATTTAATTTTATCGCGTAATAATGGAACAACAAAAAAGTTTTTTTGAGAAGCTGCGGATTTGTTAGTTGAATACTAAATTTTCTTATTTTCTACGGAATCATCTTGAGGTTCCGTGTCTTTTTCTTAAATTTGTAAATCTTTAAAAAAAATAAAAATCTAATTAAAATATTATGAATCTTCACGAGTACCAATCGAAAGAAATTTTGGCAAAATACGGCGTAAACATCCAAAGAGGTTTTATCGCAAATAATGTTGATGAAGCAGTAGATGCCGCAAAAAAATTAACGGAATTGAACGGTAATGAAGGCTGGGTCGTTAAAGCACAAGTTCACGCAGGTGGACGTGGAAAAGGCGGCGGCGTAAAGTTTTCACCAAATTTGGATAAACTGAAAGAAAATGCGGGAAACATCATCGGAATGCAGTTGGTTACTCCACAAACTTCTGCGGAAGGGAAAAAAGTGAACTTCGTTTTGGTTGCTGAAGATGTGTATTATCCTGGAGAAACTGAAACCAAAGAGTTTTATGTTTCCATCCTTTTAGATCGAGCGCAAGGGAAAAACATGATTGTTTATTCTACCGAAGGTGGGATGGATATTGAGCACGTTGCCGAAGTTACGCCTCATTTAATTCACAATGAAGTTGTAGATCCTGCCGTTGGCTTGCAAGGTTTCCAAGCAAGAAAAATCGCTTTCAACTTAGGTTTAAGTGGCGATGCTTTCAAAGATTTCACTAAATTTATTTCCAACTTATATAATGCTTATGTTGGGATTGACGCTTCGCTTTTCGAAATCAATCCGGTTTTGAAAACTTCAGATAACAAAATTATCGCAGTTGATGCAAAAGTTTCTCTGGACGATAACGCATTGTTCCGTCACAAAGATTTGGCTGCATTAAGAGATACGAGAGAAGAAGACCCAACAGATGTTGAAGCTGGTGAAGCTGGTTTGAACTTCGTGAAGCTTGATGGCGACGTTGCTTGTATGGTAAACGGAGCTGGTTTGGCAATGGCAACAATGGATATCATTAAATTATCTGGCGGAAACCCTGCGAACTTCCTTGATGTTGGTGGTACAGCTGATGCAGAAAGAGTTCAGAAAGCTTTCGGAATTATCTTGAAAGATCCAAACGTAAAAGCAATTCTAATTAATATTTTCGGTGGAATCGTTCGTTGCGACCGTGTTGCACAAGGAATTGTAGATGCTTACAAAGCGATGGGAAGCCTTCCGGTTCCTTTGATTGTACGCCTTCAAGGAACAAACGCTGTGGAAGCAAAACAGTTAATTGATGATTCTGGTTTGCCGGTACATTCCGTAATTACTTTAGAAGAAGCTGCTAATAAAGTAAAAGAAGTTTTAGGTCACTAAGATTTTTAAAATAGATAGTTAAAACCATTCAATTTTTTTTGGATGGTTTTTTTTTGTGCCATATAATGAGTGTTAATCTTTGTGTTTGAAAAATTAATTGTCAATGAAATTTTGGATATGGTGGTTATTG
>NZ_JBAVFG010000182.1:0-14385 GCF_049588135.1 Kaistella sp. | reverse complement strand
TTGTAGAATTCTTCTCTCGGATAGGTCTCTGGATTTTCTTTGAATTTTTTCAAAAGATCGTTTCCGAATTGTGGACGCGGACCCCAATCTGCTTTTACAGAAAAATCATCATTCATGATAATTACTTTTGGAATCGATTGGGTACCATTGGTTTGAAATTGATTGATTAATGAAAGATCGCTGTCTCTCAGGAAAATTCTAACTTCAACTCCGGCGGCTTCGAAAAATTTGGAAACTGCAGGAACGGTTGCACTTGCATCCCCACACCAAGGTTCAGAAATAATTAGAATTTTACCATTAAAGTTTTTTGATTCTAATTTTTGAAGTTGTTCTGCATCAACTTTATACGTTTTAATTGTTCGATGGGTTCTTTGCAATCCCAATTCGTAATATTCTTGATATTCATCATTTTTATTAGGATTGTTGTGGAATCGCTCTTCTGCTATTTTCAGATATTCATCGAAAGTGATGGCGTTTTGCCAGTAGTTTTTAAATTCTTCTTTTTTATCAATTGCTTGAGCTTCTTGAATCATTGTTTTCATTCTTTTTTATTTGATACAAATTTCAGGATAATACTTTTATTATGAGGTGACCTAAATCACATTCGACAAGTTTTTACGATTGTTTTTTATCTTTTTCAAATAAGGTAAGTTGGTGTATTTTCGAAAGTTTTCCTATTCGTTCATCCTGAGGATTTTAAATAAAATTTAAGACGGCTCAGTATATCTGCGAAGTTTATTGATTAAAAATAAATCAGCCAAAACGAACGCTGCCAAATTCTCAACAATAGGAACGGCTCTTGGTAAAACGCAAGGGTCATGTCTCCCTTTTCCTTCTACGATAATTGGATTTCCGTCGGAATCAAAGCTGTCTTGTGGACGTAAAATTGTTGCGATTGGTTTAAATGCAACTCGGAAATAAATATCCATTCCGTTGGAAATTCCGCCTTGGATTCCGCCTGAAAGATTGGTTTTCGTAGAAAAATCTTCATTGAATAAATCGTTGTGATCTTTGCCCGTCATTTCCGCCCCACAAAATCCGCTTCCATATTCGAAACCTTTGCACGCATTAATATTGAGCATCGCTTTTGCGAGTTCTGCCTGCAATTTCCCGAAAACAGGTTCGCCAATTCCAATGGGAAGATTTTTAATAACACAAGTAATCGTTCCGCCAATGGTGTTGCCTTCTTTTTTAATTTCTTTAATTTTCGAAATCATTTTTTCAGCGGTTTCCGCATCAGGACAGCGAACATCATTGGATTCGATTTTAGAAAAATCTAAATCTTGATAAGGTTTATTACAATAAATTTTACCGACAGAAGAAACGTAAGCGTTGATTTCTACATTTTTCGGGAGAATTTGTTTTGCCAAACTTCCGGCAACCACCCAATTCACGGTTTCGCGAGCAGAAGATTTTCCGCCACCGCGATAATCTCGAATTCCGAATTTTTGATCGTAAGTAAAATCGGCGTGACTTGGTCGGTAGGATTTTGAAATATGATCGTAATCTTTTGATTTTTGATTTTCGTTTTCGATGGTGAATCCGATTGGCGTTCCCGAGGTTTTTCCTTCAAAAATTCCTGACAGAAACTTCACGGTATCGCTTTCTTTTCGTTGAGTTACGATGGAAGATTGCCCAGGTTTTCTTCGGTCGAGTTGATGCTGAACTTCTTCTAAATTAATTTGTAAACCAGCGGGAAAATTGGTGATTATTCCGCCATAAGCAGCACCATGACTTTCGCCAAAGGTAGAGAGTGTGAGAAAATTTCCTAAATTGAACATATTGCAAAGTTAATGAGATAATTTGGTAATGTGATGATGTGATGATGTGTTGATTATTGCATTTCTTTTAAAATAGATTTGAGTTTTTCTTTTTCTGATATTTTTTTCCAGAGAAATCCATCTTTTAATTTTTTTCCTTTTAGTTGTGGGAAAATTCCTGCATCTAAATCTTCTTGTATAAACGAATGGTTGATTCAGTTGTTAATTTGTTGAATATCTATAATATAATGAAACTATATAAAGGCGGGGGACTTCTGCTTATCATCTAAGAATTATGCTAAAGGTACTGGTTTTAGAGTTAGTTATTTATCTAATGTTTACTCGTGCTGGAAAATAGCAAGAGCCCTTACCGAAAACATTCATTTCATGTATGTTTCGGGGGATTTTACTCCGGATTTTAGAACCATTAATGATTTAATAAGCTACATCAGTCTGGACATTCAATAGATAGGTGGCACAAAAATAGAAGCAGATTTAACCATTATACCTTTGTTTGGTAGGGTTCTGTAGAAAAATGCAAAGAGAAATTATTTTCTTTCAAAGGTCTACAGGGTAGACGGTACGATTGTAGCGGATGCATGTTCAAAGTTCAAGGAAGGGATCGATCAAAAGAGTGGAAAAAAGTTGGTGAAATTCAGTTTGTTCAGGAGGTGATCCTGCTGAAGTTTTTAAAACATAAAAAATGGCCGGAATTTCTTCCGACCATGACTACCCTTTTTGGACAGCCTTTTTTATTATAATTGAGACGCTTTTACAACGAATAATTCGGAGCTTCCTGAGTAATAATCACATCGTGAGGATGAGATTCCTTCAATCCGCTTCCGGTAATCATGACCATTTTGCCGTCTTTTTGTAAAGTGGAAATATCTTTTGTACCGCAATATCCCATTCCGGCTCGGATTCCGCCAGTTAGTTGAAAAACAACATCTTCTAATTTTCCTTTGTGTGGAACGCGACCTTCAATTCCTTCCGGAACAAATTTCTTGGCTTCACTTTGGAAATATCTTTCTTTTCCGCCACGTCTCATAGCAGACAATGAACCCATTCCTTGATAAGCTTTAAATTTTCTTCCTTGGAAAATAATTTCTTCGCCCGGAGCTTCATCAGTTCCGGCAAGCATTGAACCCAACATTACAGCGCTTGCGCCAGAAGCAAGAGCCTTTACAATATCACCAGAAAGTTTGATTCCACCATCTGCGATAACGGCAACGTTTTTAGTTTTAGCAAATTCGAAGACATTATAAATTGCAGAAAGTTGAGGAACACCAACTCCAGCAACAACTCTCGTTGTACAAATCGATCCAGGACCGATACCCACTTTTAAGATATTCGCACCAGCTTCGATTAAATCTTTTGCTGCTTCAGCGGTTACAATATTTCCGCCAACAATATCTAAATTTGGAAAATTATCACGGATTTCTGTAATTTTATCTAAAACTCCTTTCGAATGTCCATGTGCTGAATCTACTGCGATGATATCAACTCCAGCTTTTACCAAAGCGGTAACTCGATCGATGGTATCTTCACCAATTCCAACTCCGGCACCTACGATTAATTTCCCTTTGCTGTCTTTGTTGGCATTAGGATATTCCATTTGATTATCGATGTCTTTAATGGTAATTAAACCTACCAATTTAAAATTTTCATCAACGATAGGGAGTTTTTCCACCCGATTTTTTAACAGGATTTGTTTGGCTTGTTCTAGGGTAGTCGATTTATCAGAAGTGATTAATTTTTCTTTGGTCATCAATTCTTCTACTTTCTCTTCTAGGTTCTCTTGATATTTTACATCACGATTAGTTATGATTCCAATTAAAGTATTTTCAGCGTCAACAACTGGTAAGCCAGAAATTTTATAATCAGCCATTAAATCTTTGGCATATTTTAAAGTATGATCTTTGGTTAAAGTTACAGGATCGGAAATCATCCCATTTTCCGAACGTTTAACACGATAAACTTGTGCTGCCTGCTCTTCAATGGGCATGTTTTTATGGATGAATCCTAAACCGCCAACTCTTGCCAAAGCAATTGCCATTTCTGCTTCTGTTACCGTATCCATTGCTGCGGAAACGATGGGAACATTAAGCGTGATTTTATCGGAAAGGCGTGATTTTAGGGAAACCTGATTGGGTAAGACTTCTGAATAAGAAGGGATTAAGAGAACGTCATCGAAAGTGATGGCAGTTTCTACGATTTTGTTGTGGATAGACATCTTTACTTTCTGTGCAAAATTAAGTTATTTTAATTAAAGATGAAAATGCTTGTTAATGTTAATAAAAAATTAATTTAAAATCGGGTCGTAACTAGCCCCGATTGAACGGCATGTTTGAGCTCTTTTTGCTTATGAGGCTTTTGCAATGGCGCAAAAAAGCGAGTAGTGAAAGCGGGTTCCTGGCTCCTAACAAAAATAACCACAGAAAAATCTGCGGCTATTTTTAATGAAATTTATTTGTAAACAATTTTTTTTACATCATTTTTTTCAGAATAATTGATGATTCTCGAAATATCATCGGTGGTGAATTTTCCCGAAACATCAACCAAAACCAGTTCGCTTCCCGAAGCAATGGTGATCATCAATCGTTTGATCTCTTCACCTTTTTGTTTTGCCTGAAAGTTGACTGTTTCTTTTTCTTTCCTTACCGTCATCCATTCTTCGAAATTGTCTTTTTTTAAATATTTAGCAAAATCGGAGACCATTTCTGAATGTCCATTTTCGATAGTCATTACTTTAATGTTAGAAACTTTTTTGATGAGGTTGATGAGTTCTCTGCTTTCGCCATCTTCCCGCAATGCTTTTTTAACAATAGGTTTTGCTAGAAACATCGGGACATTAATACTGGTGAATTTAGCGTCTTTGTAATCATAATAAGGATTGTCGAAAAATCCCATATTCGGTTTTTGAGAGACGATACAAGATTGCGTGGAGAATATCAGCAAAGCAAATCCAAAGAGATACAATAATTTTTTCATGATTTTAATTTAAAGGTTTTACGGTTCCGCCACTTGTTGATTTCGAATCAGTGGTGTTGATTATTGGGTTTCCTTTATATCGAATTGAGGCTCCAGAACTTGCTGCCGCATTTAAACTTTCTGTACTATTTATTTTAAGCGTTGCTCCAGATGAAGCCCTTGCTGTTCCATTTTTTGAAATTAGATCTTGCGCATTACAAGATGCTGCGCTAGAAAGGTTTGCCATTACATTTTCTGCACTTCCTACGAGCGTAGCAGAAGAACCACTACTTCCTTCGAATTCAAGAGTTTTGGTTTTTACATCAATTTTCAATGAAGAACCTGAACTGATATCAACAATTGTTTTGTTCTTGATATTCAAATCCGCATTCAGATTCGCTCCCGAAGAAATTTCTGCTTGAAAATCATTTTCATTAATGGTATTTAAAGTCGTAAGCAAAGATCCCGATGAAACTTTTACCGATGAAAGTTTTGGTGCTTCTATCGTCACTAATAGTTTTTTGAAATTCAAATTCTTTTTCTCTTTATTTAGAACTTTAATCACCAGAATTCCATTTTCAACTTCAGTAGAAATGTATTGTTGCATATTTTGATCAGTTTCTACAATCACCGATTGGTTGTTTCCCTGAGTGAAATTTACTTTAATTCCGCTGGAAACCGAAACGCCGGAAAACTTGCCAATGTTACGAACTTGTGTAATTCCCGATGAAGTTTTATTTTCTGTCGTAACTGAACTCTTTGTCGTTGATTTTTCGGCTTCATTGATGAGGTTGTTCACATCATCCATCGAAATTTTTCCGTCGAGCATCATTAAGATGGTATTTCCATCGGCGCTAATATTGAGCAAAAGATTGTCTAGAATACCGTTGGTTGCATCGGAAGACAGAAATTTTATTTTGTTGTCTTTGCTGTTCACCGTGATTAATTCCTCGTATTTCATATTTTTGATGGAAGATGCGATGTCGGATTGTAGTTTCTGGAAACCGCCAGTTTTGGTGTTCGAATCAGGTTTTTCTACAATTAGAATTTTCAGTCCGTTAATTTTACTTAATAACGGTTTGATTTGAGCCAATTCATCATCAGCAATATTCAACTTGTTCAGCATATTGAACATTGGTTTCGCAATTTTAATGGAAGTCACGCCATCGGTTTCCTGATACTTTTCAAAAAGTTGATCCAGTTTATCTTTCTGTGCATTAATCTGAAAGAAGTGGGAAAAGAAAAGAGCGAATATTAAGAGTAATTTTTTCATGATATTAAATTTTAGTAATCATTGTTAAAGGATTTGATAACCTCAGTTTGAGCCATCGTTTTCGATACGTTTTTAGATAAAATTCGGAAGGAATACTTCGTCAAGTCAATCGCTTCTTGTTCGTTATCTATTTTTTGCCCGTTGATAATCACGTAGGTAGATTCGTATTTTGGGGTTTTTGTAATGGTTTTTTCTTTGTCTTTCGGACTGGAAACTTCCGCATATCGTTGTCTGGGATTTTTGTTGATTCTTCCTCTTTTAGGAATAATTTGTTCCATGATATCTGCATCGTTAATTTGTTCTACGACTTTGGTGGAGTCAGAAACAATGCTGTCGGATTTTATTTTTAAAGAATCATTTATCGTATTTACAGCCAATTGCGATTCTTGTTGAAAACTATCTTTCTGTTTTAAGATTTCATTTTGTACCAATTGATTTTGTTTATCAATGGTGTTTTCATAATTAAAGAAAATACCGATTGATATTAGCAAAATTACACTTGCCGCCATCCAGAATGTTTTCGGGAGAGAACCACCTTTTGTCTTAGGAACTAAAGGAATTATTTTCTCTTCCTGTTTTGTTTTCTCCAAGAAATCTTCAAAATCCCAATTTATTTTTTCGTCTTTGAGTTCTTGGGTGATTTCCTTGTATTTATCTCGATATTGATCTTTTTTCATTGTAATAATTGTTATAAACTTTCAATCATTCTATTTTCAAAATCCATTAATTTTTGGATTTTCTCTTTCACTTTTTGTCTTGCCCGCATTAGATTTACGCGAACTGCGTTTTCTTCCATTTCCAGAATTTCAGAAATCTCCACAACATCAAAATCTTCTACATCTTTCAGGTGAATCACGGCTTTCTGTTTCTCCGGAAGTTCATTAATAAAACCGATAATCTGGTCTTTCATATTATTGGATTCCACTTCATGAATTTCGCTTCTATGTTTTTGAAAATCCGCAAAACCCATTTTCACGTCTTCGTGTTTCAATCGGTTCAAGCATTCATTTTTCACCGATTTCATGGCATACGACTTCAGGTTTCCGAAATTGGCAAGTTCTTCTTTTTTCTGCCAGAATTTCATCATTAAGTCTTGCACTACATCTTCGGCTTCGTCGCTACTGATTACGAATCTTTTCGCAAAACGATACATCTCATCCTTGAGACAGAATACCGTATTTTTAAAAATTTCGTGGGTCATAGTTTTGTTTCTATAAGTAAGACAACTAATTTCGGAATTATATTACATCAAAATAAAAAAAACTTCAAAAATTGTTTTTGAAGTTTTTTTTAGATGCTAATACTGTTGTAAATTTTACGAAATTCTTCCGTCTTTCCAAAAATAATAAGAGAATTTAGATTTAATATTTCTTTGATTACTTTCATTTATCCAATCATATTTAGCAAAAACTTTTATATTAAGTAATTCATAAAGTTCACTAATATTAATTTGAGGAGTGTCATTCTCAATACAATTCCAGCAATCATTCTCAACTTCTTTTGATAATTTATTATAGAAGTCAAGTTCTTCTTGTGAGAGATTTGGAAATTTCAAAAGTAATCTTTCAGATATTGATTCTCCCCAATTTTTGCCGAATTCCAATGACAATTTGAGAGCATGATTCTCTATTTGATTTGGTTTTTTATTTTGAAAAAATTTAAACATTATTTTGATTAATTATTCAGTTTTTTTGCACGATTAATACGACTGAATCAATACTTCAGTGGGGATTTTCATAATGGAGTGCAGGTTTCTAATCATTTCTAAAGAAAGTTTTCTTTTTTTATTTAAAATTTCGCTGGCTCTGCTTTTTAAACCAATCACTTTTGCCAAATCATTTTGGGAATAACCCATTTGTTCCATTCGGAATTTTATTGCTTCAATAGGATCTGGCAAATCGATAGGGAAGTTTTCGTCTTCGTATTTTTCGATGAGAATTCCCAAAACTTCCAATTCGTCACCTTCTTTCGTTCCTTTTTTTGCGTCAAATATTTTCTCCAATCTTTCTAAAGCTTGGGAATAATTTTGCTCGGTTTTTATAGGTTTAATTTCCATTTTCTTTAAATTTTGTTTGCGTCAATTTTATCATATTCAGCGTGAGTTCCAATAAATCTTATCCAAACCATTTGATAATCATAATTGAGTTTCACAATTAAGCGATAATGATTTCCTTTAATGTTAAATACGATTCGTTGATCATTTAAAACACTTGCGCTCGGATATTCGCTTTTAATTTCATTGGAATTTTTCCACTCCGCAATGCTTGCTTCTTTAAACCAAGATTTAAGTTGCTGCTCACAATCCTTGTGTTTTTCCCAAAATTCGCGAAGAATTTTTTTAGCTATTACTCTCAATTCTAAATAATTTGATACAAATATAATAAAAAATTCCCAAAATGGGAATTGTGAAATATTTTTTGAAAATTAGTTTTTACAAATCCGTCACTTTCCTCTCAATTTTATAAACTGTTCCCCGAAAAGTTGCGACCAAAATTTTGTGCTGATTCGTAATCGAAATATCATAAACGCCGGTTTTTCGCGTGTCGGAAATTAAAACGCTTTCTGCAATTAAGGTATCGCCTAATCTCACGGCTTTAGTGAAATTCATGGAACAATGCAGCGCCACAGAAGCTTCATTGGTATTGTTGCTCGAAAAAGCCAACGCCGATTCGGCTAACGAAAAAGTAACGCCACCGTGAACGGTTTTCAAGCCATTGATCATTTCCTGTTTGATGGACATTTCTATTAAGCAATATTTTTCTCGGATTTCAATCAGTTTTATTCCCATCCATTGCGAGAAATGATCTTGATTGAGCATGTATTGGGCGAGTTCGTGTGGAGTCATAATTTTAATATACTAATTTATCAATGTAACAATTTATCAATATTATTCACCCCAAAAATGGTAAATTTTCAATTCTTTACCGTGTGAATCGATTATTGCGAAACCATTTTCAAAAGTTTCCCGATTATTTCCAGGTTCAATGGATAACCAAGTGGTTTTAAAAATTAATACTTTTTTATCATTAGATTTTAATTTGGGTAAAATATTTTCTTTCAAAATGTAAAGAGAATAGTCGTCAATTTGCAATTTAATCTGATTGCTATTAATTAAATTGTCGGCTGAAAATGAAATGCTATCAACAAGCATCCAGTCATTCTTTTTTGCAAACTCAATTAATTCTATATCAGTAAAATAATTAGTAGTTTCACTTTGCAAATAAATTTCTCTGTTTCCACCCCAAGGTCCTTGATCGCCATTTTTAGTTAAAATTAAATCCTTATGATAACTAGTCCAGAAACCGGCGGGACTCATTTTACTGCAGGATATCAATATAAATGGCAATACTAAAATCATCAAAATGTGTCTTAATTTTCATCGCATAATTTTAGGCTAAATTATTGCATTCTGAAAAGCAACGGGCTTTGTCGATACCGTTCTTCCTGATATTCTTCATAAAAATTCTGCAATGTTTCCGAGATTTTTTGATAACCAATTTCTTTTCCCCACGCGAGTAAACCTTTCGGATAATTCACGCCTTTTTGCATGGCGAGTTCCAAATCTTCATCGCTGGCAATTTGTAATCTTTTCGCTTCCACAGCTTCGTTGATGAGCATTGAAATAATTCTCATGAAAATCATTTCATATAATTTATCATTTTTTTGAGGAACTGGTTTTTCTGCGTTTTCCGAATAATCATAAAATCCTTTTCCCGTTTTTCTACCCAATAATTTTGCCTCGCTCATTCTTTGTTGAAGCAAACTCGGTTTGTATTTTGGGTCGAAAAAATAATCGGTGTAAACGGTTTTTGTGACGGAAAAATTCACATCAATTCCAATCAAATCCATCAATTCAAACGGTCCCATTTTGAAATTCCCCAACGTTCGCATTGCATCATCGATTTGTTCGGGAGTTGCGATATTTTCTTCGGCAATTCTTAAAGCTTCGCCGTAAAACGGACGCGCAATTCGGTTCACGATAAATCCGGGAACATCTTTCGCAATCACCGGAATTTTGCCCCAACTTTCCATTATAGTATAAATTTCCTGGGCTAATTTTTTTTTCGTTAAAAGTCCGGGAATGATTTCTACCAAAGGCATCAAAGGTGCAGGATTGAAAAAATGAATCCCAATAAAACGTTCCGGATTTTTTAATTCAGAAGATAGGGAAGTGATCGAAATCGAAGAAGTATTGCTCGAAATCACGCAGTTTTCAGAAACAATTTCTTCTAAATTTTGAAAAACTTTGGTTTTAATTTCTTTATTTTCAATGATGGCTTCAATCACCAAGTCGCAATCTTTAAAGTCTTTAAGTTCGGTGCAAGGTTTAATTTTATTAAAGATATCCTGACTTTTTTCTGCAGATATTTTTTGTTTTTCTACCAATCGATCCAGAACCTTTTTAAGATTTACTAATGATTTTTCCGTTTGCGCAACATTTGCATCGTACAAAAAAACCTCACAACCAGAAGTTGCGGCAACTTGCGCAATCCCTATTCCCATTGTTCCAGACCCGATAATTCCTATTTTATTCATTTTTTAATTAGATCAATTTCGATGATGTTATTGTCTTTTTTAAGTTCTTCCAGTATGTTTTTTTCAATATCTTTAACCATTGCTATATCTTTTACATTAGGAAATCTCTTCTTTAGAGCGATTGCTGGATATTTTCGATTTTCTTTAAATGCTTTTACAAATTTCACATGTGGTATTGCGATTTTTACGTTATCTGAATTATCTGGGTAGACAAAACTATCGTGCAAATTTTTAATCCCTTTTAATTCAAATTGATGACTTTTAGACTCGTCTTCTATTTTTACGATTAAGCCTGGCAAACCTTTAAATTTGTAAGGGCCATCTTGAAAAGGAATGTCTTTTGTGAACCAAGCAGTCCATTTTCTACCACCAAATTCTGTCGTAGCTTTTTGAGCTTTATAATCTAAAACAGAGATGTATTCTGGATAAAGTTTCCATTTTAAATCAATAGTTTGATTAACCAAGTAGTCATCTTCAGAAATTTGTGTAATGTATTCAATAATATTAGAATTATTTTTTTTAATTACCCGACTTCTTGTAATCATTTTATTTCTTTTTTGCGGTGGAGCGGGTGGTTTAAGAAAATAGGAACCATCTTTAATTTCTGCATGTATTGTAGAATCTGAAACAAATTTTTCATAATTGAAATATTCAGACTTTTCTTTATCGATATTTAGAGCCATTATTGCCGAGAAATTAACTGCTTTTTGCGTAGAATCAGGTACCAAAATATAATCGTAAATGAACTGTTTTGTTTGTGCAAAAGTGAAATTTACTATTAAAATAAATAACATTATATTTAATTTTTTCATACAATTTGAAAATTTATTAATGTGCTAGTGAAGATTTTGAACTTGAAATTATTTTTGGGAGTATCAGTTGAATTGCTTTTAAATCAGGAAACATTTCTTCATTTTTCTTTTTTGTAAAAGGTAAAACGTCGGATGTAGAAAGTATTTAATTACTTTTTACACCCGACCTTCTACAATGTGCTATTTCCCTTTGTATTCTGGTTTTCTTTTTTCCAGAAATGCAGTAACTCCTTCCATGAAATCTTCTGATTCTGCGGCTTCTTGCTGAAGAATTCCTTCAATATCTAATTGTTTGGATAAGCTGTTTTCATACGATTCGTTGAATGCTTTTTTAGTCAATGCAATTGCTTTCGTAGGTAAATTCGAAATTTGTTCTAAAATTCCCATGGCATTCACCATGAAATTTTCGTCTTCGAAAACATCAGCAATTAAACCTAAATTTTTCGCTTCCACTGCGGAAAGTTTTTTTCCTGTAAATGCCAAATAATTCGCTTGTTGTCTTCCTAAAAGTTTTGGCAACCAGTAGGTTCCGCCAGTATCGGGAATTAAACCAATGTTCACAAAAGCTTGGGAAAAATAAGAAGATTCAGTCGCCAAAGCGATGTCGCAAATCAAAGCTAACATTGCACCAGCTCCAACAGCAGGACCATTGACCAAAGAAACAACTGGTTTTCTGGCGTTTGCAATTTCTTTCACCAAAGGATTATAATAATCGATCACCATTCGTTGGATAACTCTTTCTTCTTCGGGATCGTTGAAAGACATGGCATCTTTCAAATTCTGCCCGGAACAGAACGCTTTTCCACGTCCAGAAATGGCAAGACAACGAACTTTTTCGTCGCGACTTCCATCATGAACAAAAGTTCTCAATTCAGAAAGTAAGGTTTTATTTAAACTGTTAAAAGTTTTTTCGTCATTGAGATATGCAATTTGAAGTTTCCCATCGAGAAGCGTTTCTATTTCGAGTTGAGTGTACATAGTTTTTAATTTGAAAATTTGACAATGAGTTAAATTTGAAAATGATGCGTTTTCACAAAGATAAAATTTATAATTTGAAAATTTGAGAATGTGTCAATTTGGAAATTTCATTTATTCGCAAATCAGCAGATTTTCAGATCCTCAAATTCACTCATTTTCAAATTGAATTAATGACATTTAAAATAATCGAAAGGTTCCAGACAATCGTTGCATTGGTAACTTGCTTTGCAAAGCGTAGAACCGAAACGGCTGATCTGTCTGGTGTTGTAAGAACCGCATCTTGGGCATTTTTTCGGAACATTCAAATGATCTTCGTGATTTCCTTTTTCGGGCGGCGTAATTCCGTAAATGCGAAGTTTTTCTCTGGCTTCATCGGTAATCCAATCGGTCGTCCAAACGGGAGAAATTTTAGTGATAATTTTGGCGGAAATTCCTTTTTCTTTGAAGAGTTTTACAATGTCTTCCTCAATATTAAACATCGCCGGACACGCAGAATACGTCGGTGTAATCACGATTTCTACTTCGTTGTCTGAAATCATTTTTGCATCCCGAACAATGCCGAGTTCCACGATATTGATAACGGGAATTTCGGGATCGGGGATTTGGGATAATATTTCTAAAAGGTTTTGCATTTTTTTTCAACCACAAAAGTCACAAAAGTTTTATTTTTTTAAGTATTTCAAAAGACCAAAAAATTTACGCTACAATTTCCAAAGAAAACCTTAATGAACTTAATCTCTTAATCAAATCTTAATGGTTAAATTTATAATATTTAAAGGTGTAAATCAGTAATTTTTTTCGCAACATTTATAATTGCTAAACGGGTACATTTATAAATTGTCCCATTAAAAACCTACCACGCACAATTAGGATACGTTCTCTGCATAAACTGCAATTCACACAAAATAAAACCAAAATATTCTGTGTGATAACCGGTTCGTGATCCTTTTTGCATAAATTCACTTTCCGGGATTTCTATTCCAAAATTTAGGAAATCTTCGGCTACGGTTTTTGTCCACAATTCGTGAATGAGTTTTCCGTCTGGAACGATTTCTAATTTCACCAAATCTTCTTCACCCAAAGTTTCGGCAAACATTCCGCCGGTGTATTCCCAAAGATTTTCAACCGCATTTTTCATGCGGGTTTTACTTTCTTCGGTTCCGCCTGCAAACATTTTGATCCAGGTTGAAGTGTGCGTGTAATGGTATTTTACTTCTTTCAGAGATTTTTCGGCAATCGCAGAAAGTTGTTCATCGCTGCTTTTCATTAATTCCGTGTAAAGAATTTTTTGATAAACCGCAAAGAAATAAACTTTCAAAATCGTGTTCGCATAATCGCCGTTTGGAAGTTCCGAAAGTTGGCAATTCAGGTATTCTTTTTCCAAACGAAGAAAAGCCAAATCGTCTTCGGTTTTTCCTTCATTTTGAATTTGAGCGGCGTATTTATAGAAATTATTCGATTGTCCGAGATAGTCTAAAGCGATATTGGTCAACGCAATATCTTCTTCCAGATACGGTCCTTGCCCGCACAATTCGCCCAATCTTTGACCGAAAATCAAAGTGTCGTCGGCAAGTTTTAAAGTATAATTAAAAAGTGGATTCATTTATTATTGTTGGGTGTTAGATGTTAGGTGTTGGATGATTGGCGTCATAAACATCTGACATCCTACATCCATCATCCTGCATTTACATGTTTTTTACATCATTTGGGATTTCGTAAAAAGTCGGGTGGCGGTATAATTTATCGTCCGCCGGATCGAAAAATGCTTCTTTATCAATTCCTTCAGAAGTCACTATATATTTACTCGGAACGACCCAAATTGAAGTTCCTTCCATTCTTCTTGTATAAACATCGCGTGCATTTTGCAGTGCCATTTCGGCCGTTGCCGCTTGCACGATTCCTGCGTGTTTATGGGAAAGTCCGGGTTTTGTTTGGATAAAAACTTCCCACATTTCTAAGTTGCTCATTGGTTTCAATTTTAAAGGCGTTAAGATAAAGAATTTTAAATTATTTTTTCAGATTTTAAATTTTTCGCATATTACCATAAAAATTTATC
>NZ_JBAVFG010000181.1:0-14134 GCF_049588135.1 Kaistella sp. | reverse complement strand
TTAAATTTGAATTAAAATTTAATCCTATGAGCTTCTTCGAAGAAAATTGCCCGAAAATGGATCGTTATTTAGAAAGTCACACTTCCGCAGAACCCGATATTTTGAAAAGATTACGAAAAGAAACTTTTCAGAAAACCACGCAGCCACACATGATTTCGGGTTATTTGCAAGGAAGGTTTTTGGCAATTTTGTCGAAGATGTTGCAGGCAAGAAACATTCTAGAGATTGGAACTTTCACAGGTTATGCAACTTTGTGTTTAGCGGAAGGTTTATCGAAAGAAGGAAAAATAACCACTTTAGATATTAATGAAGAGTTGGCTTATTTACCGAAAAAATATTTTCAGGAAAGTGAGTTTTCTAGTCAGATTGATTTTCAGTTAAAAGATGCAAAAGCGTTTTTAAATAATACTGAAGAGATTTTTGATTTTGTTTTCGTCGATGCAGACAAAGAAAATTATGTAGAATATTTTAATTTAATTAAGTCAAAAATAAAATCAGGTTCGGTTATTTTATTTGATAATGTGTTGTGGTACGGCAAAGTTTTAGAAGAACATCCGAAACAAAAATCCACGCAAATAATAAAAGAACTCAACGAGATGATTTCAAAAGATGAAAATTTCGAAAATGTTATTTTACCTTTGCGGGACGGACTTCATTTAATCAGAAAAAAATAAATTTTTAGGAATAACGATGAACAAAGGAATTTGTACGGTTTCGGTGGCTGCAATTCGAGCAGAACAATCTCATCAGTCAGAAATGACTTCGCAACTTCTCTATGGAGAAACGGTTGGTATTCTTGAAGTTAAAGGAAAGTTTATCAAAATAAAAACGCATTTTGATGGTTATGAAGGTTGGATCGATGCACAACAAATTTCTGAGATTTCCGACGAATATTTCCTTGAAAGAAAAACGGAATTGGTTCTGAATACGATTCAAATGTACAATACTTCACAAGGTGCCATATTACTATCCATGGGAAGTGAAGTGAATTCTGAAATGACAAAGCCTTTGTTTTTAAACATTGAAACTATTTCAGAAACCGCCAAAAAATTTCTAAATGTTCCGTATTTATGGAGCGGACGAAGTTTTTTCGGGATCGATTGCAGCGGTTTTTCGCAAATTATTTATAAAGTTCACGGAATTTCTTTGCCACGAGATGCTTATCAACAAGCAGAAATCGGTGAGGTTTTAGATTTTGTGGAAGAAAGTCAGCCAGGAGATTTAGCGTTTTTTGAAAATGAAGAAGGAAAAATCACCCATGTCGGAATCATGCTCGAAGATCAGAAAATCATTCACGCATACGGAAAAGTTCGAATTGACACTTTGGATTCTTCTGGGATTTTTAATAAAGAATTGAATAAACATACGCACAGATTGAGGTTTGTAAGAAAAGTTAGATAGTTATGGAGTTAATTAGTTTAAATATGGAGTAAACTAATATTTTTAACTTTTATCAATAATTTTCAAATTAACTCATTATCAAATTACCAAATTTTCATTGTGAAATTCCTCTACAACATATTCGTTTCCCTGCTCATTTTCGCCATGAAAATCGGGGCGATTTTTAATTACAAATTAAAGAAAGGTTTGGCGGGAAGAAGACAATCCTGCGAAATCGTGAAATCGAAATTTTCTCCTGAAGATAAAGTGATTTGGATGCACGCAGCAAGTTTGGGTGAATATGAACAAGGTCTTCCTGTGCTCGAAAAACTGAAAGAAAAATTCCCCGGACATAAAATTCTCATCACCTTTTTTTCGCCTTCAGGTTATGATAATGTCATCAAAAAAAATACGATTGCCGATGCGATTTGTTATCTTCCTTTTGACACCAAAAAATGGGTAAAAGAATTTACTTCGAATTTTAAAACGGATATTTTCTTTACCGTAAAATATGATTATTGGTACAATTTATTAGACGAATTGAAAAACCAGGGAGCGAAAGTTTTCGTCGTTTCTGCGCTTTTTTATGAAACTCAAATTTTCTTCAAAATTTATGGAAATTGGTTTGTGGAACGACTTTCTAAAAACGTAGATTGGTTTTTTCATCAAACGAAACATTCTACTGCTTTGGCGAAAGGAATTGGTTTGATGAACTCTTCAACTTCTGGAGATACCCGTTTTGACCGCGTGAAAAAATTGCGTGAAAGAGATAATTTTGTAGAATTTATAGATGATTTTAAACAAAACAAAAAGACGATTGTTTTCGGGAGTTCTTGGGAATCGGAAGAAAGATTGGCGGAAATTATTGCCTCAAAAAACCGTGATTTAAAATTAATTATTGCGCCACACGATTTGAAAAGAGTTGCGTATTTAAAGCAGATTTTCCCGAATGCGATTTTGTATAGTCAAATTTCGGAATCTCAAATCCTCAAATCTTCAAATCCTCAAATTCTTATTATCGATTGTATCGGTTTGCTTTCTAAAATTTATTCTTACGGTGATTTAGCCGTTGTTGGCGGCGGTTTTCATTCGAAAGGATTGCACAATATTTTGGAAGCTGCGACTTTCGGGATTCCTGTTTTCTTTGGAAATCAATATACCAAAAACCCCGAAGCCGATGAAATAATTTCACAAAATGGCGGAAAATCTTTCGAAGACGAATTTTTCGCAGCACCGTATATTTTAGGTTTATTAAACGATGACGATTTAATGAAAAAAATGAGCGAAAACGCCAGAAATTTTATCGATTCGCAACCGAATGCTTCGGAAATTGTTGTGACGAAAATTATTGCTTCAAAATAATTTTTCAAAATTTTGTAACCTTTCTGTTTTAGCCTGACTCTATTGTAGTAGAACCAGTTTTTTAACTAAAAAAATATAAACTACTTTAAAACAAAACATTCAACCGATTTTCAACCTTTTAAAATTCACTTTCGTCATCGTGCCGATTGTTGCGGGATTAGATAAATTTACCAATATTCTTACGCATTGGTCGCAATATCTTAATCCAACGATTGCAAATTTATTGCCTTTTTCGGGCGAAACTTTCATGATGATTGTTGGCGTAATCGAAATTATTGCAGGGATTTTAGTGTTTTTGAAACCGAAAATCGGAGGCTTGGTTGTTTCGGCTTGGTTGGTTTTAATTGCCTTAACTTTGTTGATGGGTTGGAAGTTTGCCGATGTTGCCGTACGAGATTTGGTAATGGCAATTTCAGCATTTTCAATGGCAAAATTGGCTTTGATTTTCGATCATAATTAAATGGAAATGCAGGCAAAATATTCGGATCAAGAATTAATCGACAGGATTCTGGCTAAAGAAACCGCGCTTTTCGAATTGATAATCAGAAGAAATAATCCGTATTTGTATAGAATTGGGAAAATGTATCGTTTCTCCCATGAAGATACTCAGGATTTAATGCAAGAAGCTTATATTGAAGTATTTACGCATCTTCATCAATTCGAAAATAGGTCGAGTTTACGAACTTGGATTTCTAAAATAATGCTTCATCAATGTTACAGAAAAACCCAAAAATGGAATTCAAAAAACATTGAAATTCGGGAAATAAATGCGCCGATTTTTGAAAACATTCAAACCAACGAAACCTCTAAAAATGTGATGAATAAAGAATTAAATTCAGTTATAGAAAAGAGTTTGCTCAATATTCCTGAAGATTACAGAACCGTTTTTACGTTGAGAGAAATTAATGGTTTGAGTGTTTCGGAAACTGCCGAAGTTTTGAATATCAGCGAAAATAACGTGAAAGTTCGCACCAATCGGGCAAAATCTTATTTGAGAACAGAAATTGAAAAAAGCTACAATAAAGAAGATATTTTCGAATTTAATTTGATTTATTGTGACGAAATGGTGAATCGTGTGATGCATAAAATTTCGCAGTTGTAGAAAAGTTATCGTAAAAATCCCTGACTTTTAATGTCTTTGATAATCAAATCCAAATTTTCCGGAATGTTCTCGCATTTCAGCCAATTGAAATCGAAACTATTATTGATGCAAAGCTTTTCCAGATAAAGGGTTTCGTGAATTTGAAAATCAATATCTGTTAAAAATTTATCGAATTCTAACCAATAATCTTCATCTAATTTTTTAATGGAAATTAATGCTTTTGCCAATTTATTAATCAGATAAATGTAGAGTTTATAGACGTTATCGAACCTTTGTTGCGATAATTGATGATTGTATTCTAAAATTTTATTGACCAAAAGTAAATTCAACGAAACGTCGCCAAATTTATCGGAAGTCACTTTTACATGAAGCGCAATTTCTGCACTGATGCTTCGGATGGAAGTGAGAAAATATTTTGGATTTTTAAGATGAGAAGTCACTTTTTTTACTTTTTCTGCAATTAAAATTTCCATTTTTTCGCGTTTGTCGTCAACGGTTTCGTGATCGATTAATTCAAAATACAATTTCTGGGAAAGGATTTTATCTTTTTTCAACAATCGGAAAATTAATCGATCTTTTTCAATAGATGAAAATTCGCTCAGCGCTTGTTTAAATTCTTTTGAATATTCCATTAATTAAAGATTTTAGAATTTTTAATAAAACCATTAAAACCCCAATTCATCGTATAATACAATGATTTCAAAGTCGAGAATTTCATATAATCTTTGTACGCCAAATATTGGTCTTCCATAATATTGGTTTTTTTGCGGGAAATACTTGTTGCGTGCATTCGGTATTTTGCCATCAATTCTGATGAATTAAAAACAGGAGTAATGATGGAAACTTCGGGCATTGTGTTTTTAAAATTTGATAGGACGAATTTACGATATTTAGTTTCAATCGAAAATTCATTTCAAAACCCTAAATTTGTGACTTATTTAAAATTAAGAAATGTTTTACGACCATCAATCCATCGAAAAAAAATGGCAGAATTTCTGGAAAGAAAATCAAACCTATAAAACTGAAAATACAACCGATAAACCGAAATTTTATGTATTGGATATGTTTCCTTATCCTTCCGGTGCGGGTTTGCATGTTGGTCATCCGCTGGGTTACATCGCGTCAGATATTTATGCGAGATATAAAAGGCATCAGGGATTTAATGTTTTGCATCCTGTTGGTTATGATTCTTTCGGGCTTCCTGCCGAGCAATATGCGATACAGACCGGAACGCATCCTGCAATTACAACCGAGCAAAATATCAATAGATATGAAGAGCAACTTCGCAAAATTGGGTTTTCTTTCGATTGGAGTAGGGAAGTTCGAACTTCCGATGCTTCATATTATCAATGGACGCAATGGATTTTTATTCAGCTTTTCGATTCCTGGTATAATAAAACGACTGATAAAGCGGAAGATATTAAAGAATTGATTCGTCATTTCGAAAGCCACGGAACTCAAAATTTAGCAGCGGTTCAAAATGATCAGTTAGATTTCACAGCAGAAGAATGGAAAAGTGCTTCTGAATTGGATCAACAGGATATTTTGTTAAACTACCGTTTAGCGTATCGTGCAGAAACAACGGTGAATTGGTGTCCGGGATTAGGAACTGTTTTGGCGAATGATGAGGTAAAAGACGGTAAATCTGAAAGAGGTGGTTTTCCTGTTTTTCAAAAGAAAATGATGCAGTGGAGCATGAGAATCACGGCGTATTCTGAAAGATTACTGCAAGGTTTAAATTCTTTGGATTGGCCCCAACCGTTGAAAGATGCGCAGGAATATTGGATTGGGAAATCTCAGGGAGCGCAGGTAGCTTTCGATGTTGAAGATTCTGTAGAAAAGATTTCCGTTTTCACCACGCGTCCAGATACTATTTTTGGTGCGACTTTTATGGTTTTAGCGCCGGAGAACCCTTTGGTTAAAAGTTTAACGATAGAAGGTCAAAAAGAAGAAGTTGAAAATTATATCGAACAGACCTCTAAGAAAACGGAGCGAGACCGAATGTCTGATGTGAAGAATGTGAGTGGTGCATTCACCGGAAGTTATGCTCTGAATCCGTTTACCAATCAGGAAATGCCGGTTTATATTTCTGACTATGTGTTGATGGGTTACGGAACAGGCGCGGTAATGGCCGTTCCTGCACATGACGAACGCGATCACCGTTTTGCGAGAAAATTCGGTTTGACGATTATTAACGTTATTGAAAACGATAATGACATTCAGGAAGAGTCTTTTGATTCGAAAGATTCAGTTTGTGTGAATTCTGAATTTTTGAATGGATTAAAATATGATGACGCTAAATCATTAATTATCGCTGAAATTGAAAAGAGAAATATCGGGCACGGAACAACCAATTACCGACAACGGGATGCGATTTTTTCCCGCCAAAGATATTGGGGAGAACCGGTTCCTGTTTATTATAAAGAGGGAATGCCGTATTCGTTACCAATTTCTGCACTTCCTTTGGAGCTTCCGGAAGTTGAAAAATATTTACCGACAGAAGATGGAGATCCGCCTTTAGGAAATGCAAAAAATTTCGCTTGGGACGAGGCGAATCAGAAAATTGTTTCTACTGATTTAATTAATGATGAAACTATTTTTCCTTTAGAATTATCGACAATGCCTGGTTGGGCGGGAAGTTCGTGGTATTTTTTAAGATATATGGATCCGCATAATGATGAGGTTTTTGCGAATAAAGAATTGACCGATTATTGGGGACAAGTTGATTTGTATATTGGCGGAAGCGAGCATGCAACTGGACATTTGCTGTATTCTCGGTTTTGGAATATGTTTTTGAAAGATAGAGGTCATATTAATCAAGATGAACCTTTTCAAAAATTGATTAATCAAGGGATGATTTTGGGGATGAGTGCGTTTGTTTTTAGAATAGATGGAACGAATCAATATGTTTCAAAAGGTTTAGAGAAAAATTATCAAACACAAAAAATCCATGTTGATGTTTCGTTATTAAAAGGTTCTTCCGATGAATTGGATATAGAAGCTTTCAAAAAATGGAGATATGAATTTGCTGATGCAGAATTTGTTTTGGAAGACGGAAAATACATCACTGAACGCGAAGTCGAAAAAATGTCCAAATCCAAATACAATGTTGTAAATCCCGATGATATTTGCGAGGAGTATGGCGCAGATTGTTTACGTTTGTACGAAATGTTTCTCGGTCCTTTGGAACAATCAAAACCGTGGAACACCCAAGGTTTAAGTGGGGTTTATGGATTTTTAAAGAAATTCTATAATCTATATTATAATGGAGATGATTTCGAAGTTGCAGAGGAAGAGCCAACAAAAGAAGAATATAAAGTTCTTCATACTTTAATTAAAAAAGTAAGTTCAGATATTGAGAATTTCTCTTTCAACACTTCGGTTTCGCAGTTTATGATTGCCGTGAACGAATTACAGAAGCTGAAAACCAACAAAAGAAAAATCTTAGAACCGCTAGCAGTCTTGGTTTCGCCTTACGCGCCACATATCGCAGAAGAACTGTGGAATAAATTAGGGGATGCAGATTCTATTGAATTTGCACCTTTCCCTAAATTTGAAGAAAAGTATTTGGTGGAAGATGAATTCGAATATCCGGTGAGCTTTAATGGTAAGATGAGATTTAAATTAAGTCTTTCTGCGCAGTTATCTATTCCTGAAATTCAGGAAATAGTTTTAGCTGATAATCGAACAATGGAACAAGTGCAGGGAAATAATCCAAAAAAAGTAATCATTGTACCGAAAAAAATAATTAATATTGTTCTCTGAAAATAAAAAGTAAAAAAAATATTTATAGTGCAATCATAAAAAAGAGCATGTAATTTTTGTGATTTTTTAAAGGTATTTTTAAAATTAATAATAATAATCATTTTTTGATATTATAATTATTAATAATTGAAAGTTAATGTATCTTAATATTGCATTAAATTCAATTTAATGACCCTTAAAGACTTGCATTATTAGATTTTTTAACTTTATTTTACAGCTCGAAAATTTAAAATAACAATTATAATTTAGTTTAGTATGGAAATGAATGTTTCAAACAACGAGGAGCAAGTAGTTGCTAAAAAATTAGGAGGATTAAATCCGGCATTAATAATTCCTGTTCTTATCGCAATAGGTATTGCTATTTACATCTTTGTATTAGGTAATCCTGGTAATTTCAAAGCTGATCCAAGGCTTGATGGTCTTTCATCTGTAGCTTTTTCAGGTTTAGAAACCAAAGAATTACACCCGGGGAATGGTTTTATGGGGGTTATTTATATGGGAGGGCCAATCGTGCCTATTCTTATTTCTTTTATGATTATCGTAATCGTATTTTCAATCGAGCGTGCTTTAGTTTTAAGTAAAGCCACAGGGAAAGGAAATATTGATAATTTCGTTTTAACGGTAAGAAGCTTATTGAATCAAAATAAAGTTGATGAAGCAATCGAAGAATGTGACAGACAAGAAGGGTCTATCGGAAATGTAGTAAAAGAAGGATTAACTACTTACAAAGCATTATCTAATGATTCTACTATGAATAAAGAGCAGAAAATGGTAGCTCTTAATAAATCAATCGAAGAGGCTACAACTCTTGAAATGCCAATGTTAGAGAAAAACATGATGATTCTTTCTACATTAGGTACAGTAGCAACTCTAGTAGCACTATTAGGAACAGTAATCGGGATGATTAAAGCGTTTAGCGCATTAGGTTCAGGTGGAGGTACTCCGGATTCAGCGGCATTATCAATCGGTATTTCTGAAGCGTTAGTAAATACTGCTTTAGGTATTGGTACATCTGCGGTTGCAATTATTCTTTATAACTATTTTACTTCTAAGATTGACGGGTTAACGTTCAAAATTGACGAAATCGCAATGTCAATCCAGCAGTCATTTGCAGAATTCCACTAAGAATTCAGCAATGATGGAGATTTTTTAAAGTCCGAAAAATCTCAAAAAACAGAAGTTTAATAAAAAATAATTTACAATGGCGAGAGTCAAACCAAAAAGACATAATATAAGGGTAGATATGACGGCGATGACCGACGTATCGTTTCTACTCCTTACATTCTTTATCCTCACGGCTCAGTTTGCAAAACCTGATATCGAGACGATTACTACGCCATCTTCTATATCTGAAAAGCTTCTTCCAGATGCGAGTTTAATGACTATTTTGAGCACAACAGACGGAAGATTCTATTTTACACCAGTTGAAAACGGAACCGAGCGAATCGCTCTGTTGGATAAAATGGGAGAGAAGTATGGTATGAAATTTACTGACCCAGAAAAAGTTGCTTTTTCTAATGTTCAGTCAATTGGAGTTCCGATGAATCAACTTAAAGGATTCTTGGATCTTTCAGAGGAAGACCGAAAAGCTTTTAAAAGCAAAACGGGAATTCCTATGGATAGTACAAATAAACAATTAATAGATTGGGTACAACAAAGTTTAGCCATCAACCCTGATTACAAATTAGCAATCAAAGGGGATGTAGATACACAGTATCCTAAAGTTAAATCTTTATTTGAAGGATTGAGAGATATAGATTTCTTGAAATTCTGGTTAATAACAAGTCAGGAAGTTGCAAAATAATTAAGAAATGGCAGAAGTACAAGTAAAAGACAACAGCGGGAAAGGCGGAAAGGTACGCTCGAAAAAGCAGGTGCCCCACGTAGATTTAACTCCCATGGTGGATTTGGCGTTCCTTTTGATCACATTCTTTATGTTAGTAACAACTTTCAACAAACCGAATGTGATGGATTTAGGTCTTCCGGCAAAACCGAATGAAAATCAAAAACCACCAGATACAGAAATTGACTTATCCAACTCTATTTCAATAATTTTAGGGAAAGACAATAGAATTTTCTATCATCAGTTACCTAAAGATGAGCTTACACCAGCAAATCTTCAGGAAACAAATTTTGATAGAGAAGGGATTACAAAAGTAATCGAGCAAGCAAAAGCCAGAGCAAAAGATCAAAGTAAATTTACCGTGATCATTAAACCAACGGACGATGCTGTATATAAAAATTTCGTAGATATGCTAGATGAAATGGCCATTACCAAAAATGAAATATACGGTATTACCGATATTAAACCTTGGGAAGAAGCTGTTTATGAGAAAAAAGTGGGAGAGTCAAAAGCGACTCCTGCTAAACCTACCAACTAGAAGATACGTTTAATATTTAAAAGACAGAATAATGGCAGAAGAAAACACTTACAATACGACTCCTACCTTGGACGAGATTGTATTTGAAAATAGAAATAAAGCGTATGGTGCATTTGATTTAAGAACAAGCTATAGATCAATTCTCACAAAAGCTTTCATCTTCGGAACGGTTTTATTCCTTGTTTGTGCAATTACCCCATTTGTTATTATGAAAATAAAACAAATGACTGCTAAAGAAACAACAGAAGTAAATGCCAATTTAATTGACATTCTTCCGGATGAGCCAATCATAGAGCAACCAAAAGAAGAAGAGCCACCGCCACCACCTCCACCAAAAGAAGAACCGAAACAAGAGGTGATTCAGAACGTAGTGCCGGAGCCGGTAAAAGCGCCGAAAGTAGAAACTCCACCGCCACCAATTACGAAGCAGTTGGAAACGACTACAGGTTTAGCAAATCAAGAAGGAGTGAAAACCCCAAGTTACACGCCACCGCCACCACCTCCATCAACTGGAAAGGTACAGACCGTAGAAGTGAAACCACAAGTTTCAGAAACGCAAGTGTACACGGAAGTAGAGCAGTTGGCAGAATTCCCTGGTGGGATCAATAAGTTTAGATCTAGTGTTCAAAATAATTTTGACACCGGAGCAATGGATGGCGATGAAGGTACTGTTAAAGCAACAATTACTTTCGTAGTTGAGCGAGATGGTTCAATCACAGATGTTAAAGCAGAAGGTTCTAATAAAACATTCAACGCTGAGGCAGTAAGAACGGTTAAGTCCGTTAAAAATAAATGGTCTCCTGCAAAAATTAATGGTCAAGCTGTAAGATATCGTTACAGATTACCGCTAACAATGCAGTTCGAATAAGGTTTTTAATTATACGAATAGAAAAGAGAAGTGAAAGCTTCTCTTTTTTATTTATTTTGTAATTTTGTGAAATATGATATTTAATTGGCTTTCCATCGTTGCCGGAATTTTCTATGTTCTATTAGGAATCGTGGTAATCGTTTATAAATTCTTCGTCATCTTTTTAGAACCGAATGTCGCTTATCCATTAGGAGGCTTGTTCGTTCTGTACGGTGCTTTTAGAATCATTCGCGCAATCTATAGAATCAGAGAACAGCAAGATGAAGAATAGTTTATTATTAATGATAAGTATTTTTGTGCTATTGGCATCGTGCAAAAAAAAATCGGATGTTGTTGTAGGTAGCCCGCAGCAAGGTGAAATCAGTATGGAAGTGGATGAGTCCTTTGCCAGCGTTTCAGAAGCATTGACTAGTCGGTATATGGCTCTTTATCCAAACACTAAAATTAATTTAAAAATTAAAAAAGAAGATTTTGCTTTTTTAGATTTGTTAGAGGGGAAAGTTGACGTAATCGTAATGTCACGGGAATTAAACGAAGATGAAAGGAACGCTTACCAAAAAGAAACCGGTCTTGATTGGCTCCCAGCAAAATTTGCGGCCGATGCAGTGGTTTTCATTGTTCCAAAAGATTCGCCTCGAGAAACCATCACCGTGGAAGAGATCAGGCAAGAACTGAACAATGACAAAAAAAATATTATTTTTGATGGTACCAATTCGAGTAACCTTAATTTCGTTGCTCAGAAATTGAATACTACTCCAGATCAATTGAAGTTTTCTATTATTAATGGGAATAAAAATATAATTGAGCAATTAAATAAATTTCCAGAAAAGATAGGTGCAATCGGTTTAAATACGATTAGCAGACCTTACGATCAGGAATCTGAAAAATTAAAAAATTCGGTAAAAATTTTAAAAGTAGTCCAAGATAATAAGTCGTATGAGCCGCGGGTAGAAAACCTGGTCAATATGTCTTATCCTTTCACACGTGTTTTATATTTTCTTACCAATGAAAAATATTTTGGTTTAGGGAATGGTTTTATTCGATTTTCTTGTACGCAGCTTGGGCAGATTGTTGTTTCAAAAGAGGGTTTACAACCTTATCATATTTTTAAAAGAGAAGTACAGATGCGGTAATTTTTTTAAAAAAAATACACTCGCTATAATCACCTTTAGTTTTGGTATAAAAATTGGGTGGTGTATATTTAGTTATTATAAATAAATTTAAACAATTTAAAATGAAAGATATAATGAATTTAACGAAGAAGATTGCCTTCGGGGTTTCAGTAGGTTTTTTGTCGAATTTTGCTTTTGGTCAAACTTTGCAAGAAGGAATTAATAGTGCCGACAGCCATAAATATGCGCAAGCAAGACAGGTGTTTACAGAAATGGTCGCAAAATCTGCATCAGCAGAGAATTATTTTTATTTAGGAAACTCCTATTTAACTCAATTCGAGCCAAATTTTGAAAAAGCAAAAGAAGATTTTGATAAAGGTTTAGAAATAGATAAAAAAAGCAATCTTAATAAAATAGGATTAGCTTCTATTAAATTAGGGAAAGGAGATAAAGCGGCAATAGGAGAAATTCAAAATATTGTTAAAGACTCTAAAGAAAAAGATGCTGAAGTTCTTTATAGAGCTGCAGAAGCACTTACGCTGTTCGGTGGTGCCTCTAGTGCGGATATGGCAATTGATTATTTAAATAAAGCTATAGAAAAATCAGCTAAGAATGGAACTCCTGCACATTATTATTATACCCTTGGTGACGCATATCGTTTGAAATTAACGAATAGTCCGCAAGTTGCAGGTTCTGCAATGACTGCTTATGAAAAAGCATTGCCAAGTGCAAAAAACAAAGCATCTGTATTTACAAGAATCGGAACACTTTGGATGCAGGCTCAACAGTGGAAACCCGCCAAAGAAAATATTGATAAAGCAATTTTAGCTGATCCAACTTATGCGCCTGCTTACAAAGCAAAAGCAGCTTATGATATCAGATACCAAGAAAATGCATTAGCAACTCAGGATTTGATTAATTATGCAAAGTACGCAGATGAAGATCCAGATACTCAATTAGAAATTTCTAAACTTTTCTTTACCAATGAAGATTATGGAAATTCAAAAATGTATCTCGATAAAGTTTTTGATAAAGTTCAAGATCCTATCAAATATAAATTAAGAGCTTATTTACAATATGCAGATGGAGATTATGCCGAGGCTCAACAAAGCATGAATATGTTTTTAGCAAAAGCCGAAAAATCAAGAGTTTTGGCTGCGGATGAAGGTTTAATAGGTCTTATCGCGGCAGGATTGGCTCAGAAGGAAACTGATCCAGTTAAAAAAGCAGCCTTATTAACAGAATCTCAGCAAAAAATTGCAATCGCAAAAGCTGCGAAAGACGAAACTATGAAATGGGATGCCGAATTGTTAAAAATTAAAACTGGTGGTGGAGTCACTCAAGCTTCAATTGATGCTGGCGCAACAAGTCCAGAAATCGAAGCCCTTAAAAAAGAAGTTGCGAAAAATCCGCAAGATACTGACGCTTTGTTTAAATTAGCTAACGCATATCAGGAAGTTAAAAACTGGAATGGAGCTATTTACTCTTGGCAGAAAATGAGTGGATTGCTGCCAGATTGGGCACCTGCTTATTATAGTCAAGGTTATTCTCAACAGCAAGCAGGTCATACTGAATTGGCCAAACTTGCTTATGAGAAATTTATTGCAACTGTTAAACCCGAAGAAGTTGAAAGCAATAAAGAGATTCTTTCTTATGCCTATTTTGCAGTTGCTTATTTAGATAAAGATAGCAACCCTGCAAAAGCCAAAGATTACGTAAGTAAATCATTACAATTGAATCCTAGTTATCAAGACGCTGTTAATCTAAACAAGCAGCTGAATAAATAATCATATTTAGTTAGTGGATATAGAATCCCATTCGAAAGAGTGGGATTTTTTTATGCTTTTATAAGAGCTGTCCTTATATTATAGATAAAGTATTTAAAGAGTTACTTTCCTCAACACTTATAATAGATTTTTTTTATTTTCCTTGGGCGATTCCCCACCTGGCTTACAAAAGTTCTGCATAATTTTCCCTCGCTTGGGGACCGGGCTATCCGTTACAATTCCTCGCGCCTTGGCAAAACCCTACGCTTGCTGTGGGATTTCCACTACTATCCCTATCGCAAAAGTGATGCTTAAAGATAAAGTGTATAAGTTTATAAGACTTTAGTATTCTATGAGTCATGTTGTTAGGGCTGGGGTTTCTTTAATGTGAATAAAAC
>NZ_JBAVFG010000180.1:0-21046 GCF_049588135.1 Kaistella sp. | reverse complement strand
TCTTTATCGAGATTCCAATTGATATTATTTTCAGTATCAAAAACAAATACATCATTAATTAGGTTATAATTATTGTAAGTATTTGAATTTTTTAATCGAACCACAACAGGAGTAGAAGTGTCCCAGAGTTGACTATTTTGTCCTTTTGTAATGTTTGTTGAATCAATTGTTACATAGTGATAATTATAAAATTTCACATTTTCTGGATTGATGTCCAAAGTCATATTTTCTTTTTTGAATTCAGTTTGCTTAGGATTTTGCTTAAACTTAAATTCATAAATAAATCGGTGAGTTTGAGCGGAAATTAATCCGAAACTAAAGGTGAAAATTAGAAGAAATATTTTCATAGCAGAATATTAAACGATATTTTGGAAACCATTACAGCTAACGAAAAAGTATTGGCGAAGTGCGGGTTTTCGAAGAACTTTAATTTAAGAAAGACCAAATGTAGCCGATGCTTTTTTCGTGAACTAAATTACTAAAAAAATGTGAATGAAAAAGAAGCGGTGGCTAAATGTTACAAATCTTTCAACGAAAACTTTCATCCGTGTAATTTTGGATATTGCTTTAGGAAGGTTTTATTTGCTTGATGAAATTCTGAATATCAAATTTGAAATCATTAACCCACCGATTTTACAATCGAAATAAAACTTAAAGTAATAATAAGAATCCCAATAACCACGAACATTTTCTTAATGGAAGTTTTGCTCGTCAACATAGCGGCGAAAGGTGCGGTATCCATCGTGAACACTTTGATGGGTAATTTATTTTTGAAAATAACATCGGTAAATTTGGTCTTCTTGACCTAAAGAACGTCATGTAAACCACAGTGTTGCTGGTTGCAATTCAGGCATTGCTCATGAAAATGGATACATCACAAATGGGATCATGTCAATAGGACTATTCACCAATCTGATAATCGTGGCAAGGGAAACCTCGGCTGGATTTGCCCCCAAAAAAATAACCGCCACCTTTTCTTTTTTTACTATCCCGAATTTCGGCTTTTTTCAGTTCGAGAAGAATATTTTCTAAAAACTTTAAAGGAATTTTTTTCTCATTTGCAATATCAGAAATCAAAACAGAACTTCGTCTTTTTTCTCGATGAGATAAGAAAGCGCTCTTAAACCATATTGTGATTTTTTGGATAGTATGAAGCAAGATTAGGTAAAAGTTTTTAGAAGCCAGAAAGAGTATCAGAGTAAACACTTTAACTTTTTTTTGCTACGAACATCTGAATTCTTAATTAGTAAAATTGAACTGAAATATTTTTTAAATAGAAAAATCTTTGTAAATCCATGTAATTTGTGCGCTCCAAAAAAAATAATGCGCTGCAACTCGATAGGATATGATATTTTGATTAGTTTCGCAGTTCTTAAATTATTTCAATGTTTAGCAAAGAAGAAGCACAACAACTTAGAAAAGAATTCTGGATCGCTTTTGGAAAAAGTTTTCCGCGAAAGTGGGTTTTGTATAATACCAAAATTAAAGATTTCGCCTTTAAATTTAATGCTGATCCAAAGAAAGCCGAAGTTTCACTGGATATAGAAATAAACGATGAACTCTTTCGCAATGCGTATTTCGAAAAAATGTGGTCGCTCGAATCGATTTTAGAAGAAGAATTAGGCGAGATTCATAAAGACGAATTTTACACTTTAGAAAACGGAAAAGTGATTTCTAGGTTTTGGGTTACCAAAGAAAATGTTTCTATTTACAATAAAAATACGTGGCAAGGAATCTTTGAATTTTTTGTTGAAAAAATGGATGGATTTGAAAAAGTCTTTTATGAATATGAGGATTTTATAAAAGATGTTTAAACTTCTTTGAACCTTGAAATTTTAGCTAAATTTCCGTTTTCTTAACCAATAAAAAAATCCTCCCAACAATCCAATAATTGCCAATGGAAGCAATAAATTAATCCATTGCCAGTCGGTTTTTTCTTCGTCGATTCTTTGCCGGTCGAGTAATCGGGCTTCGATATTTCGGTTTCTTAATTCCATTAAATTAGAATCGTCTACAAGAAAATCGAGGGCATTTCTCAGAAACTGCTCATTGCCATAAGATTGTTTCGTTAATAAATCTTCACCCAGTGGGAGCGGGTTTCCTTTATAAATTTGATTTCTTCCCACGTCACCGTCGGCGATAATAATCATCTTGTTTTCCGGACTTTGTGCTTTGAAATTAGGATAGATGTTTCGTTCACTTCTGGTGGCATAAGCGGAACTGAATTTTCCTTCTAAACTAACCGCATATATTTTGGGTTGAGTTGGTTTGTCAACTTCGCTCAACGAATCGGTCCGAACGATTTCAGCTAGAGCAACGTAATTAGGAACTTGTTTGATATTGGTTCTTTCACTCGATTCAAACAAAACTTTAGTCTTAATATTTTTGCGTCCTAAAGTATCAATCGAAGTTGGAAATTCAAATTTTACAGGATTGATATTTTTGGTAATCGGATTTTTATTTTCTGCAATTCCTAAAGGAAAATAAGGCCATAGAAAACTGCTGTATTGTGGATTTCCGGCAACTTCACCAGAGACGATTCTGATGAGTGCAGACTTCTTCATATCCTTTACCAAACCAGCATTTAATCGAATTCCATAATTAAAAAAGAAATCGGTTAAGTTCACATCCATCGGATAAGCCATGATTTTTTTGGCGTGAAAAAGCGTGTCCATTTCAGCATTCACGGCATCGATCATCCACAGGGTTTTTCCGCCATTCATGATGTATTGGTCCAGAATCACCTTTTCATTTTCGGTAAAAGCCTTTCTCGGTTTTGCGATGACCAAAGCATCCATGTGCTGAAGTTGCGGAACATCAGCGTAAGTCAGTTCTGTTTGATTTTTGGGGATAATCGGTCCGGCATTATAGTTTTCTAAAGCCATTTCCATAAAGCCGCGAAACTCATCTGGACGAAGTTCATCTTGATTGATTAGAATTCCGATATTTTTTTTACGGTCTTCAGTAATTCTTTTAATATTGGAAACAAAATTATATTCTAAGTTTTCTATCGATTTGCTCAATTGTTCAGAAGCATCAATTCCACTTAAATTAACGATTAAAGGAATCGAAGTTCCATGAGAGCCATATTTGATCGAGGCATAAGGAAACATCACGATTTCAGAAATTTTGCCTTCTTTCATATCGGGTAATATCGACGGTTGCATTCCCATCGCAGCCAAAGTATCTTTGGACATTTTGGTCTTAATCGGATCTATAAACTTAAAGTCTATTTTCGGATTTACTTTTCGAAATTCTTCTAAAATGAATTTTGTTTCGTTCTGCAACTGACGGAAACTCGCCGGAAAATCACCTTCCAAATAAACATTAAAAGTCAAAGGTTTTTTAACCGATTCTAAAACTTTAGTGGTCGATTCAGAAAGGGTATATCTTTTCTCTTGTGTAAGATCAAAACGCTTAGAGAAAATCCCGAAAGTTCCCAGTAATAAAACGAGAGCAAGAATACTATAGATGAGGTTTTTTTTGTTCATTTTAAAAGCGATAAAAAATTCAATTATTTTTTCTTTTCTACATAAATTTTGGCTAGGAATAAACAAATTCCAATTATTAAAAAGAAATAGAAAATATCACGAGTGTCGATTAATCCTCTTGTAAAAGCCATAAAATGTTGATAAAAGCCTATATTAGAAAGGAAATAATCTGCGCCACCCAATAATTTATAACTTGCCAATTGCTCGATTCCGAAATACAAAAAGAAAGACAGGAAAACGCCGAGCAAATACGCCATAATTTGGTTTTGAGAAAGTGATGAGGCTAAAATCCCGACTGCAGAAAAAGCGGCAATGAGAATCATTAAACCAAAATAACTTCCGAAGGTTGCGCCTAAATCAATATTTCCTTCTGGAACGCCTAAAACATAAACAGTGTATAAATAAACCAGTGAAGGTAACAAACATAAAATACCAACCAACCAAACGGACAAGAATTTGCCGATGATGATTTCTGATATTTTAATAGGTTGTGAAAATAACCAGTTTAGTGTTCCCGATTGTTGTTCTTCTGCCAAAGTCTTCATCGAAATTGCCGGAATAATAAACATTAAAAGCCAGGGAACGAGTACAAAATAACTTTGTAAAGTTGCGGATCCGATATCGAAAATATTAGAATCATTTTCAAAGAAGAATAAAAAAAGTGTTCCTATTAAACTAAAAGCAGCGATGATTAACCAGGCGCTCCAGTTTCCGAAATAAGTCCAAAGTTCTTTTTTTAATATTGCAATCATATTTTAATTTATCAAAGTATCAATATATTGATTTACCAATTTAGGTGAATGGTGAATTTCTTTGAGTGAATGGTGATTTTTCGTCGAGTCAATTTGTGAATTTCACTATTTACTATTTACTATTTACTATTTACTATTTCTTGTTAACGAGTTTCACGGTTGCCATAATAAGGGTGACTAAAACGATAAATCCTACAATTAATTGCCACCAGTATTCGATGACCATTGATTTTAAAATAACGGTAAAGACGACCAAGAATAAAATAAAAGTGGCTATTTCATTGGCTTGCCGAAGTTTGATATTGGCAATCGGAAGAATATTTCCGTGAAGATTTTTAATTTGCAACACTTTTTTCCAACACCAATAATGATAAAAGGCAAGTCCGACTAAAAAGGTTAATTTCAGATGAAACCAAGGCGTTTTCATTAAACCAAAATTCAGAGAAATCATGATTAAACCAGTGACCAGCATAATTATTCCGGCAGGAACGGTGATGATATTCCATAATCTTCGCGCCATAAAAACATATTGTTCCCGAAGAACCTGCTTTTTATTTTCTTCATACTCATCGGTATCTTTATAATAAACAAAGATTCGGGCGAGGTAGAAAACACCTGCGAAATAACTGACCATGAAAATAATATGAACGGCTTTGATAATGGTATAAAGCATTTGAAAAATTTGAAAGCAAAGATAAAGGAATTATCTCATAATTAGAATTTTGAAAATGATGGTTTTTTTTATTTGTGTTAAAATTTCGTTATCTAAAGGTAATCTCGATTTTTTTTGGTTTTTTTGTAAAATAATTAAATAAATAGTAAGTATTATGAAAAGAGTTTTCCAGTTGTTTTTCAGTTTGGTATTCTTTGCATTAGGATTTTCACAAGAGTTGAAGCCTGTCGCACAAAAAGTTAAGAATTTCAAAACAGCAAACAGAACATTTGTAAAGTATGACTTGTTTACGGTAGATAAGTCTAATAAAAAGCAGAACCTTTATAAGGAAGCCGCAGAAGACGTGACTGTAATGAAATTAAACACTTCTGAAATCAACCGAATTATTTCTGAAAAACCAGAGACTTTGGAAATGAGTTTTCCATTTGAAGGAAAGAATGTTTCTGTAGAGTTGATAAAAAATAATTTATTCACTCAGAATTTTAAAGTGAATACTGATAAAGGATTTGTACAATATACACCTGGAGTTTATTATCAAGGTATTGTAAAAGGTGATAACGAGTCTATCGTTGCAATTAGCTTTTTTGATAATGATGTGGCGGGTGTTGCTTCTGTTCAAAATGTTGGTAATATCGTTTTGGGAAAAGCAAAAAACTCAGAGGATTTTGTTTCTTATAATGATTCGAAATTAAAAGGTGAAAATCCTTTTGTATGCGGTGCAGACCAGCTTACGGAAAATAAACAAATTACAACATCTTACGATCCCAAAACAATGACAGCGAAAAAAACGTCGAATTGTGTAAGGATTTATTATGAAGTTGGTTTCGGACCATACACGCAAAATGGGTCAAATGTTACCACCACTGTAAACTGGTTAACTGCGATGCATAATAATATTTCTACCCTTTATGCAAATGACGGAATTACCGTAGCTTTAAGTGAAGTGTATGTTTGGACAAGTACAGATCCGTTTACTGGTACTCCATCAGAAATATTAGGGAAATTTAGAAGTACAAGAACGACCTTTAATGGAGATGTAGCACAACTTGTAAGGAATCCCGCAACGACGAGTATTGCTTATCTTAATGCTTTATGTGGTACTTATAAATATTCTTATTCAGGCGTAAATTTAACGTATTCAAATGTTCCGACTTATTCTTGGAATATCGAAGCAATGACTCATGAAATCGGTCATAATTTAGGTTCGCCGCATACTCATGCATGTTTTTGGAATGGCGACAATACGGCAATTGACGGCTGTGGCCCTGCTTCCGGAAATAATGAGGGTTGCAATGGTCCACTTCCAACAGGAGCTGGCGGGACAATCATGAGTTACTGCCATTTAGTAAGTAGTGTAGGCATTAATTTTGCTAATGGATTCGGTGAACAACCAGGAGCTTTAATCAGAAATACAATAAATGCTTCCAGATGTTTAGGAGGCGACTGTATTAATTCTTGTGATTTTACTGTTACGAAGTTGGCTTTATCGGGCACAACCAATAATGCAGTTACAGCGACAATTACAGACGATAAGTCAACTAGTTGGAAATACCGACTTGCAAAAACAGATGGCACAATAGTTCTTTCAGGAATTACTAATGATAAAGTACTTAATTTCACCAATTTAGAAGAGGGGACGTATTACACCGTAGCAGTTGGTGTAGAGTGTACCGGTCCAGAAGCTTTGGGTCTTGAGCAATTATTTTTAACAGATGCGAACTGGTGCAGTGGAATTAAATTTACTGATCCAGGTGGTGAAAATGCAAATTATGGTAACAACCAATCAATCACTAAAACCTTCTATCCTTTAAATCCTGCCGATAAGTTAAAACTTACATTTACTGAGTTTGATACTGAGCCGGGTCTAGATTATTTAATTATTTATAATGGTCCTACGATTACCTCTCCAAGATTTCCCGGTCCTTCAACTATAAGTGGAAACACGATTCCTGGACCTTTTGAATCTAGCCATGCAACTGGCGCAATTACGGTAAGATTTATTTCAAATAATACGAATACTGCTCCGGGTTGGGTTTCAAGTTTTGAATGTAAGTCTTTAGGAACCAGCGAAAGTTCCCGTGCAAATGCGATAGCTGTTTCGCCAAGTGCTACGAAAGGAATTTTCACCATAAGTTCTAAAGATCAAATTCAATCTTATCAAGTGTTTGATGCTTCTGGTAAATTAGTAAAAACAGGAGCCAAATCTTCTGGATTACAAGAAAAGATAGATCTTTCTGCCACACCTTCTGGAACTTACATGGTGAGCATTGTAACCACAAAAGAAACGGTGATTAAGAAAATCATTAAACCATAAAAGGAATTATAGTATAATAAGAATAGCCGACGTTTGAAATGTCGGCTATTTTTATTTTAAAGTTTTTTTATTGATATTCGATATAGATGCTTTCGCCAACTTGCAAACCAAAAAGTGTTTTGGCGCCGCTTTCACCATTTCCTTTATAGATCGTTAATTCCAGCAAACCAGCGTCATTAAAAACCGCAGCCGCTTTCCCATGAAATTCTTGTTCCTTGGTCCAGTCATGAACCAAATCCGTGTATTGATTATGTATTCTAGACAATGCTAAATTTCTAAACTTTAAGATGAAATTTTCAAAACCAATACCGCTTTTTTCAAAGAATTTTTTGGTAATATTAGAAACCACATTTCCAAAATTATCGATGTACATAATTTCACCAATCAGCATTTTTTCACTTTCATTAAAGACGGCACGAGGGAAAGAAAGTTGTTTTGGAGTTTTAAATTTCCGACCAATAACTTCAGGCAAACCACCATTTTTAAGATGCACCGCAGCTGGTGCAAAAATATCGGTTGAGGTAAAGGAGACTTCATCATCAAAACGGTTATTGAAGGTGATTTCATATACCGCTTCCGGATTGATATCATAAAAAATCAAGCTCAAAACTCCATTATCTGCAGCGATGAAATAATGGTCATCTGCTTTATAGAGAATGCATTTTCTTTCTTTGGTGTAAAAACTGTCCACGGAGATAATATGAACCGTACCTTTTGGGAAATAAGAATAAGCATTTCTTACAATATAAGCGGTCTGCAGAAGATTGTATGCCTGTATTTGATGCGTGATATCAACAATAGTAACCTCTTCTTTTAAATTCAAAATAGCACCTTTTACAGAAGCAACTCTGTGATCGACCAATCCGTAATCTGAAGTGAAGGTAATAACTGACATGTTTATTTTTAGGAAAGCACAAATTTAGTTTAAAAAAAATATTTTAAGCATCATTGTGGAAAAGTTAGCCTGATATTTGAAATAAAATTGATACTTTTAATCAAAATAAAAATTAAAACCGCAGATCAATGTTTGAACTGAAATACGAAATTGAAGGCATCGATGCCAAAACTTTTTATGGAGTCAATAACCAATATTTTAATTTATTAAAATCTAAATTTCCTACGCTGAAAATTACAGGAAGAGATCATTTCATCCTTGCTTTAGGAACTCAGGAAGCCTTGGATGTATTGAAAATTAAATTAAATGATGTCGTAAGTTTTATATCAAAGAACAATTCGATTACGTTAAAAGATTTCGAAAGCATCTTAAATCTAAAAGATGAAGCCGAAAAACAAATGGTTTTCGATCAGGATATTATTGTAAAAGGAGTTAATGGTAAAATCATTAAAGCCAAAACCACTAATCTAAAAAAGTTAGTAAAAGCGTCTGAAACTAAAGACATGGTATTTGCCATTGGACCAGCCGGAACAGGAAAAACGTACACCAGCGTTGCATTGGCAGTAAGAGCCTTGCGGGATAAAGAAGTGAAGAGAATTATTTTGACGAGACCTGCCGTAGAAGCAGGGGAGAGTTTGGGTTTTCTGCCCGGAGATTTGAAAGAAAAATTAGATCCTTATTTACAGCCACTTTATGATGCGCTTCGTGATATGATTCCTCATGAGAAGTTAGAAGGTTTTATCGAAAAAAATGTTATTGAAGTAGCTCCGCTTGCGTTTATGAGAGGACGAACTCTGGATGAAGCTTTCGTTATATTAGATGAGGCACAAAATACGACGCATTCTCAAATGAAAATGTTTCTCACCAGAATGGGTATGAATGCTAAATTCATCATCACCGGTGATCCAACTCAGGTTGATTTACCGATGCGGCAAAAGTCTGGTTTGAAAGAGGCTATGCGGATTCTAAAGGACGTAGAAGAAATTGGATTTGTACATCTTACAGAAGAAGATGTGGTGAGACATCCTGTGGTTAGAAAAATTATTAATGCTTACGGAAAAGAGGAAAAAAGACAACGTGAAGAATAGTTCACCATTTATCATGTAGGTTTTTGATGTAATAAATAAAACAAATAGTGTTTTTGAAATTGATGCTCTTGTAATAAGATTTTTTTAAACATAGCGTTTGTCTTCTTTTGAGATAAAATAATTTTCATTAGAATGTGATTTATGGTATGAAATATTTGTTAGTGCTTGGTTAATTTAAAAAAAATAGTTTTACATTTACATAACAATTAAAATTTTAAAACCATGAAAAAAGTATTGTTAGTAGGTGCTATTGCACTTTTTGGAGCAGTAAATGCTCAAACAGCAGGAAATTTCAAATTAGGTGCCCATGTTGGGCTGCCTGTTGGTGATGCTAGTTCTTCTACTAGTGTATTACTTGGTATAGATGCAGCTTATATGTGGCCAGTTGCAGCAGAATTTAATTTAGGAGTTGCTACGGGATATTCTGCGTGGATAGGGAAAAGTGGTCATAATACGGACAGTATGATTCCAATAGCAGCAGCGGCAGAATATAAACTCTCTCCACAATTTAGTTTGGGAGTAGATTTAGGATATGGTTTGCTTTTTGCGAGTGGGACAAGTGATGGTGGATTTTATTTTCAGCCAAAAGCTGCTTACCATTTTGGACCAAGTGAAGTGTATGTAGGGTATTTGGGATTGTCTAGAAACGGATATACTGCAAGCGCAATTAATTTAGGATATGCTTACTCTTTTGGTAAGTAATTTCTAAAAAACACTTATTAAATCCCGCTTTTGGCGGGTTTTTTTGTTTTGAATTCTATTAATAAAAAATATATCTTTCCAATTAAAATTTTAAAATATGAAAAAAGTATTACTTTTTGGTGCAATTGTATTTTTCGGAGCAGTGAATGCTCAAACTGAAAAAGGAACATGGATGGTATCTGGCAAATCTGAAATTGCTTTTAATTCAACAAATGCTAAAGCAAAATTGAAAGGTCAAGAAGTAAGTGAAATTAAAACATCAACATTTTCTTTTGCTCCTGCTGCTGGTTATTTTATAATTGATTATTTGGCTATTGGTGTAGGTTTGAATTATACAAACTCAAAAGTTGAAGATTCAAAATCTGATACTTTTGTTATTATTCCTCAATTGTCATATTTTTTTCCAGTTACGGGAGAGGTTAAACCTTATGTTGAAGCAGGTGTAGGATACGCTACAAATAAAACAACTGAAGGAAATGCAGATTTTAAATTAAATGGTATAGCATACGGATTTGGAGCGGGTGTTGCTTATTTTGTAAAGCCAAATGTTGCCTTAAATTTAGGATTAAATTATTCAGCACTTCATCTAAAGTACAGTGAGAATAAAGATTTTGAAAGTGATACAAATAATTTAGGACTAGGAATTGGTATTTCTGTATTCTTGAAATAGTAATTGTATTTTTAACAAGTAAAAACTCCCGAATCATAAGGATTCGGGAGTTTTATATTTTTGCCAATGGCCAGTTGCTAATTTTTATCTTCCAAATAGATTGCCGCCCATTCCTGGCATTTTCGGCATTCCTTTACTCATCATTTCCATCATTTGTTTTCCTTGTGGTCCCTGCATCATTTTCATCATTTTCCCCATCTGCTCAAACTGTTTCATCAAAGCATTTACATCTTCAATTTTTCTGCCGGCACCTCTGGCAATTCTATTTTTTCTTTGAGTATTGATGAGCGAAGGCCTTCTTCTTTCTTCCGGCGTCATCGAGTGAATAATCGCTTCGATGTGTTTAAAAGCATCATCTTGAATATCAACATCTTTAATGGCTTTTCCAACTCCTGGAATCATTCCCATTAAATCTTTCATATTCCCCATTTTTTTAATCTGATTGATTTGTTTTAAGAAATCATCAAAACCAAATTCATTTTTGGCAATTTTTTTATGAAGTTTTTTCGCTTCTTCCTCGTCAAATTGTTCCTGCGCTCTTTCTACTAATGAAACCACGTCACCCATTCCAAGAATACGATCCGCCATTCTTTCCGGATAGAACACATCAAGTGCTTCCATTTTTTCACCGGTCGAAATAAATTTAATTGGTTTTTCTACTACCGAACGAATCGTCAAAGCTGCTCCACCTCGCGTATCACCATCTAATTTCGTAAGAACAACTCCGTCAAAATTCAATGCATCATTAAAGGCTTTCGCAGTATTCACAGCATCTTGTCCAGTCATCGAATCCACTACGAAAAGCGTTTCTTCTGGTTTGATGAAATAATGAATGGATTTAATCTCGTTCATCATTGCTTCATCAACAGCCAAACGTCCTGCGGTATCCACAATCACAACATCGTGACCGTTTTCTTTCGCAAATTTCACTGCATTTTCTGCAATAGAGGAAGGATTTAATGCGCCTTCTTCGGTATAAACCGGGATTCCTGTTTGTGAACCTAATACTTTTAACTGCTCAATTGCAGCTGGTCTGTAAACGTCACATGCCACCAAAAGTGGTTTTTTATTTCTTTTTTGTTTTAAATAATTCGCTAATTTTCCAGAAAAAGTTGTTTTACCAGAACCTTGTAAACCTGCAATTAAGATAACGCTAGGTTTCCCGGAAAGATTAATCCCTTCATGGGTACTTCCCATTAATTCAACCAATTCGTCGTGAACGATTTTGGTCATTAACTGTCCCGGCGTTAAACTCGTCAATACATTTTGCCCGAGTGCTTTGTCCTGAACTCGCTTGGTGAGGTCTTTTGCTACTTTGTAATTAACGTCGGCATCAACCAACGCACGGCGAATTTCCTTTACCGTTTCTGCAACGTTAATTTCTGAAATTTTACCACGCCCTGAAATATTCTGAAGCGCTTTATCTAATTTATCCTGTAAGCTATTGAACATAATTTTTCTTTAAGAGTTGCAAAAATAAGGAATTTCGTTCAATTATTCTAAAGTTGCTTATTTTTGCAGAATGAATATAACCAATTTAGTTTTAGTATTTGTTTCTGCAGCATTATTAAATGTAATTATTTATTATGTTTTTAAAAAATATCTGATGAAAACAGAAAACCCTGCAATGTTATTTCTTGTGGTCAATATTTTTAAGGATATTATCTGGGTAGGGTATTGGCTTATTAATTTAGAAACGAACCAGACCAATTTTCTATTTGTAATCGGAATCTTTTTAGTTACTTCTTTTGTCTTATATTTCAAAGTAATACGGTTGTTAAATCGTTCCTGAAAATAACTGATAAAAATCAATTTTTTGTATTGGTAAGTTTTAATAAATTCAATATATTTGCAAACCGATAAATTTGACCTATGAACAAGAGAATTTCTTCTTTATTTTTCGTTTTATTTCTTACGCTTGCAAGTGTTTTCACTTATGCACAGCAAGAAGTTGAAGCAACAACCCCGGAAACTTTAGAACAGAAAATTGTAGATGATAATCAAAAATTCAATGCGAAGGAAATGATTATGAGCCACATTAGCGATGCGAATGAGTGGCATATCTTAACTTTACACGAAGGAACGCCGGAAGAGCACCACGTTTCTATTCCTTTACCAGTAATTATTAAAGATAAAAACGGACTTCATATGATGATGTCAAGTTCGATTGCTCACGGTCATGAACACGACGGTTATACTTTAGAAAATGGTATTGTAAAATCGACTCAAGGCTTAGAACACGCAAAATTATTTTCAGTAATGAGTGGAAAGCATACAGCAGAAAATGCATTTTATGATTTCTCTATTACCAAAAACGTAGCGGCGATTTTTATCTCGATCTTCTTTATGTTCTTTGTATTTATAGGAATGGCGAGAGGGTATGCTAAATCTTTAGTGCCAAGTGGATTTGGTAGATTTATGGAGCCAATTATTCTTTTCATTAGAGATGAAGTAGCGATTCCTAATATCGGGGCTAAAAAATATAAAAAATTCATGCCTTACTTATTAACCGTATTTTTCTTTATTTGGTTTAATAATATGTTTGGTTTGATTCCATTTGCGCCATTCGGTTATAACTTAACAGGAAACATCGCAACAACAGCGGTTTTAGCAATTATCACTTTATTAATTACCATCTTCAGTGCGAACAAAGATTACTGGAAACATATCTTCATGCCACCAGTACCTTTATTATTGTACCCGATCATGGTTCCAATTGAAATCATTGGGGTTTTCACAAAACCATTTGCATTAATGATGCGTCTATTTGCAAACATTACTGCAGGTCACATTATGGTATTGGCGATTATGTCATTGATCTTTATCTTTAAAACACCGCTTTTAGGATTCGCTTCAGTTCCACTTGGGCTATTTATCGGATTATTGGAATTGTTGGTAGCAGCTTTACAGGCATATATCTTTACCGTTCTTTCAGCTTTGTTTATTGGAATCGCAGTTGCGGAACACGAACACGAAGGAGCACATTAATTAACTTAGAATATTTTTAACCTATATATTTTTTATTATGGAAATCATTTCACAAGGAACTGGACTTATTTACGTAGGAATCGGATTAGCAGTATTAGGCGTTGGTCTAGGTATTGGTAAAATCGGTGGACACGCAATGGATGCTATTGCAAGACAACCAGAGCAAGCAGGTAAAATCCAAGGAGCAATGCTTATTGCTGCTGGTCTTATCGAGGGTGCTGGTTTGATCGCGATTATCTTTGGAGCGTTCGTTAAATAAGAAACCTCAGAAATCAATTCTTAGCAGCGCGGTTGGCTCTGCTAAGAATTTTTTAAATTCCATATAGAAAAAAAATTACAAAAAAATTACAATTATGATAGAACCGGGAATTGGCTTATTGTTTTGGATGACTCTAACCTTTTTAATCCTCTTGTTTTTATTGGCAAAGTTTGCTTGGAAGCCAATTATGGCTGCAATTAACGAAAGAGAAGTTACCATCGTAGATTCTCTGAACCAAGCGAAATTAGCAAAACAAGAAGTTGAAAACTTGAAAGCTGAAAACGAAATCATCATCCGTGAGGCAAAAATCGAACGTGACCAGATTTTGAAAGAAGCCAGAGATATTAGAGATAGAATCGTAGGTGAAGCAAAAGGTCTTGCTAAAACAGAAGGCGATAAAATGATTGAATCTGCTAGACAAACCATCCAGGCAGAAAAATCTGCTGCGGTTTCGGATATCAAAAGCCAAATTGGTTCTTTGTCTGTAAATATCGCAGAATCTATTTTGAAACAAAAATTAGATAACGATGGTGCGCAAGATGCATTAGTAGCAAATATCCTTAATACTTCTAACTTAAACTAGTATGCGTACAAGTAAAGTTGCAAAAAGGTATGCACAAGGCTTGCTCAATTTCACGCAGGAAGTAGGAAATACAACTTCTGTTTTTGGTGAAATGAAAGACTTGGTGAATACCATCGAAAAATCAAAAGAGTTGCAAAGCTTTTTTAATTCTCCGATTATTGATAGCAAGAAAAAAATTAGCATTGCTAATGAAATCTTCAAAAGTTTCTCAGCAGTTTCCCAGAATATCATTCAGTTGGTTATTAAGCAGGGTAGAGAAGGACAGTTGAGCAATATCGGTCAAGAATTTATTAACAAAGTGGAAGACATGAATGGAGTACAAAGAATTACTTTGACTTCTGCAACTGCGCTTTCTCAGGACAATATGAATAATATCCTGAAATCAACAACACTTGTTAATCATAATAACCAATTCGACGTGAAATCAATTATCAATCCTGATATTTTAGGAGGATATATCTTACGTGTTGGAGATCAACAAATAGACGCATCGGTAAAATCAAAATTAAGCCGATTGAAAAAAGAATTTCAATTAAATTAAGACAAAAACAACCATAAAATGGCAGAAATAAATCCGGCAGAAGTATCTGCAATTCTTAAACAGCAGTTAGCCAACTTCGATACGCAATCTAATGTAGAAGAAGTAGGAACGGTATTAACCATCGGTGATGGTATTGCTTTAGTGTACGGTTTAGAAAATGTTCAGTACGGTGAATTGGTAAAATTCCAAAGCGGTGTTGAAGGAATCGTTCTTAACCTTGCTGAAGATAATGTAGGGGTCGCTCTTTTGGGTGAATCCAAATTAGTAAAAGAAGGTGATACTGTTAACAGAACTCAAAGAATTTCATCTATTAAAGTAGGAGAAGGAATGTTGGGTAGAGTAGTAGATACCTTAGGAAATCCTATTGATGGTAAAGGACCAATCACAGGTGAAACTTACGAATTACCTTTGGAAAGAAAAGCACCAGGAGTAATTTTCAGACAGCCGGTTACTGAACCATTACAAACGGGTATTGTTGCAATCGACTCTATGATTCCTGTTGGTAGAGGACAAAGAGAATTAATCATCGGTGACCGTCAGACAGGGAAAACTGTTGTAGCGATTGACACGATTATTAATCAAAGAGAATTTTATGATGCAGGCGAACCTGTATTCTGTATATATGTTGCAATTGGACAAAAAGGTTCTACCGTTGCACAAATTGTAAAAACATTAGAAGATAAAGGCGCTTTAGCTTATACCGTAATTGTTGCAGCAAACGCTTCTGACCCAGCTCCGATGCAGGTTTATGCACCAATGGCCGGAGCAGCAATTGGTGAGTTCTTCCGTGATACTGGTCGTCCAGCATTAATTATCTATGATGATTTATCCAAACAAGCGGTTGCTTACCGTGAGCTTTCTCTTTTGTTGAGAAGACCACCGGGCCGTGAAGCTTATCCAGGAGACGTTTTCTATCTTCACTCCAGATTATTGGAAAGAGCAGCAAAAGTAATCAGTGATGATACCATTGCAGCACAAATGAACGATTTACCAGATTCATTGAGACCTTTGGTAAAAGGAGGAGGTTCTTTAACCGCACTTCCAATTATCGAAACTCAGGCAGGTGACGTTTCTGCTTATATTCCAACCAACGTAATTTCAATTACAGACGGTCAGATTTTCTTGGAAACAGATTTATTTAACTCAGGAGTTCGTCCGGCAATTAACGTAGGGATCTCGGTTTCTCGTGTTGGAGGTAATGCTCAGATTAAATCAATGAAAAAAGTTTCTGGAACTTTGAAATTAGATCAAGCTCAATATAAAGAGCTAGAAGCATTTGCTAAATTTGGTTCAGACTTAGATGCTTCAACTCAAGCAGTTATTTCTAAAGGAGAAAGAAACGTAGAAATCTTGAAACAACCAGTAAACTCTCCACTTCCTGTGGATAGCCAAGTGGCAATGATTTACGTTGGAACAGAAAACTTATTGAGAAATATCCCAATCGAGAAAGTAAAAGAATTCCAAATAGAATATGTAGCGTTCCTAAGATCAAAACATCCTGAAACAATGGCAGCCATTAAATCTGGAAAAATTGATAAAGCAATTACAGATGTTCTAAAACAAGCCGCTATCGAATTAGCGTCGAAATACAACTAAAAAATATTCAATTTTCAGTATTCAAGATTTTCAATTTTGAATACTGAATTTTAAACTTTGATTTCAAAGAATGGCAAATTTAAAGGAAATACGAGGAAGAATTACTTCAATCTCTTCGACAATGCAAATTACGAGTGCAATGAAAATGGTTTCGGCAGCGAAACTAAAGAAAGCAACCGATGCTATTGTAATGTTGAGACCTTACTCAGAAAAATTGCAAGAAATTATAGAAAATGTAAGTTCTACGGTAGACTTAGAAGGAGTGTCTAGTTATACCGAAGAAAGAGAAGTGAAGAAAGTTCTTTACATTGTTGTTACTTCTAATAAAGGTCTTGCAGGTGCATTTAACTCTGCTGTAATTAAAGAATTGAATCATTCGATTGCAGATTCGGAGCATGAAATAGAAATTCTTACCGTTGGTAAAAAAGTCTATGATGCAGTTCGCAGAAGCAAAAAAGTGTACGATAATCAAAGTGCGATTTTTGATGGTATGAGTTTCGAAGTTGTTTCTAATTTCGTAGAAAATGTAATGAGAGATTATCGTGAGGGGAGTTTCGATAAAGTATATGTGATTTACAATAAGTTCATTAATGCCGCTACTCAGGAAGTAATTAAAGAACAATTATTACCAATCGCATTACCAGAAAAAACTGAGATTACTAATACCGATTATATCTTTGAGCCAAATGCTACAGAAATATTAGAAGTATTAATGCCGAAGTCTATAAAAACTCAGGTTTACAAAGCGATTTTGGATTCAGTAGCTTCAGAGCACGGTGCCAGAATGACCGCAATGCACAAAGCAACCGACAACGCAGAAGCATTGAGAAATGATCTGAAAATTTTCTACAACAAAGCACGTCAAGCTGCAATTACCAATGAAATTTTGGAAATTGTTGGAGGAGCTGAGGCATTGAAGAATTCGTAAATTATAAGTGAAGAATTGGTTTTTCTCTTATAAATAATATAAAGCACCGACATTGATCGGTGCTTTTTTTTGTGAAAAAGTATAAATGCTATTCTATAAATAACTGATTTTAATTATTTTATTTGCGTACCTTTGTCGCAATATTTTTAAATTTCTAAATGGATTCTGACATAATTAAGCTTTTATTAGCTGTGTTCTTAGTAGTACTGAATGGTTTTTTCGTAGCCGCAGAATTCTCAATCGTTAAAGTCCGTTATTCACAAATCCAACTGAAAGCCGCAGACGGAGATTCGATGGCTAAACAGGCGGAGCATATTATCAAGCATTTAGATGCATATCTTTCTGCAACTCAATTGGGGATTACATTAGCGTCTCTTGCATTGGGTTGGGTCGGTGAAAGTGCAATGCATCATGTTATTGAAAATTTATTTCACTATTTTAATTTAGCGATTGCAGATGGCACAATTACGACCATCTCACTTGTATTAAGTTTCTTGATTATTACAGTAATGCATATTGTCTTTGGAGAATTAATTCCGAAATCAATTGCGATTAGAAAATCTGAAGCAACTGCCATGACAATCGCAATGCCATTGCGTGTTTTCTACACGGTATTCAAACCATTTATTTGGTCCATGAACCACATGTCAAATGCATTCTTGCGTTTGATGAAAATTCACCCCGCATCAGAACAGGAAATTCACTCCACCGAAGAGTTACAATTGCTTGTAAAACAATCTGCTGATTCTGGTGAAATTGAAGAAGAAAATTACGAAATCATCAAAAATGCTTTTGATTTTACAGATCATTCTGCCAAACAAATCATGATCCCAAGACAGAATATTTCGTCCATTGATATTGAAGAACCGATAGAAGATATCATCAGTATAATTATGGAAGGTGGTTATTCCAGACTTCCAGTCTATAAAGATTCTATTGATAATATTATCGGAATATTTTACGCCAAAGAAATCATTCGGGAATATGTAAAGAGAAAAGGAGAGATCGATCATGATGATTTAAAGCATTTAATGCGCGATGCCTTTTTTGTGGTTGGGAGTAAAAAAATCTCTGATTTGCTGAAAGTATTCCAACAGAAAAAACAGCATTTAGCAGTAGTGATTGATGAGTTTGGTGGGACTGAAGGTATTGTTACCTTGGAAGATATTTTAGAAGAATTGGTCGGCGAGATTCAGGATGAAGAAGATGAAGAAGAAAGAATCGTCGATAAAGTAGGAGAAAATGTTTTCTGGGTAAAATCGACACAACCTTTAGATGAAATCAACGAAAGTCTCCCCAAAAAATTCCCGCTTTCCGAAGATGGTGAATACAATACTTTGGCAGGTTTTATTTTACATGAACTCGAAGATATTCCGGAAGAAAATCAAGAGTTTACTATTAATAATTATCATGTTAAGATTCTGAAAATGCAGAATAAAAGTGTGGATTTGGTTGAGTTAATCTACGACGAACCAAACATCATGAATGATATGGCTAATGAAATTGGTGAAATTTAATTTAAAGAATGCTAATTTTTAAAATTAAAGAAATGGGTGTATATTATAATATTCCTGCAAATATTAAGGACTACGAAAAACCGCAGAGAGAGTACGAGGAAGATATTGCGGTCTTAGAAAAAGAAGACGAAGTTTATAAACTGATTTTGTGGAATGACGATGTCAATACTTTTGATTACGTCATAGAAGCACTCATCGAAATTTGCGGTCACACCTTAGAACAGGCAGAACAATGTACAATGCTCGTTCATTACAAAGGAAAATGCACTGTAAAAACCGGGAGTTTAGAGAAACTAAAAACCATGCACGAAAAATTATTAGCAAGAAGTTTAACTTCAGAAATTGTTTAAACCGAAGTTTCGAATACCGAAACTTTTATTTTATAAAAAATTATGAGTCCAGTTTTATTGATCATTATTGCAGGCACGGCAATTTTCAGTTATATCGCTTTTAGCAATCACGCTCTTTTCGAAAAATACAAATTCAATGTAGGAGCGATTTTGCGCAACAAAGAATATGTGCGTTTAATTTCTGCAGGTTTTTTGCACGCAGATTTAATGCATTTGTTATTCAATATGATGACGCTGTATTTCTTCGCACCCATCGTTATCCAGGTTTTCGGAGCGTTCGGATTCTTGCTGGTTTATTTTGGTTCGATTCTTTTAGGAAATATTTTTTCGCTCTATTTATACAAAAATCAATCTTGGTATTCAGCGATCGGAGCGAGTGGTGGAGTATCTGGAATTTTGTTCGCATCCATCGCGATGATTCCAGATATGAAACTTTATTTTTTCTTTATTCTTCCAATTACTGGATTTGTTTTCGGCTTTTTATATTTCGCCTATTCAGTTTACATGATGTTGAATCCGAAACAGCATGACAATGTCGGACATGCCGCACATTTAGGCGGTGCATTTTTCGGTTTGGTTTATGCGGTAGCGTTGCAGCCGGAGCGGGCTATCGAGAACGCATTTTACTTAGGAATCATGGCGCTTCCACTAATTTATATGACCTACATGGTTTTCGTTAAGAAGAGAATTAACTAGAATTTTCAGGAGCACTAGGATTTCTGTTTCTTAGAGAAACCCGTCCCGCTGTCCGCTATATCTTTTTTTCCGCTGCGCTACAAAAAAGGATGCCGCTTCCATCGGGGCTAGAATTTCAGGGGGTTTGTTATTTGAAAGAAAAAAGTAACGGCAGAAAAGTTTTTCAAAAGCGATAAGATGATTTTCAGTTTATTTATATAAAGTCAACGACAATTCGCTTTAGCCAAAACTTATTTCCTGCCCCAAACAAACCTTTCATTTTCCGACAAGTCTTTCATCAAATAAACCTCCGATAAAACTTGGGTAAACAAATCTCTAGTTTCTTCGCCTAATTTCTGATTGATTTCCAAAAAAACCATTCCGTTTTCTGACAAATGATTTTCACAATCTTCTGCAATCTTTTCGTAGAAAATCAAAGCATTTTCAGTCGGAGAAAATAACGCCATTTTCGGTTCAAACTCTTTTACCGAATCTGCGATTTCATCTTCTTCCTCCATCCCGATATAAGGCGGATTCGAAATAATAACGTCATAAATTTCAGTCAAATTTCCGGTCAGATAATCCTGATGGATAAAATGAATTTCAGCCTGATGAAAATCTGCATTTCTTTTGGCCGTTTTCAAAGCGTTTTCAGAAAAATCAATAGCAGAAACTTCCGCTTCCGGAAATTTTTTCTTCATCAAAATCGGAATAATTCCGCTTCCCGTTCCAATATCCAAAATCTTCAAACCTTGAATTTTAAACGTTGAACTTTGAATCTTATGAATTGCCAATTCCAACAATTCTTCCGTTTCAGGTCTTGGAATCAGCACGTTTTCGTCAACGAAAAATTTCAGACCGTAAAATTCGGTTTCGCCTAAAATTTGTTGATAAGGTTTCCCCGTTTTTAATTCATTAATAATCGTTTTCAAATCTTCGAGATGAATTGCCAGAAGTTTTTGATTTATGAATTTTCTTTGCTGAAATTTATTGAAGCCGATGATTTTTTCAACGAAAATAGAGT
>NZ_JBAVFG010000179.1:0-12704 GCF_049588135.1 Kaistella sp. | reverse complement strand
GTTCAGGATATTAATCTGAGCAAAACAGGACATATTACGATTACTGTTTTACAGGAGAATGGGGTTCGTTTCAAAACTTTAGGAAAAAATGTGGAGGTGATTTCAAAATAGAAAAATAGAAAAACTTTTTTTTCGGCATTCGTCTTCAAGTTCAAAAACTTACCTTTGCACTCAATTATTACTCATCAATTATGAATCTCGGCAAAACTCAATTATTAAAAATCGCAGAAAAAAATTATTCCGGATTATTTTTGGAAGATGAAAACGGAGAAAGAGCTTTTCTCCCCAAAATATTCGCATCTGAAGATGCCGAAATTGGCGATGAAATGGAAGTTTTTGTTTATCAAGATGATGATAAATTAAAAGCAACCACCGAGAAAGCCAACGCAGAAGTAGGAGAGTTTGCGGTGATGACTTGCGTGCAAAGTTTACCTGCTGGAGCATTTATGGATTGGGGAATTATCAAAGATTTGTTTATTCCTTACAAGCAGCAGAGAGCGAAAATCTTGGAAGGGAAACGATATTTGGTTCAAGTTTATATTGATGACGTTTTAGGTTTAATTACAGGAACGACCAGATATAAAAAGAATCCACATTATGAAAATCTGCCTTTTCAAAGAGGTGAAAAAGTGAATTTGATTATTGCTGGCGAAAGCGAATTGGGTTGGAATGTCATCATCAATAAAGAATATGTTGGTTTGATTTATACTTCCGATGTTTACAAAAAACTGTTCCCATTGTCGGAAGAAATCGGTTATATCAAAACCATTCGCGAAGATGGTAAAATCGATGTTTCTTTGCAGCCAGAAGGTTATGAGAATATTGATGAATTCCAGAAAGTAATTTTAGATAAATTAGAGCTGAATTACGGTTTGCTTTATCTTTCCGACAAATCTACGCCGGAAGAAATTAAAGACGAACTGCAAATGAGCAAAAAGAATTTCAAAAAAGCAATCGGCGGTTTGTACCGTGATAAGAAGATTGAAATTTTGGAGGATAAAATCCGATTGATTACGGAGGACTAAATTTAATTTTTTAAGTAGTCACTTTTAAAGATAAAAAAAGAGCAGAAATTTCTGCTCTTTTTTGTTTATTAAGAAGGTGTTTCGGGGGAAGTATCTTCTTTAGTTTCTGGTTCTTCTTTTGGTTTCTGTGGACGAAACACTTTCTTTTCTTCTTTAATAACCGTCGCTTCCTTTGGTTCTTCACCTTTTAGATAAGTTGGTAAATTCAAACCAGCCATATTAAATAAGTCATTCAATGGCGGAACCGATTTCATCATTCCCGATACAAAATTTGCGGTAGAAGTGGAGCCGTCGGTATTATTTCCACCATCCCAAACGGTGATTTTATCGATCTTGATATTCTTCACCGCTTCTACTTGAGTTTTTACCAATTCTGGTAATTTTTCAATCAATAGCAATTGGAAAGCACTGTTGGTATCGCCACCAGCTGCTTGTACGATTTTGTCGTAACCTTGTGCTTGTTTGGTTAAGATTTCATATAAACCTTTTGCTTCTGCATCCATTTTTGCGAAGATTGCGTCTGCTTCACCTTTTGCATTTAAACGGATTTTTTCTGCGTCGGCTTCGGCTTCAATAATTTGTTTTTGTTTCGCAATTTCTGCGGGAACTACAATATTCGCATTTTGAGTTGCACGCTCTCTTTCTGCTCTGGCTTTTTCTGCCAATTGTTCAGCAACATAAGATTCTTCTAATGCTTTTGCGGCCTGTACTTTTTCTGCAGCCATCGCCAATTTGCTGGCTTCTGCTTCTTTTTCTCTACGCAATGCATCTGATTGTGCGATTGTAATCTTGGCTTCGTTTTCTCCTTTTACTGCAAGGGAATTTGCTTCTGAAGTGGCAATTCTGGACTCCTTTAATGCCAACGCTTTTCCAATATTTTCATCTTTTTCTGCGGACGCAATACTTACCTCTCTGTCTTTTTGGGTGATGGCAATTTTCACATCACGATCTCTATGCGTTTCTGCAATCTGAGTATCGCGTTCCCGATCTGCCATTGCTTTTCCAGTTTCACCGATTTTTTCTTGTTCAGCCACAGAAATTTTAGCTTCGTTAATCGCTTTTGCAGCGGCTTCTTTTCCTAATGCTTCGATATAGCCGGATTCATCTTTAATATCGGTAACGTTTACGTTGATGAGTTTTAAACCGATTTTCTTTAATTCGGTATCTACGTTTTTAGAAATATTTTCAAGGAATTTATCTCTGTCAGAATTAATTTCTTCAATGGTCATCATGGCAACCACCAAACGCAATTGTCCGAAAAGGATATCTTTAGAAAGTTCCTGAATTTGTTCATTTGATAATCCCAAAAGCCTTTCTGCTGCATTTCCCATAGAATCTGGTTCCGTAGAAATCGCAATCGTAAATCGACAAGGAACATCAACTCGGATGTTTTGTTTTGAAAGTGCGTTGGTTAAATTGGCTTCAATTGAAATTGGTTTTAGATCAAGATAAGCATAATCCTGAATTACAGGCCAGATAAATGCACCACCACCGTGAATACATTTTGCAGACTGACCGCCAGTTTTACCATAAACCACCAAAATTTTGTCTGAGGGACATCTTTTGTACCTCGAAACTAAAGCAAGAATGGTAACAAACACAACGAATGCACCAATGCCAATAAGAATAAATCCTTCCATTAAATACTATTTTTATTAAATTTTTTCTACAAATAAAATTTGATTTTCAATCCGTACAATTCGAACGGATTCTCCCGAATTAATTTTCTCTTCATCTTCTGTAAATGCTTCCAATTCATGGAAACTACCATTAATACTCAATTGGATTTTTCCAAAACCTGATTTGTGTGGTGGAATATTAATGTAAACCTGAGCAGTTTTTTCTAGCGTATTATTAAGATTAAAGGTATTATCTTCCTGTAATTTAAGAATTTGTTTGATGATAAAGAAGAAGATTCCAACGAAAATAATTCCGACAACGAAAGCGATTATTACTAAAAATACTTCGTTCATTTTGCCATAAAAAGCAACACCTGTCCATCCAAATCCTAGTAAAAAATTAATTAAATTTCTGAAAGAAAACAGTTCAAAAGGTGCTTCTACATTATGAAAGTCGCCATCGAAGTCTGCATTTAAATCTGCAGAAGCATCGGTGCCGAAAAGTGTCAAAATGGTTTGGAATATAAAGATTAAACTGGCGAAAAAAGCGAGATACCAAAACGCTTGTTGCAAAGCCGGCATCTCCGAAAAAAATTCTGGAATCATAGTTTTATATTGTACGCTAATATACAGAAAAGTTAAATATATTTTGGATTTATTCTTTCCTTACCAACAATATCCAATCATCTTCTAATAACTTATATCCGATATCATAAAGGAATCTGTATTCTGCACCGTTTTTATAGATTTTCAGACTCGTGAAATATTCGAAATCAAAACCTTCGGAAGTGAGTTTATTTCTGGTCGTTTTTGCTTTGCCTTCTACAAATTTTTGTTCGGAAAGAATGCGGTGGTTTTTGCGCAATTTATTGTTCACGTTGCGCATGAGGTTGGAAGAGTCTTTGTTATGATTGTTGTTATAAGTGTTTCTGCAAGCATCGTTACAGAATTTTTTATCGCTTCTTCCGATAATTTTTTCGCCACATTCCAAGCAGTTTTCCATAAGAATCATTTGATAATCAAATATATGAAAAATATCCGTTTGTAAACGGATATTTTTTGAATAGGTCATGATTAAATTTTTTGAAAATTCGTGATAAAATTTAGTGTGTTTTTGTTTTCTCCATTTCATCCATCGCAATAGTTGCATGGGCATAAGCTGCACCAGCACGCATTTCTGCAGCAATCCAAATGGCGTCCATAATTTCTTCTTTAGAAGCTCCTTTTCTCATCGCTTGTTTCGAATGTGATCTTATACAATATGGGCATTGGGTTACGTGCGCTACTGCAACTGCAATTAATTGTTTTGTTTTTTCATCTAAAGCGCCTGCTTCAAAAACGGTTTTGCTAAAGTTGCGCCATGCTTCGATATTTTTCGGTGCTAAAGCTGCTTTTTTATCTGCCAACTCTTTGGTTGTTACAGGATAAAGATCTTGATTTCCCATGAGATAAAATTTTGATTAATAATTTATAAAAATGCTCTCAATTTATTTTCGAAACTGTAAAATTTGCAAAAGGTCTATTTTAATGAATCATTGAAAAGTTTGCAAAAGTTAGAGATGATCTCGGTTTTACTTTATTATTGCCTTTGAATTATTGCTTTTTTGCAACTTTTTTGGTTCTTTTACTTCTCCAAAAACTGTCGCAATACATATTGTAAGATACCGCCATTTCGGTAATATTCAATTTCAATTAATGAATCTAGACGAGCGATTACCAGAAACTTAATTTCTTTGCCATTTTCAGATTTGGCTGTTATTTCAATTTCTTTTAAAGGTGTGATGTCGTTTGCAATTCCTGTGATTGAAAAGATTTCTTTACCAGTAAGTCCTAATTTTTCTGCGGTATCGCCTTCTTTATATTGAAGTGGCAAAACACCGAGACCTACTAAATTGCTTCGATGAATACGTTCGTAACTTTCTGCCAAAACCGCTTTTATTCCTAAAAGGAAAGTGCCTTTTGCTGCCCAATCTCGCGAAGAACCGCTTCCGTATTCTTTACCTGCTAAAACCAATAATGGAATTTGTGCTTCTTTATATTTTACCGAAGCATCATAAACCGACATTTCTTCACCAGAAAGTAAATAAGAGGTGTAGCCTCCTTCTTGTTTTGCTAATTTATTTTTGATTCTCACGTTGGCAAAAGTCCCGCGCACCATTACTTCATCATTTCCGCGACGAGAGCCATAAGAGTTAAAGTTTTCTTTTTGTACCCCTTTGCTCAACAGGTATTTCCCTGCCGCAGAATTTTCGCTGAAAGCACCAGCCGGTGAGATATGATCGGTAGTGACACTGTCGCCCAATACCAACAAAGTTCTGGCATTTTCAATATCTTGTAAAGGTTCTGTCTGTGCAGAAATATTATGAAAGAAAGGGATTTCTTTGATGTAAGTGGAATCTTTATCCCAATCATACAATTTGCCAATAGGAACTTCGAGGTTTTTCCAAATTTCATTTCCTTCGAAAATTTCACCGTAATTTTTAGCAAAATCGGTTGGCGATAAAACACGGTTTAAAATTTCATTGATTTCATCATCAGTCGGCCAAATATCTTTCAGGTAAACAGGCTCTTGGTTAGAGTCATAACTAATGGGTTCGGTGGTTAGATCAATATCAACTCGACCAGCAATTGCATAAGCAACGACCAACATCGGCGACATCAAAAAATTCATTTTTACCTGTGGGTGGATTCTGGCTTCAAAATTTCGATTACCCGATAACACCGAAGAAACAATCAAATTATAGTCATCTACCGCTTTTGAAATCTTGGGTTCTAGCGGACCTGAATTTCCGATACACGAAGTACAACCATAACCCACTAAATGAAAATCAAGGGCTTCCAAATCTTTCATCAGATCTGCTTTTTCAAGGTAATCAGTTACCACTTTTGAGCCTGGCGCAAGCGAAGTTTTTACCCAAGGTTTTACATCAATCCCACGTTCTCTGGCTTTTCTGGCGACTAATCCGGCACCAATCATCACAAAAGGATTTGAAGTATTGGTACAAGAAGTAATTGCAGCAATTGCGACAGAGCCGTCTGAAAGCATGAATTTTTCATCACCACGCGTAATCCACACCGTTTTCATTCCATCTTTCTCTTTGGCTTCTATTTCTGCATTCAATGGTTTTTTTTCAGATTTTGGAACTGGTAAATCACCGCCTTCATTATCAAAACGTGTAATTGAGGATTCACTTTCGCGATCTTCGGGTTGAATATATTTTCTGTTAAAAGAAGTATGCAAAAGATCTATAAATGTGTTTTTGAAATCTTTTAAAAGAATTTTATCCTGAGGTCGTTTCGGACCTGCAACAGTCGGTTCGATGGTAGAAAGGTCTAATTCTAATACATCAGTATAAGTTATTTTATCCTCATTCTCCCGCCAAAGCATATTGGTTTTGCAATATTTTTCGACCAATGAAATTTGCATTTCAGAGCGATTGCTTTTTCGCATGTACTCCAAAGTTTTATCATCAATGGGGAAGTAGGTAATAGTGGATCCAAATTCGGGCGACATATTGCCTATTGTCGCTCGGTCGGGAACTGAAAGATCCGCTAAGCCAGAACCAAAAACTTCTACAAATTTTCCGACGACGCCAAATTTTCGAAGCAAATTGGCGATGGTTAATACCAAATCGGTAGCCGTAGAACCCAAAGGAAGTTTTCCTGTCAACTTTAAACCAATTACTTCTGGCATGATAAAATAAAGTGGCTGACCAAGAATGGCGGCTTCGGCTTCGATACCACCAACACCCCAAGCAACTACGCCAATACCATTAACCATTGGCGTGTGACTATCGGTTCCGACCAAAGTGTCTGGAAAGATTTCTTCATTTCTTTTGATTACTCCTTTGGAAAGATATTCCAGATTAATTTGATGACAAATACCCATTCCTGGTGGAACAACACTAAAGTTATCAAAAGAATTCTGTGCCCATTTTAGAAACTGGTAGCGCTCTTTGTTGCGCTTGTATTCTTCATCCATATTGCGGGAATAGGATTCTTCGGTTCCGAAATAATCTACTTGTACCGAATGATCGATAACCAAATCGACTGGAACAAGCGGATTGATGGCATCGGGATTTTTTCCTTTTCGTGCCACTTCAGCGCGAAGTGACGCGATATCAACTACGGCTGGAACTCCAGTAAAATCCTGCATTAAAACACGTGCTGGTTTAAATGGAATATCTTTATCGGTTCCTTTGGGTTTCCAATTTAATAAGGTTTTAATATTTTCTTCGGTTACCGAAAAACCGTCGTAATTACGCAATGCATTTTCTAAGAGAATCCGAATGGAAAAGGGTAGTTTTTCAATTTCATATCCGTTATTTTGCAATTCTGTGAGGCTGTAGTAGGTGTAATTTCCGTCGTTGGTTTGCAGGGTTTTCTTTACTTTAAAAATATCTTTTTCCATAATATTGAAGTTTATTGGTATTCTAGATAAATTTGGCGTGCTACGAATTTATTTCACTTCTTTGAATGAAAAATATTTTTCTGAATAATAGCGAAGATTTTATAAAGTATTCGTTGCAGGCTTTTAAAGACGCTTTTCTGTTTCAAATAATGTCTTTTTCCGACATCATGAAAATTTCAATTTTTAAGCGTGTGAAATTTTGAACTATAATTCAGAACTTATTTTGCCTTTCTCAAAGTTATGAAATAAAAGAGCGCGAAATGGTAAATTTTAATATAATCTGATTGAGTTGTTCTATATTTATTTTTTGAAGCGAAAGTGGTTTACTCAAAAAGTAATATTTGTTTTTGCGATAATTTTCAACTTTAGTGTCGTTTGCAAAATAACAGTTACAAAATTGAATGCTTAATTTCCATTTTAAAAATAATTAAAAAAAGCACAGTTTAAAACCGTGCTTTCCTACTTTTCAATCAAAATTAATCTGTGTGTTCGTACATTTGGTTGTACAGTTTGATATATCTTTCTTTCACTGCTTTTCTTTTCAATTTTAGAGTAGGAGTGAGCAGTCCCAATTCGATAGACCAAACATCAGGCGTGAGTTCGAATTTTTTAATCTGTTCCCAACTTCCTAATTTGGTGTTGAGATAAGTGATTTCTTTTGCAATTCTTTCTTTTAATTCTGGGCTTTTTGCCATTTCTTCTGGTGTAGATCCAATTTTTAATTGTTTTCTTTCTGCCCAGTTTTTTACAAAATTAAAATCGGGTTGTACCAAAGCACACGGCATTTTTTCGCCATCACCCACGACCATAATTTGTTCGATGAATTTCGATGCTTTTGCTAAATTCTCTATCACTTGTGGCGCAATGTATTTTCCGCCTGAAGTTTTAAACATTTCTTTTTTTCGATCCGTAATATGCAAATACCCTTCTTCATCGAGATGACCGATGTCGCCAGTTTTAAAGAAGCCTTCGTCGGTAAATGCTTCTTTCGTTAATTCGTCATTTTTAAAATATCCTTTAAAAACAGATGGGCCTTTTACCGTAATCTCACCATCTTCCTGAATCTTTACTTCCAGATTATCTAAAACGTGACCCACCGTTCCGATTTTTATTTTTCCAAAACTATTCACCGAAATTACTGGCGAAGTTTCTGTTAAGCCATACCCTTCTAAAATAGGAATTCCTGCATTTTGGAACATTTTATTCAATCTCGCAGATAAAGCAGCAGAACCAGAAACAAGCGTGATAATATTGCCACCAAGACCTTCTCTCCATTTGGAGAAAACCAATTTATCGGCAATGATTTCTTTTAAACCAGATGGTTTTCCTAGTTTTTCTTTCGCTTTGTTTACGCCAAGCGCCCACAGGAATATTTTAGATTTTAATCCACCGGCACTTGTTCCTTTATCGTAAATTTTATCATACACTTTCTCGATCAACCTTGGAACTACCGACATAATATGCGGTTGAACTTCTTTGATATTATCGCCCATTTTCTCGATGCTTTCTGCGAAATAAATAGCATAACCATTATATTGGTACAGATAAAAAAGCATTCTTTCGAAAATATGACAAATCGGTAGAAAACTTAAAATTTTAATATCGGTAAACTCCAAACCTTTTACCCTAGGGATTCTTGGATCAGATCCTAATACATTTGATACAATATTCAGGTGAGAAAGCATGACGCCTTTTGGTCTCCCAGTCGTTCCAGAAGTATAAATAATCGTTGCTAAATCTTCGGTATTAATCGATTTTGAAATATCTTCAACTTCACCTTGCGTCGCTTCATCATTTCCAAGATCGATAATTTCTTGCCAATTCGGCGCACCATTGATTTGATCAAAACTAAAAACGCCTTGCAAAGTTGGTACATTGGCTCTAATCTTCATTACTTTTTCGTACAAGTCACTATCCGAAACAAAACAGTATTTAACATCTGCATTATTAAAGATGAAGTCGTAATCTTCAGCAGAAATACTGGGATAAACTGGTACCGATACTGCTCCAATTTGAGAGATTCCCAAATCCATTACCGCCCACTCAGTCCTCGTTGCAGTGGTGATTAAGGCGATTTTATCGCCAGGTTTAATTCCTAATTTCAATAACCCTCGAGATACTTTATTTCCTAAAGCAATAAACTCGCCTGTTGATGTTTTTTCCCACTTCCCATTATACTTGGTAATGAACATATCTTCTCTTGAATATTTTTCTAACGCATTGTGCGCGAAATCAAAAGTTCTTTTTATTGACATATCATAGTTTTATTTAGTGAATAAGATCATTTAATTCAAAATTAATATTGAATTAATGTAAAAATATCATTTTTATTTCAACCTGCAATACCTATTTGAAAGTAAGTTTTAATTTAATTTTTTAATTTTTAGAAAAATTGTATTTTTACCACCAAACAATTTTTAAACTTTATGAATTTTAATTTATCTGAAGAACAGCTGATGATTCAGCAGGCGGCAAGAGATTTTGCACAAACTGAACTTTTACCAGGAGTTATAGAGAGAGACAACGCACAGAAGTTTCCACACGAACAGGTAAAGAAAATGGGAGAATTGGGATTACTTGGAATGATGGTGGATCCTAAATATGGTGGTGCAGGAATGGACAGTGTTTCCTATGTTCTCGCTATGGAAGAAATTGCAAAAGTAGATGCTTCCGCAGCCGTAGTAATGTCGGTTAACAATTCATTGGTTTGCGCAGGATTAGAAAAATATTGCAACGAAGAACAAAAAATGAAATACCTGAAACCGCTTGCAAGTGGTGAAGTAATTGGCGCTTTCGCTTTGTCAGAGCCAGAAGCTGGTTCAGACGCTACTTCACAACAAACAACGGCAGTTGATAAAGGTGATCATTATATCTTAAATGGTACTAAAAACTGGATAACCAATGGTGGTACAGCAACTTACTATATTGTAATTGCACAAACCGATCCGGAAAAGAAACACAAAGGAATCAATGCCTTTATCGTAGAAAAAGGATGGGAAGGTTTCGAAATCGGCCCAAAAGAAGATAAGTTGGGAATCCGCGGAAGTGATACGCATTCTTTGCTTTTTACCGACGTAAAAGTTCCAAAAGAAAACAGAATCGGTGAAGACGGTTTCGGGTTCAATTTCGCAATGGCAGTTTTAAATGGTGGTAGAATTGGTATTGCTTCTCAAGCGTTAGGAATCGCTTCTGGTGCTTATGAACTGGCATTAAAATATGCGAAAACCAGAAAAGCATTTAAAACTGAAATTATTAATCATCAGGCGATCGCTTTTAAATTAGCAGATATGGCGACGCAAATTACTGCAGCCAGAATGCTGTGCTTCAAAGCAGCAGTTGAAAAAGATGAAGGAAAAGATATTTCTGAAATCGGTGCAATGGCAAAATTATATTCTTCGCAAGTAGCGATGGATACTACAATTGAAGCAGTTCAAATCCATGGAGGTTACGGTTATGTGAAAGAATATCACGTAGAACGAATGATGCGTGATGCGAAAATTACTCAAATTTATGAAGGAACTTCTGAAATTCAAAGAATTGTGATTTCTAGAAGTATCGCAAAAAACTCTAAATAAATAATTAAATAAACTCCCTATGAAATATCTTTGGATTATTTTAGTTGCTGTTGTCCTTGTATTGGGCGGCTTTACGTATTATAAATACTATTTCGTATTCGGTGAAGGCGTAAAGTCTGGAGTACTGAATTACGCAGTGAAAAAAGGAAATATTTTCAAAACTTATGAAGGAAAACTCATTCAACAAGGTTTTGGAGCCAACGCAAAAACAGGAAGTTTAACGAGTTATGAATTCGAATTCAGCATTGAAGATGAAAATGTTTTCAATCAGTTAGAGCTGAACAACGGCAAAACATTTGATCTTCATTACAAAGAATATCACGGCGTTCTTCCGTGGAGAGGAAATACCACTTATGTCGTAGATAAAGTAGTAAATATGAAATAAAGAGAAAATCCTTTCAGTTATCTGAAAGGATTTCTTATTTTTAGAAAATGAAAGAATACATTTTAAAGAAGGAAAGAATTTTTCATTTTTTATCCTTAGCATTAATCGCTGGCTCTATGTTTATCACCGAACCAATTCAGAAAATAATTGTTTTGGTGACTGGGATTTTAGGCTTATTCATTTTGTCAGCACTTAAAAAGCAAAAAATATTAGTCATTATTTATTTGGTTTTGTTTGTGGCAGCAGGAATTTTCTATTATTTAATGACAACAGGAAAACTTAATTTCTAAAAAACTTGAAATATAATTCTAAAAAATGAAGAAAATTTTTCCTATTGTTATTTTTTTGAGTTGCACTTTCAATGCGCAAGATCTGCCAAAATTCACTGATGATATTGCAATGCAACTTGCACAGAAACCATTAAAATGCATCAATCAGGAATATCCAAATAAAACAGCACACATCATTAATAATGAAAAGGAAGCAACGCTAACTCCAGCCGAATTACATCCAAGTTTTTATGGATGTTTCGATTGGCATTCGTCTGTTCATGGACATTGGATGTTGGTTCGACTTTTAAAATCAAAACCAAATCTGACCAATAAAAAAGAGATTCTTGCAATTTTAGAAACTTCTTTTCAACCAGAAAAAATAAAGGAAGAAGCAGCGTATTTCACAAAATATGAGATTTCTGCCAACTTTGAGCGGACTTATGGTTGGGCGTGGTTGCTGAAATTAGATGAAGAACTCATGACTTGGGATGATCCACAAGCGAAAATATGGCATCAGAATTTAAAACCGTTAACTGACGAAATTCTGAGACTTTGGAAGATTTATTTACCCAAACAAACGTATCCAAACCGAACTGGCGTTCATCCGAATTCTGCTTTTGCGATGGCATTTGCGATTGATTGGGCAAGAACATCAAATGATAAAATCTTCGAAAATCAATTGGTTGAAAAGTCAAAATATTTTTATTTAAAAGACCATAAAACGCCTGCATATTTGGAACCCGACGGAAGTGATTTCTTTTCACCAAGTCTTGAAATTGCAGATTTAATGCGGAGAATTCTTCCTCAAAAAGAATTTGTAAAATGGTTCAATGGTTTCTACGATAAAAGAAGTATCGCCAATATTTCTCAAATTCCTATCATTAGCGATATTAATGATTTTCAAACCGTTCATTTGGTCGGACTTTCCTTTACCAGAGCGTGGACGATGAATGGGATTTCTAAATCTTTGCCTGAAAGTCATCCGCTTAAAAAACAGTTTGCAACGACATCCGTTTTATTTTTAAAGAACGCATTGCCATTGCTTTTCCAAGGGAATTATGGCGGAGATCACTGGCTGGCGAGTTTTGCGGTTTATGCTTTGAGTGAGGAATAAATTTTACATTTTATAAAGGAATTAAATATCAATTGGGGCGGCCTTTAGCCCATTCTTTAGTTTAAAAATGCGATTGGCTTTAGCCAAAACTTATTTGTGATATCTTAATTCTTCGGTAAATATTTTGAATAATCCGGTTCTTCAGAATCTTTCTGATTTTCACTTTCTAAATTTTCCGATAAAGTAGTCGTTTCTGTAGTTGGAAAAGGAATGTTATTTTGATTTTCTAAAGATTTTAATTCCCTCTTCTTTTTATTTTTTTTCACAAAATAGAAAATTAAACCCGCAATAATGAAGATTGGC
>NZ_JBAVFG010000178.1:0-6156 GCF_049588135.1 Kaistella sp. | reverse complement strand
TTTAAAATCAATCGATGGATATTACGGAAATTTTAGAATATTGCCAACTAAAAAAAGGAGTTGAAGAAACCTTTCCTTTTGATCAAGAAACTTTAGTGTTGAAAGTGGGAGGGAAGATGTTTGCGTTGATTCCTTTAGAAAAACAACCACTCACTATTTCTGTAAAAACCGACCCTGAATGGAGTGCAGAACTTCGTGAAGAATATTCACAAATTACTGGAGCATATCACATGAATAAAACCCATTGGAATTCGGTGGTTTGCGAAGGCTTAAAAAAGGAATTGATTTTGAAATTAATTGATCATTCGTTTGATTTAATTTTAAATTCTTTAACAAAGAAAATGCGGGAAGCGGTTTTGAATTCTTAGAAAGTTGCCACGAATTCACGAATATTTTTAATAATATTATAAATCAAATTTGCGAATTCGTGGCAAAATTAAAACTGAAAATCTGCTGTCAATCTTTTATCTTCATCCAATCTTTCAATTAATTTTTCCAGATTTTCAAATTTAATTTCATCATGAAGAAAACCTCTGAAATTCACCGAAATTTCTTCGCCATAAATATCATTATTAAAATCTAAAATATACACTTCCACAGAAAGCGAATTTCCGTTAACCGTGGGATTGGTGCCAATGCTCAACATTCCTTTTAAATGCTGGTTTTTCACAAAAACATCTACAATATATGCGCCTTTTTTGGGTAATAATTTTAGGGTATCAACTTCTATATTCGCCGTTGGATAGCCAATCGTTCTACCGATTTTTTTGCCGTGAACCACATTGCCATTTAATGAATAATGATATCCTAACATTTCATTAGCAGAAGTAATATCTCCAAGGGATAATGCATTTCTTATTTGGGTCGAACTTATATGGTAATCCTTATAATCTACCGCTTCAACTTGCTCAACTTCAAAACCAAATTCAGGACCCATTTTCTTTAATAATGAAAAATCACCACTCTTGTTTTTTCCGAAAGTATGGTCATATCCAACAATTAAATGTTTCACCTGAAGTTGATTAACCAAAATCTGCTTCACGAATTCTTCGCCAGTTAGATTTCTGAAATCTTCATCAAATTCTTTTAAAAATAAATGCTGTAGTCCAGACTTCTGAAGCAGATATTTTTTTTCATCGATGGTATTCAATAATTTTAAATCATCATTCGGATTAAAAATAGTTCTTGGATGTGGCCAAAAGGTGAGAATTGCTGATTCCAGATTCTTCTTTTCAGAAATGATATTGAGTTTTTTTATAATACTCTGATGTCCCAAGTGAACACCATCAAACATACCAATCGAAAGAGCCAAAGGATTTTCGGAAAGTGAACGGGTAAAATTTTCTGTAATGATCAACTGAAATTCTTGATTTTAGTGAAATAGTTGCCTTAAAAATCGGCTTAAAATAACTTTGTGCAAATATGATAAAAATCTTCTTTTAAAGCAATTGCAGATTTGGGAACTTTCATTATATTTGCACTCAAGAAAAAAATTAGCAATGGCAAACCAACTTAAAGGAAAAATTTCTCAAATTATCGGTCCAGTAATCGACGTAATTTTTACAGATGCGGCAGAACTTCCAAGCATTTATGATGCATTGGAAATTACAAAAACAGACGGTAACAAAGTAATACTTGAAGTAGAACAACATATTGGTGAAGATTCTGTAAGATGTATCGCAATGGATGCAACAGACGGGCTACAAAGAGGTCAGGAAGTAATTTCACAAGGAAGACAAATCACCATGCCCGTTGGTGAAGCGGTATACGGTAGATTGTTTAATGTAGTTGGAGATGCCATCGATGGAATTCAGCAAGTTTCTAAAGAAAACGGATTGCCAATTCACAGAGAAGCACCAAAATTCGATCAATTAACAACTTCTGCAGAAGTCCTTTTTACTGGGATTAAAGTAATTGACTTAGTAGAACCTTATTCAAAAGGTGGAAAAATCGGTTTATTTGGTGGTGCAGGTGTTGGTAAAACAGTACTAATCCAGGAATTAATTAATAATATTGCGAAAGGTCACGGTGGACTTTCTGTTTTTGCCGGTGTTGGTGAAAGAACCAGAGAAGGAAACGACCTTTTGAGAGAAATGCTAGAATCAGGCATTATTAAATACGGTGATGAATTTATGGAATCCATGGAAAATGGAGGATGGGATTTATCGAAAGTAAATCTTGAGGAAATGAAAGATTCTAAATGTACTTTCGTTTTCGGACAAATGAATGAGCCGCCTGGAGCAAGAGCTAGAGTTGCTTTGTCTGGTTTAACAATCGCTGAAAATTTTAGAGATGGTGACGGACAAGGGCAAGGAAGAGATGTATTATTCTTCGTAGATAATATCTTCCGTTTTACGCAAGCAGGTTCTGAAGTTTCTGCACTTCTGGGAAGAATGCCATCAGCAGTAGGTTACCAACCAACTTTGGCTTCGGAAATGGGTGCGATGCAAGAACGCATTACTTCAACTAAAAATGGTTCAATTACTTCGGTACAGGCGATTTACGTTCCTGCGGATGATTTAACGGATCCGGCGCCGGCAACTACGTTTGCTCACTTAGATGCAACAACGGTATTGGACAGAAAAATTGCTTCTCTAGGTATTTATCCAGCAGTAGATCCATTGGCTTCTACTTCTAGAATTTTGACTTCTGAAATCCTAGGAAACGAACATTACGACTGTGCTCAAAGAGTAAAAGAAATCCTTCAAAAATATAAAGCATTACAAGATATCATCGCGATTCTAGGAATGGAAGAACTTTCTGAAGATGATAAATTGGCTGTTTACCGTGCTAGAAAAGTACAGAGATTCTTATCTCAACCTTTCCACGTTGCAGAACAGTTTACCGGTTTGAAAGGTGTATTGGTAGACATCAAAGACACCATCAAAGGATTTAACATGATCATCGACGGTGAGTTAGATCATTTACCTGAAGCTGCTTTTAACCTTAAAGGGACCATCGAAGAAGCAATTGAAGCTGGTGAAAAAATGTTAGCAGAAAACGCATAATTAGAAAATAGAATAAAGAAAAAAGAGTAAAGATTTCTCTTTTTTCTTTTCTCTTTACTCTTTAAGTCTAAAAAGATATGAATATAAAAATTTTAACTCCAGAATTCGTAATTTTTGAAGGTGAAGTAAAATCTGTTTTGCTTCCCGGGAAAAGTGGTGAATTCCATATCATGAAAGATCACGCCGCTATTGTTACTTCCTTAAATTCAGGAAAAATAAAAGTGTTCACTGATCAAATCAAGGAGGAATACAGCCAACATTTCACTAGAGAAAATGAAAAAGAAAGTGTTTTTTCTTTTCCAATGAAAAGTGGAGTGGTAGAATTCAGTAATAATAAAGGAATTATTCTTGCAGAATAAGCGTCTTTTTTAATAAATTAAAATCCCGTCTTTATCACAAGACGGGATTTTTTTAATTTATAATTGAAAATATAATTTACAAACTCAAAATAACTCCGTTTTCCTTCAATTGCTGCATTGGTTTCGAAAACCAGAATAATTCAAAATCTTCAAAGTTTTCCTCGAACTGAGTTTTAAGTTGTTGAAGTGTTATTTTCTTAGGATTATCGGTAGAATTTTCAAGGAATATTTTCATCAGCCAGTCTGCTTTTTCCTGTTCCAGTTCTATTTTCACAATATTGGTTTTAAGATGAAAAGTCAATCGCAAATATTCAAAAGAACCTGCTTTCGTTCTTTTTACAAAGTTTTCTACATTCGCATTTTTATCCAGAAAAATCAACTTTGAATTACCTTTAAAAATAAAATTTTCTTCTTCTAAAAGACAGTCGTGAATATAATCGGGATGAATGGTCGTGTTCGGAATTTTAAAATCGAACCAGTCTTTTAACGGAAGATCAAAATTAATTCCGTGCATAAAATTGAACAGCGATTTCTTTAATCCAAAACTGAATTTGCTGTGGTCAATTCCTGTTTCGTCGGTAAAATCGATATCGTTATGCGCAAATAGTATTTCTTTTTTTAAAGGTTTTACGCCGAACTCTTCTGGATTATTTCCGATAGGTGAGTGCGCAGTCATCGCAAACTGATGCCAGAAACCACTTTGTACAATTCCCATTTCAAATAATTGCCTCACCATTTCCAACGAATCCACCGTTTCCTGAATCGTTTGCGTTGGGAATCCATACATTAAATAGGAATGAACCATCACTCCGGCTTCGGTGAAATTTCGGGTTACTTTTGCGACTTGATCTACAGAAACACCTTTGTCAATTAATTTCAACAATCGATCGCTTGCCACTTCCAATCCACCGGAAACTGCTACCAAACCTGAAGTTTTTAATAAGAAACATAAGTCTTTACTGAAATTTTTTTCGAACCGGATATTCGTCCACCAAGTAACGACTAAATTCCTACGCAAGATTTCTAATGCAACTTCTCTCATTAAAGCTGGAGGCGCGGCTTCGTCCACAAAATGAAAACCTGATTCACCTGTTTGGGTAATCAATTCTTCCATTCGATCCACCAAAATTTTAGCAGAAATGGGTTCATAAATTTTAACGTAATCTAAAGAAATATCACAAAAAGTACATTTTCCCCAATAGCAGCCGTGCGCCATGGTGAGTTTATTCCATCGTCCGTCACTCCATAAACTGTGCATTGGATTGGCGATTTCTATCACAGAAATATATTGGTTGAGCAGTAAATCGGTATAATCCGGAGTCCCTATAAAAGCTTGTTTATAATCTGATTTCGCTGTATTATTTTTATAAATAACTTCCTGATTTTCTAAAATAAAAGTTCTTTTGAATTCTCCATCTGAAATTTCTTTGTTTGAAATTACATTTTCATAAACCAGCTCAATGGGTAATTCGCCATCATCTAAAGTAATATAATCGAAAAATTCAAAGACTCGAGGATCTTTCAATTCTCTTAATTCAGTATTCGGAAAACCGCCGCCCATAACAGTTTTAAGTCCGGGATAATTGGCTTTAATAAATTGTGCACCTCTAAAAGCAGAATATAAATTCCCAGGAAATGGAACTGAAAAACAAACCAGTTTTGGCTGAACAAGATCTAATTTTTCTTTTAACAATTTTAAGGTAAATTCATCGGTAAAAGTTTGATGATTATTCAACTTTAGATAAAGTTCATCAAAGGAATTGGCGCTTTGCCCAATACGTTCGGCATATCTGCTGAAACCGAAATCTGCATCGATATTTTCAACGATATAATCTGAAATATCTTCAAGATATAAAGTCGCCAGATGTTTTGCTTTATCCTGCAGACCCATATTTCCGAAAGCGAATTCCATATCATCCAACTGATTAAAACGAGACGCTTCGGGCAAGAAATTCATACTGCAAATTTGTCTTGCTAAAGTTGGATTATGATTTTGTAGAAAAAGAACAACCTGATCGATGGTTTTGATATATTCTTCTCTTAAAGCAAAAATTCGTTTTGAGTTTTCGGAAGTATTAATTAGATCAATATTTTTCTCAAATATTTTTTGAATTCCACTTTTTGAGAATAATTCTAAGATTACCTCAATTCCCAAATCAATCTGATAACTTGAAATACTTTTAGTATTCAAAAACCCTTTAATATAAGCCGTCGCCGGATAAGGAGTGTTGAGTTGGGTAAAAGGCGGAGTGATGAGGAGCAGATCTTTCAAGCGTTTTCTTTTTGCAAATTTATTTTAAATCTTCGAGATTTCTACCATTGATTTTATTTTGAAAAACCGCTAGATTATTCTAACGGTTTTCGAGTTCTTTAATTTTGAAAATAATCTACAATTCAAAATCTCCAGCAGATTCTGGTTGATAAATAACTTCATCAATAACAATTTTAGTCATTCCGGAAGGAATCAGCCAGTCGATTTCATCACCAACACGATAACCAATTAATGCTGAAGCAACGGAGGAAAAGATCGAAATTTTACGCTCCTTAATATTGGCATCTGCAGGATAAACCAATTGAAATTCCATAGTTGTTTTGTTGTTCTGGAAGTGAATTTTCACAATAGAATTCATGGTTACAACATCACTTTCTACTTGATCTTGTTCTACAATTTTCGCAGATTTTAATTCAGCGAGGAGTTTTTCAGCTTCTTCTTTTTTAATGCTGTTTTTGGCTTTAGCATCCGTAATCGAACGATGGATTTTATTAAAATCCTGTTTGGTAATTATAAC
>NZ_JBAVFG010000177.1:0-4859 GCF_049588135.1 Kaistella sp. | reverse complement strand
GCCTAGCAAAATCTTCTATTTTGCCTCTTTTAATCCCTGCTTTATAAACCAAACTTTTCAACAAAAAAACCAATCTGGCTTATAAAATTGCGCTCTAACGTTTAAGGCTTTGCGAAGTGGCGGATTTTCAGCACAAAACTTCAATTGAAAAACTGAACTTGAACCTTGCACTAAACTGTCATAGAAGCACTTAGCCCGCCATTTTGCAAAACCCCTGTTACCTGCCGTATTTTTATTTTCGCTGTTTTATTTGCATATATGATAATAATTGTCGAATATTGCAATACAAATCCATTGAATTATGTCAAACTGGGATGATAAAGCAAAACGATTACTAAAGTCAGAATTAGTCAAACGTGGCGTGTCGAACACAGATTTAGTTCTGTTATTGAATGAAATAGGTGTTGAAGAAACCAAGGCAGGCATTGATAGTAAAATCAGCCGTGGTAGTTTTAGTGCTACTTTTCTGTTGCAATGTCTTACCGTAATTGGTTGCCAAAAAATTGAAATTGAAGATTACGAAAGTCAATTGTTAATGGTTGCGGAACCGAATGAACCTTATAAAAAAAGTGTAAAATGAAAAACAATACTGTAAAATTCATTGACCTTTTTGCAGGTCTTGGTGGAATTCGATTAGGTTTTGAAAAAGCATTTAAAGATGTTGGGATGGAAACCGAATGTGTGATGACTTCAGAAATAAAACCTTATGCGGTAAAAACTTTGAAACATAATTTCGGGCACGATTTTTTGGCTGGCGATATTTTTGAAATTCGCAATGAATTCATTCCCGATTTTGATTTTCTTTTAGGTGGTTTTCCTTGTCAGCCTTTTAGTGCAGGTGGGAAACGTCAAGGATTTTTAGACACAAGAGGAACTTTGTTTTTCGAAATCGAAAGAATATTAAGAGAAAAAAAACCGTATGGTTTTATTCTTGAAAACGTAGAAGGCTTGGTAAAACACGATTTAGAAAATAAGAATGATGAAATTGGCAGAACATTAAAAACCATTTTGCATACACTCGAAAATGAGTTGGGTTACAAAACAAGTTGGAAAGTTTTTGATAGTTTAGAGTTTGGTTTGGCGCAATCTCGAAAAAGAATTTTCATAGTCGGAACAAAAGATGAGAAGATTAATTTGAACGGAAACGAACCACGGTTTAAAGCTTTGGAAAGTGTTTTAGAAAAAGGATTGCCAACCTTAAAATCTGATTTTATTGACAAGCTTTTGGCTCATTTTCCATTTGAAGATTTGTATGGAAAATCTATAAAAGACAAACGAGGTGGTGATAACAATATTCATAGTTGGGATATTGAAATTAAAGGGAGTGTATCAAAACAGCAAGCTGAAATTCTGAACAAATTGTTTAAGCAAAGACGTAAAAAACAATGGGCTGTAGAAATCGGAATTGATTGGATGGATGGAATGGCTTTGACTTTAGAGCAAATAAATACGTTTATTGATTTGCCAAAAACTGAATTAAAAACCTTATTAGAAGATCTTACTAAAAAGGGATATTTGAAATTTGAACATCCTAAGAAGTTGGTCAAGCTTCAAACAGAAAATGGCATTTCAACTTCACGAGTATATGACGAAACCAAACCTAAAGGTTACAATATTGTAACTGGAAAATTGAGTTTTGAAATAAATAAAGTACTTGACCCAAAAGATATTGCTCCAACTTTAGTAGCAACAGATGTTTCTCGATTAGCTGTTCCAGACGGAAATGGTTTGAGAAGATTGACTATTCGTGAGGGTTTACGACTGTTCGGTTATCCCGAATGGTACGAAATTCCAACAAAAGAGTATGATGCTTTCGATTTGTTAGGAAATACGGTTGCCGTTCCTGTGGTGGAATTTGTTGCCTCAAAAATAGTAGAAACTATAAATTTCGAATTTATGGGTTGGGATAATATTCATTCAAAACTTCATCAAGTACATTGAGAGTTCTTTGATTAAATACAAAATCGCTTGCATCATAAATTCTATGCAAATCGTTTTGTCTTCCAACCCATCCAAAACCATCGCAGTAATTCAGCATAATAATTTTATTTGCTCGATGATTTGCATTATGTCGCATTAAAGCACCATAGAACTCTACAAGTTGGTCGGCTCTTTTTGATTGACCGCTTCCAGTGGTTATGTTATAAGAAGATTCTATTAAAATAATTGGAGCGTCAACACTTGGTATTAGAAAATCTATGTTTTTATTTAGAAGAGGAAACTCCTTTTGAAGTTCATATTTCAAAGAAGCATTCGTATTAATTTTGTAATTATCAAGTCTCGATTGGATAATCTTCTCAACGTGAGCTCCAACTTTGTTTGAATACTTGTCTTGAATTTCATTATCGTTTAAAATTCTTTCAACATATTTGTAATCTCTTAAATCTTCAATGAAGTCAATTTCGTTAAGCTTGAAATTTCGCATATAATAAAGAGGAATTTCAGCACCGATTCTTGAATTCCTCCCGTTTATAAAAAATTCAATTAGAAGAATGCGAAATTCTACATCATTTTGAATAGTTCGACTAATTCTTCTGACATCCCATTCTGTTCTAAATTCTTCTCCATTAAAACGATATCTCAAAAGAGAAACTACTCTTTTGAGTCTTTCTTCGGAAAGTCCGATTAAAGAAACAAAAGCTTTCAATTTTTCTACTGGAGAAAAATTATCTACCTCAGTCAAGAAGATGGATAATTCTTCTGGACTTGAGAAACGATTACAATTTGCATTAATATAATTTGTTAATGGCTCGATTGATAGTAAAAAATTATTATCAAAATCGTCATCAATCATAAATGACATACTATTCTTCCAATCTTCAAATGATATTTTCGGCATTTTTATACTTTTGGTAAATTTAGTTTTTTTCTTCTAGTTTTTCTTTGTGTCTGGTTTTAATATGGCAGGTAACGTTTTGCGGCTTTGCGATGGTGCGGCTTAATATGACAAATCTTTCTATTCTAAGGTAATCTTCGGAATATCTAAAATCTTTAAACTTGGCGAAATCCCGCACTATTGCAAAACCGCTGTTATACGGCGGCATTATTTTTCGTTTAATATTTCATTCACATAATTAACCCAATCGTGTTGGGGGATACTTTTGTCAATGTAATAGTCAGGTTGAATTCCTTTTCCATCAATTTCCATATCTGGTATTCTCAAACTTTTTGAAAGCGAATAACCTAATTTAAATTCTTTACAAGGTGATTCAACAGAATACATATTTGAAATATCTAAAACTCCCGCAGTAGTTGTACCAAAAAGTTTTACCTTTTTACTTTGTTTTGCAGCCAAGAGAAATTGTTCTGCTGTACTTCCATTTTTGTGATTAATTATAATTCCAATGTTTTTTGGATAAGGTAAAATTTTATTTAATTTTTCCTCGTCGATTATTTTTCCATCGCCATTTCCCTGTATCATTACAAACTTTCCTAAATTAGCGTTTAATTTATCATAAGCCTTCTTTATATATTCTCTATCTTCTTTAGAGTAACCATACTTTTCATAGTTCTCATAAGAATCTAACATTCTTTTATTATTCAAAACTGTTGAATACATTTGCGTTCTTACGGTTCTAATTGGATTTGTATAAATGTATGGTATAAGTTTTGAATAACTATTATCATCTCCACCACCATTATTTCTCAAATCAATAATTAAATTTTCCCTGCTTTCAATTTTTTGTTTATTTACAAGTAGAATGCTGTCAATATATTTTTTTTGTGAACCATCAAAAGTAGGGATTCGTAATAAAAGTGTTGAATTGTTAATTTCCTCTAAAAATGGTTTTTGTGAAGAGATAGATTTGAAATAAGTGTCAATTGCTTTATCATTTTCAAATTTCGGCGAAACTCTTTTCAATATTATATCGTTTATTACTAAATAATTTTTCCCTATGATTTGAACATTTTTAATCTCTTGCGAACTTTTATTTCGTAGATAAAAACTTCCTGTTTTTTTATCCGAACCAATATTAAATTTTAAATCATTTGGCTTCCAATTGTCTAAACCTTGTGCACTCACAATAAAGCCTTTGTAATCATTGTCAATTTTTTTTACGGCAATAATATAAGGACTTGTTTCCCAAACGCCTTCTAAGTCTGCTTCTTTTTTTGAATTCAGATATTTCTCAAATTTTTTCAAATCTATTTTTACTGTTTCCCAATTTTTTACATTTTTGGTTTGCAGATCATTTTTAACCTCCGAAGTGTTTTGTTGTTCGTTTAATGAAATTGAAAAGTGATCCGCACGAAAGAATTTTAACCAATCGTAAATTGTTTGTGTGCACTCAATATTAGACTTTGCATTTCTTATTTTATATAGAAATTCAGAATTGTGAGCATTATAAGCAGACAATCCTTTTTTGTCAATCGCATATTGAGATCCCGCGTCATTTTCTTCAAACGTTTTTTTTACCCACTGAAAATTAGTTTCACAATTACAATTTTGGGCGTAAGTGAAAGTTGAAATCCCTAAAAATAATAAAATTAAAATATAAATTTTTTTCATAGTTTTTTATGCGGTTTTTTGGATATGCTGTTGTATAACGTTTTTCAGCTTGGCGAAGTGGCGGAAATCGAAGCGCAAAACTTCAACTTTGCAGAAAAGTTGAACCGAAGAATAACTGTCGAATTTAGCACTAAACCCGCCATTTTGCCAAACTGATGTTATGTGCATACTCTTTTTCTGTTATTAATTGGTCCAAACCTTAATTATCGGTTCTCTATATTCTTCGTCTTTTTCGTGGATTTCAATTTCTCCTTTTTCAGTGTTTATGTTTAAGAAAATTTCTGAATATAAATTTTCATCTTCTTCTGAAAAAAATAGTTTCAGTTTGTAATAATCCTTTTTTTCAAGG
>NZ_JBAVFG010000176.1:0-11728 GCF_049588135.1 Kaistella sp. | reverse complement strand
AATTAAAACTTGGATTCAGTGATGATTTATTCACCCGAAGTGTAGAATTTAAAAAAGCTGCCATTTTTTCTTTATTCTTTTTTAATTTATTTTCGGCTAAAAGTGCAGCTTGGTATTCGGGATCCCTTGCTTTTTCCAATGAATCCATCATGAGCATTTGTTTTTTCAACATTTTCACTGGATCATTCTCTTTTTCCTGTTGCCCGGAACTGGAAACACTTTGTGGATTTTCATAAGAATTTCCTCTTCCACTGCTTCCTTCATTGAGCATTCGAACCATATCAGCCGAACGTTGAAAATCTTTATCATCATTTTTTCCATCATAATATGATTTTCTTCCTAAGTCTCCGACCCTGTTAGAATTGAGACTTCTTACGATTTGAATGGAATCAATGTATCGTTTTTGGCGGTTATCGAGATTATCGGAATAATTCTGAAGACTGTTATCTTCTTTATCAATTCCATCAAGCATTGTTCTGCCGTCTCCTTTTGCGAAAAATTGGTCATAAGCAGCATTTTTGGAAAGAATTGAATCTTGAGTTTCACCTAATGAGAGCGATAATTCTTGTTTTGTAGGTGCTTCATCATTTTTATTTTTATCTTGAAATTTCGTTCCTAAAAATCCAAAAACCATAATCACCGGAAACAAGATCAATGGGAAAATATATTTAGGTTGTTTAAAATTGAGTTTTTTAATGTCCATTTTTCAAATTTTGGTATTGGTTAAAAAGATATTCGATTCTCAGACTGTCATTTTTTGTTAAAGGTGCGCCGCTTTCTCGTTTGATTTTATAACTTTCAAGCTCCTTTACAATGCTTTCTGCTTTTTGATCCTTTTGATCGAGGTCATATTTTGTTTTATCACTTTTAGAGTACATTTCGGGAAAGATTAAACTCTTTGCTACTTTGGGTTTAAAAAAGAAATATTGAATGAATGAAAATGTAAATGATAGGAGTAATAATATCATCACATATTTATAAGATTCTTTCGGATGCTTCATAACCCAATCTTTCAATTGGATTATGTTTTTTTTTGTTTTATAGTAGAATGCAATCATCGCTAATAATTTTTTGTTTTGTTAAGCAGTTCAGTATTGTCTAAAATTCTCCAGTTTGTTAATAAAACCCCGTGGGGATTGTTTGGACTTCTTATCATATCTTCGAAATTTCCTTCAGTAATCAATTTCCGAATGATAAGAGTGGTTTTCCTATTAATTGACTGCGTTCCGTAATAAGTAAATTTTTTATTGGGAAGATCTAATTTGATTGAATCAGCACGAACAGTTACGATTGAATTCCCTGATATGATTTGATTATAAAATCCTTTTTCCTTTAAATTGGTGTATTCTTTTTTTCCACTGTCATCAATTAAGTAAAGAGATTTTTGAACATTTTCTTTAATGTACTGATCGTCCGGTGCGAGTGTAAAAAACAATCGGTGAAAAAATTCAATTTGAGATTTATACTCTACTGGTCGGTTCAAAAGTTCATCAGTTTGTTTCACCAAAATTGGAACTCCGTTATCAATCACATACAATGATTTTCGAGAATCTTCCACCATTTTGTAAGCCATTACAAAACCTGCAATTACTATAATTACTGCAAAAAGTATTGCTGCAATTGAAACTGCTTTGTTGATTTTTATTTTTTGTTCTATATTTTTTACGAGCATTTTTTTATTTTTAATGTTATTTTTTAGCTTTTGCGATTGCTTTTCCTATTTCTTTTGCTGCTGCAACTGCTCCTGCTGCACCTCCCGTTGTAGCAGCTGCGGCAGTTCTTCCTACCGCTTTTCCTGCGCTTGCAACGGTGCCGCCACCTGCTTTAGATTTACTCATCATTCCTGCACCACCAGCGGAAACAATAGTATCTGCAATGGTAGGGGTCATTAAAATTCCAATCCCGGTAATAATGTAAGCGACTGCTGGAAACAATGCGGTGTACATCATTCCACTGTTTTGTACATAAACTCGAAGTGTTTGCATATCGGCTACACCACCTTCGCTAAGAATAAGCGCATATCTGTCTAATTCCATTTGGTAACCGCTCATAATAATTTGCTGACCGATGTTGATGATGGTATAAGAAATAAAGGTGTATAAATTGATATTGATAAATTTGGCTAACCAGTTTCCAAAAGAATTTTCAAACCCGGGAACGAGTGACATTCCTACGGCAATAGGACCAAGAATAATTAAAATATAGAGCCATATTTTTTGAATGAAGAAAATTAAATAGGTACAGACCCGAAGTATGGTGAGAGAAACTCCTTCGATAATTTCTGCTAATGTTTTCTGAATTTTAAATTCCATCCTCATATACCATTCTTTTACGGGAGCGAGTAGTTTATTGGTATCAATATCAAACCATTTATCATCTGATTTGCTTTCTAATTTATCCAATGCTTCTTGCTTTGCTTCTTCTTCAGCTTGAGTTTTAATGAGTATTTCTAAAATTTCATTTTGTTTTTGAAATCTTTTAACTCGAAGATCATTGGCGTCTTTTTCAATATCTTGGAAAAGTGCCATTCCTGGTGTTGCAAGTGCTTGCAGCGGGTATTGAATCATCCCAGTGAATTGTGTCCAAAACATTAAAATAAATGCAATAATTGTTGGTCTAATCAATGGTGTTACTTCCCAAGGTCTTGCTCCTTCCTGCATTTGCCACCCTAAATATCCCATATAACACAATGCTCCAAAACCGCCAATAGATTGACCAAGCATTTTGGCTCCTGCAGATTGAGTCGCCATTGTGGTGTCTAATTTTGTAAAAACTTCCATGAACCACTTTTCGAATGCTCCATCGCCTTTTAGAAATTGCAATAATTTGTTGTAATTTTCAGTATCTCCAGTTTGTCCAAAAACCACTACTGGTAAAAAGAAAACGAGAAGACAAATCGTAAGGGTAAATATTTTTTTCATATTTTAAAACTTATTTTTATATTTTGTCATTATACTTTCAACAATTTCTTTATCGCTTTTTGTAGGTATAGGTGTTACTGCTGTTTTTATGGATGTTAAGAGGTTTTTATAATCAAGATATAAGGTGTTTTTTTGGTCTCCAGCTCGGATTCTTTTTACAAATTTTCTCCAACCGATTAAAGTTTCATGATACATGAGAAATCTTTTTCCTCGCGGCATATCTAACATTCTTGAGTTATCATATTGATCTTTTAAAAGATCGAGTTGTTCTTTGAGATAATCAATCTCTCCAAATGCCAACATATTTTGATAGGTTTTATCATCCTTTAATTGCCATTGCATAAAATTCTGAGGATTAGAGGGGAACTCTTTCAAGGGTTTTAGCATTTTTTTGTAATAAAGCAACCAAAGGGGATCAGCTTCTGATGTTACTGAAGTCCAATGCGCAAAATCCTGTAAGTTTCTTTTGTAAAGAGTATCCACTTCAACTTTAATTTTCTCGGCTTCATTTCTTTGGTATTCTAATTCTGCAAACCTTTGAACCTCCAATCCTGTTGGTTTTAGAGGACGGATATCGGGACCGTTTTTGTAATCGTGATTTCTTGACGGAGATAACCACCCCCAAACTGTTGCATAAGCGAAATTGGTTTGAATGCCTAAAACATAATTAGGATAAGGTCTCCAGTCTCCCCAACTTTCAAAAACCTGTCTTTTATGTTGTGCAACAATTGATGGATCGTTTAGTTTTTTAACTGTCTGAGCAATTCCAAATACCGAAAAGCATAAGAATTGAAAGATGAAAATACGTGGTGTAAAAAATTTCATATTGTGTTATTTAAAAACCAAATTAAATTTTATGATAATATCTTTGACAATTGATCTATCAAGATTTACATAATTACTAATGGTTGGAATCTGATAGATAAATGGAATTGACTTTGCGTTTTTCAGTCTTATTTTAATTGCGATTAGATAGCCATTAATAAGCTGCGCTCTTGTAGAAATATTTCTGATGAGTAATTCTCTATCATAAGGATCCATCAAAAAATCGGCATCTTCTCTTAAAATATCCCGGGTGAGTTCGGTTTTTAATTGCAAGAGTTCCCTTGTTGCTCCGATGTAATATCTGTTCAAAAGAATTGCATATTCGGGATATTGTGTAGAAAGTGACAAAACATCTTGAGCATTTTGCCCAATTTGTACAAAAGTTTTCGACAAATAATACATTCTTTTTCCCTGTTTGATGGCAGAATTCACATTAACCAAATTGGAATAGATAAACTCTTGAATCGCTACGACTTGTGCAATTTTTTGATTTACATCATCATATAATTTTTTCTGTTTCTCGAATGAATTGAGAAACGACTCATTACTTGCAAGACGAACTGCTTGATTTTTAGTAACCTGTGTGAGCAGTTTATCATTGATAACAATGGTTTGTGCATTCGCAAAAGCAAAACTTCCAAATATTGAAATAGGTAATAAAATTTTATTTTTCATCTTCTATATTTTAAAAGTGGTTCATAATATCTTCAATAATCTTTTTATCCTTATTGATGTAATAGGAAACTAGAAATTTCTTGTACTCTACTTTCTGTTTAAGATCTCTTATTTTTCTAAGCATTAAATAAGAATCTGTTCGAAGTTGCCGCACTTCATCTAATGCATAATCCAACAAAATTTTACGTTCTGCCTTTTCCATTTGATTGATGGCTCCATAAGAAATCACAATCCCGGTTAATAATCTCACGATCATTTGCATATCATCTGCAAATTTTACTTCAGATGGTAACATGGGAATGATGGAATACGGTGCAGATTGGATTTCTTCAATGATTTTCGATTGAGTATCTTGTATTTTCTCACTTTCAAGAAAAATGGCATAACCAGTAGGAATTGTCTGCATTGCGAAATCCACAATTCTCAACCGATCTTGAATTTTATTGGTGGTTTCTTTGAATTTTGTCCACTGTTTTTTATTGACAGCTTCCGTAGCAAGGTTTGTGTCTTGCCAATTTTTCATGCTTTGCTGTCTTTCATTTTCCTGCATGCTATGACGAATTTCTTGGTTCATCATTGGAAACGACACATTTTCTTTTTGCCACGGAGGAGTAGTATTTCCACCAAAGGAGGTTAGAAATAAATAAACAATTGGAAGTGAAACGGGAAGAATATATTTTTTACGCATGATGATTTTTTTAAGATTAAAATCTATTTTTATACGTCCACATAATATTTTCTACAATACTTTTATCAGTATTGATATAACCTTGAAAAGGATTAATAGATTGAAACCAACCAAGTCTTATGGCTCTTTCAATATTCAATTTCGTAGCGAGCAACCAAATTTTAAGCATAATCACATTTTGAGATACCGAGAAAAGAAGTTTGTAACGATCACCTGCAGTCGCAAGATTTAATTCTCCTGGCTTCAACAAGTCAGTTACATCAGTAGTTAATTTAATTGCTTGTTCATAGGTCTTTTGAGATGTTCTTACGCCAAATACTGCAAATTGGGGATGGTCTTTCGTTAGCGTGAGAATATCACCGGAATATTGCAGACAACGGTCTATTTCATTATAAATATCAATGACCTGTATTCCATTTTTTAAAGTGCCGGAAACTTCAGTAAGACCTTTGAGAACTTTTTTTTGAATATTGTTGGCAACTACCATTTGAGTTCCAACCCAAGCTTGTGCTTGTTGTAATTTTGTTTGCTGTTCAATGGTTTTTTCTTGCTCTTTTTCAAGATTATCCGAATAAAGTTTTAATGCAAGCGTTGTCGTTGGATCGATGTAGGTATTTTGTGAGTAAGCAAAATTTCCTACGATCATTGCTAATAAAATAAAGCTATACTTTTTCATATTGGTAGTTTTTGGGGTTAATCAATTCAATAAAACTTAAATTTCGATCCTGCATTTCATTTCCTATGATTTTCAAAACATTTTGGTCACTGTTTGTATTTCTCATATGTTGGTAATAATCAACTGCTATTTTATCCAATGGTTTTTGATAGAGATTTACCAGGGAAACCATGTTTTCCATTTTATCATTGAGTTTTTTGAAATCACTTACAAAAAGCTGCAAAGCATCATCGTAATTTTCAGATTCCTTCACATAATATTCAATCGCTATTTTCTCAGGCTTTTCTGTGGTATAGGTTAAATATTGCTCCAAGGAAACTTCATTTCCATAAACTTCACCTTTAGAACCTCGTTTCAGATAAAATTCTTTGAATCGGCTTCTCCTATATTTGTTGTCGAGATTATTGATGGTGAAAATTTTATTTTGTTCCACCTTATTGAGGGAAAGTAAAGAAGCAATTTCTTCAAAATTATCTTTGAACTTGGTTTGATCCAGCAAAATGAAAGTGTCTGAATTATTAATGATGGAATCTTTTACAACCGTATTTCCGATAATATCACCGAGTTCTTGCGTAACAACAATTGCTTCACCCCAAAATTTCCTTACCGTTTTGTAGAGATAAAGGATATAACCGCCCATTAATTTTGAAGCAATTGCTTTCCAAGCTTCTTCAATAATCAATGCTTTTCGACGGTCTTTGCGTAAGCGCATTTTTTGGATAAACGTGTCCATAATAATGAGCGTTACAATCGGAAACAGTTTCGGGTTGTCCTTTACATTATCAATCTCAAATACAATAAATGGCTCGTAGAATAAAGTATTGTCAGCACTTTCGTTGAGCGTGGTTCCATATCTTCCACCTTTATAGAAATCTTTTAAGACGAAAAGATAATTACTGAGTTTAAATTCTTTTTCGTCGACCGGATGCTTTTTATTATTGAGATAAATCGGTAAAAACTGGTCACAATAATCATAAAATGAATTGAATGAAAGTTCAGGAACTTTTAATTTCTCTTCCAATTCAATAATCCTTTTTATTAAAGCATTTTTTAAAGCTTCATCCCATTCTTTAACACTTTCCGGGCGTTTGATAATGGATTTTGATTTTGTAAGAATCAATTGAGTTTGATTATAAGCTCTTCTTTTCACTTCATCAGTTAGGGTCTCATAAGCCTCATGCACTTGAAAAAACTTTGAAGCATCATAATTTGGATTATTTGTGTTTTTATCCGGGTGATGTAATTGAATGAGTTTTCTTCCTTTATTTTTAATTTCAGCAGTGGTGGCATCAAAGGGAAGTTCTAAAATATCATAATAGGTTTTATTTCCTTCTAATTCTTTTTCATAATCATTGAGAATATCTTCTTCATGAATATTAAATTTTTTTAAATATTGTGAAAGCTCTTCTGTACTTTTGTCTTTGTACCAATCATTACCACCATTAAAAAACTGATGATAATATGACATTAAAGCATTGTCCAGAATTGATTTTTGAGTAGAACTCATCGTGGCATCTGCTCCTTGCCAGATTAAAAAGATCAGATTGGCTAAAAACTCTATTTTTTCAATATTAAATTCTTCTTTACTCATTAAAAAAGGATTCATAGTAATGGGTTTTTCCTCGGTATATTGAATGTATCGCCCTCCTTTATATGCACACAAACCGGAATAGGAATCTCCGGTATCTACAATCACAACATCAAAATTATAAGTCAAATATTGTTCAATGATATTATTCATCAAGAAAGATTTACCCGAACCGGAAGGACCGAGAACAAATTTATTTCTGTTATTTATTCTTCCTGTTTTCATAGGTAAATCTGCGGGATCAACTTTTAAAGGAACGCCCTGTCTATCGGTAAATCGTAAGTAAAAATTAGAATCTTCGTTTATCGGATAACTCTCTTTAAAAAAAAAACACAAGGCAGCTTCGCTTGTTGTAGTAAATAAATCATAGTCTTTTAGTTCGACGGCATTCCCCGGGAGACAACATCGAAATAGTTCCAACTGATTATAGGAATTCTGTGAAACAATGATTCCTTTCATAAACAGTTTGTTTTCAATTAAAGATTGGGTTTCTTCCATTTGTTCTAAGGAATCTGCCGAATATGCTATTGAAAAATGGGCATCTACAATCACCTGACCATCCATTGCTACATTGTGTAACAATTCATCAATTTCATTGGCTACAATGGCATTTGAGGGAGAATTATTTGCTACACCTTCATGTTTCTTTTTCTTTTTTTCTAATTCCCGGTGTTTGGCAGATTGATGTGGAATAGAAATAATTTGATTATAAATAATCGTTCGGTATTCGTCAAGTTCATTAATAAATGAAAAATTATCTACCGCCGTATCTGCTGCTGTTCCATTTCCGCCTAAAGTAGAATAGGTTTCAATTGCGGAAGGGAGTTCTATTTTTTCAATATCCACAAAACTGATTGTTTTTATATATTGGTTTCCAATTTGTAAATGTTCATTCGTGGATTTAATATTGTTAAATGTTGGAGTTTCAGAAAATTTCATTGCTAAAATTCCATTCATGTAATAATCAAAGTCTTTTTCTTTAAGAAACTTTGGCTCACAATTATTTTGGTTAAGCAACATGAATATCTTTTGGCACTTATCTCTTAATATTTTGTAGGATTTTTCTGAAAAGGTGTATGCTTTTTTCTTTTTGCTGTGATCCACGATTTCCGAAAATAAAAGAATGGTATCAATCGTTTTGTAAATTCTTCCGTCGAAATGTTCGGAATATTTTTGTTGTAAAAATTCTTTTTCTTCTTCAGCAACATATTTTTGTTTACTGAAAATATCAATTTTCTGAACCACATGATTTTCACCAATAATGGCAACAACTTGATTAAGTATAGTATGAAAATGTTCATAAGAGTAAGGATCGGCAGAATATTGTTCTACAATATTTTTAATTTGAATTCCGATAATGGGATTTCCATATTGACCAATCAATACATCAAAAGTCCAATTATTATCTTGACCATAATCATAACCAATAAAGGGAATATCAAATATTTTTTTCTTTAAACTCATGATTTATTTTTTTTGTAAAATTTGCATTTTTAATTTGCACAGAAATGATATGCAGTTCTTCATCGTTTTTTGTTTTATTGTGAAGACCTTTTGTATCTTGCATTTTATAGCTCCACCAAATTCCGATTCCGCCGATTGCTGCTCCCACAAGTAAACCCCAACCTCCAATTAAAGAAGACATTATAGCTACCGTCATAAAACCTCCGACCGCAGAACCCATAGCGTAATAGATGTATTTGTCCTTTAATCCGAAAAAAACAAGGGGTTTTTTCAACCCCTTGTAAAGTAAATAGCCCATTAGAACATTGCAGCAATAAATGTTGGAACGATCAATAGGAATACACAAGCTCCACCCCAACCAACAATTTCTTTGTTGATGTCTTGGTCGCCATTTGTCCACTTGTTGTAAATTCGAATTCCTCCAACGGTTCCTACAATAGCTGCAATAGCATAAATAAGAAGTTTAAGGTCTGCCATGTAGCCAGATAATGTTGATGCAGCATTTCCTAAAGCAGCACTACCGCCTGATTGTGAAAATACCGGAGTTATGGCTAAAAGCACGATAAATGCAGTGAATGCCTTTTTCATTAAATTGTGTTTTTTGATTTTTTGATTCATAATAATTAAATGTTAGTGGTTAGAAATTAGATTTTGACCTTAGGTTTTGAGGGTTTACGTGCGAAAATTCATATTAAATATTTTTAATTTTCCAGATTACATCATGGATTGATAAATCTTGTATCCATCGTTGTTTGAAACAAGTTGCACACTGGTTTCTGCAAGATTGAGCAATTGGCACCATTTATCTTTGCTTGTTTTATTCGGAGTTGAATGCGTTTCTTCGCTGCTTGAACTCAAGATGACTTCATTATTCTGATGAAAAGAATCGATGTTTTGTTCAAACTCAAACTTCTCCCTCCAATAATCTATATCTTCTCTTTCTTCTGATTCTTCAATAGGAGAAGGCTGTAATTCTCTTTTGGTAAATGAGTTTGGCATATTAAGATTTTCAACATCTTCAATCCCAATATCCTTTACATCATCCTCATATTCTTCTGAAAATTCCATTAAAGAAAACTCTTCTGTTTCTTCATTTTTTACGGTAATTTCTTTTTTCAGGAAAAGATCGTAGATCACATTTCCTACATAGTATAGAAAGTATATCGCGATAACTATGGCGGCAAATTTTGTCATTTTACTATTTATTTTTATCTGTTATTTTATTGAAACTACCTTTAAATGGTAATCTGCAGTGTTTCATTGATGTACTCAATCAATTCATTAAATGAATTTTTTACGGCATATTTTTGTTCATAAGTGAGTTTTCTCGTATCAATACTTTGCAAGCAGTTTCTCTTGAAAACAGGACTTTTAAGAAGCATTCCGTATTTTGTAATTTCTTCATCCATTCCTTGCTGATTTAGGTATTTGTAGCCTTTGTCATACTTTGATCGAATGAATACTCTTTCTGCCTGACTTTCCAGAAGTCCTAAAAAATTCACAAAAACCAAAGTTGATTTTGCCGACACATCAGAGTATTCAAATGGTATGACGATGAAATCACTATAAATCAACAAATCGCTGTACTTTGCATCTAATGTTCCTGCAAGATCAAATAGGTTAATTTCTTCACTTTCTTTCAGATTGATTAAAGTTTCAAAGTCTGAAAATGGTTGCTCTTCCTCCTCTCCTATTATTTCTACGTCATACAACTTTGGAGCATCGAACATTGCATCTTCTTTCCATTTATGGTAAAATGATTTCTGATAATCAAAATCGAAAACATTAATTTTCCTTTTCGAATAGGTTGAAATGTAATTGGCAAAAGCTATGGCAAGTGTTGTTTTGCCTGTTCCTCCTTTTTGTGTTGCAAAAGTGATTATCATTTCTTCTGATTTTATTTTTTCTTTTTTCTTCTCTTTTTGAGTTCATTCTCGGCAGGGTCTTTTGCTGCAGTTGAACTTTTCATGAATTCAAATAACATTTCATCAATGGCTTTATTTATTTCTGTTTTTTCTTTACTTTGTACTCTGATTTCATTTGCTTGAATCGGATTCATAAATTTTTGAAATTCCTTCTCTCCAATTAATGCTTGAAGTTCTCCGATATAATGGTATCGTGTATGAATAGCATGTATTTTTTCGTCTTCGCCTTTGGTTATTGAAATATTCTTATCATTATTTTGATTTGAATTTTTGATAAAATCTTTGACTTCAAACTGAACTTTTCTATACGTTTCCAAGTCTTTCTTTTTTCGATTTTCGAAAAGCATAAAATCTTTGATTTCAATTTTTGGATTGTTTTTGGAAATAAATTCCAACACTATTTTTTTCGATTCCTGATTTTGAATATTGTAATCTTTCAAGATTTCAAAAAGCTTTTTGTCTATTTTGTTCGGAGTGAAATCAAACATTTCATTCATCTTCACAATATCACTTCCTTTATATACTTTTGGGGTTTTGTGGTCGATCACCGTATATCCGAATGGATTTTTATCCTCTTTGCTATGAAAAACCATATCAATTCCGAAAACATCTCGAAGCTTTTTCTGAAGCTCACTCTCAAATTCAATTTTGGGTTTCCCATCCTCGTTTTGTTTTCTTTCTGGAAGCATCGAATCCTGTCGTCTTTTGTCTTCCACTTTGAAAACTTTATTCGAGTAAATTTCTTTGTATTTGCTCAAAATGGCTTTAATTTGATTTCTCCTGTTGTCATTTTTACCATTATCAAAAACAATTTCATTTCCGTAAATGGTTTTCTGTTTTACTCCGTTTTTTAGAATGTTAAAAGTTTTTTCATCATTTGTGTTTTTGCATAGCTTATAACCATTTCTGTTGAGTAAAGTTTCCAATTGATTCAGAGAACTTACTTTATAATTCAAAAGTTTATTG
>NZ_JBAVFG010000175.1:0-20227 GCF_049588135.1 Kaistella sp. | reverse complement strand
ATATTAAAATTCACAAAAAAACTCCACAATAATTGCAGAGTTGTGAATTTTTCAATAGAAAAAAATTATCCTAAAATAGTTACCGTGTTTTGCAACATTTCATAAATTGCATCTTTGCCATTATCAGGTTTCACGTTTACAGCGCGGGTTCCGTTGAAATGCAAACAGGTTACATAACCCAATTTCGCCGCATCTAAACAAGTGAATTTCACGCAATAATCCAAAGCCAAACCTACAATTTCAAGAAGTTGAATATCATGATATTTCAAGAAATCATCAAGTCCTGTTTTTACGAAATGGTTATTATCCTGAAAACCGCTGTAGCTGTCAAACTCTGTATTGGTTCCTTTTTGAATAATGTGCGTTACTTTTTCACGATTTAAATCTTTATGAAATTCTGCCCCGAAAGTTCCTTGCACACAATGGTCTGGCCACATAAATTGAGGAATCCCATTCAGAATAATAGTGTCGCCTACTTTTTTTCCGTTGTTGGAAGCGAAACTTTTATGATTTACCGGATGCCAATCTTGGGTTAACACAATTTGATCGTATTGGTTTTCTTCCATCAAAAGGTTAATGTAAGGGATGATTTCGTTTGCATTAGGAACGGCAAGTGCGCCGCCATCGCAAAAATCGTTTTGAACATCGACTATAATCAAGGCTTTTTTCATAAGATAATTTTTATTAAAATTGATTGAAACAATCTAAATTGGGGTAAATTTACGAAACAGAAAAACAAAATTGTAACCAAAATCATTAATCGGACAAATCGTCAATTTCTGAAAAAAGAGAAAGGTTGGTAAAGTAAAATCCACGAAAAAAGCGAGAAAATTATTTCGAAAGAAAATGGTATTTTTGATTATTAAAAATTGAGTTTAAGAAAAATAATTCTCAATCAATTAAAGCAATAAAAAAATGAGTTTTTTAAATAAAATATTTGGAAGTTCTGAAGAAGAAAAATCTTCGGAAACATTTTGGAAAAACATCAATTCAGAAGAAGATTTGAATGAAGCCGTGAAAGAATCTTTTGAAAATAAAGTGGTAATCTTCAAGCATTCTACAAGATGTTTCATCAGCAAAACCGTGTTGAAAAATTTCGAAAAAGAAGTGAAAAATTTCGAAAAAAATGTTTCGTATTATTTTTTGGATTTAATTGCACATCGAAATTTATCGAACAAAATCGCAGATGATTTTGAAGTGATTCATCAAAGCCCTCAACTCATCGTTTTGGAAAACGGAAAAGCCGTAAACAACGCTTCGCATCAAAGTATTTCTGTATCTTTGATTTAATTATTGAAGTCTTTAATGGAAAATATTCAAACCTATTTATCGGAAATTTTAGAAATTCCGAAAGAAGAAGTTGCGAAATGCAGCAATTCTTATGTGAGTAAAAAAGTTGCGAAAAATGAATTTCTTTTGCAAGCAGGAGAAGTATGCAACGAAACTTATTTTGTGGAAAAAGGTTTGCTCAGAATGTATTCCATCGACAAAAACGGGAAAGAACATATCATACAATTTGCTCCCGAAAAATGGCTAATTTCCGATCGAAGTTCTCTTTATTTCAACGAAAAATCAAATTATTATATTGAAGCGGTGGAAGAGTCTGAAATCTTATTATTGAAAAGCGATTTTTTTAAAGATCTGAATCATACTTTCCCCAATTCCATCGAAAATAACGATATGCTTTTGCAGAAACACATTCGGAATTTACAAAACCGGGTGAACTCACTTTTGTCTGATACTGCGGAAGAACGTTATATGAATTTCATTAAAATGTATCCCGATATTTTGCTGCGCGTTCCACAATGGATGGTTGCGAGTTATCTGGGAATTACGCCCGAAAGCTTGAGCAGAGTGCGAAAAGAATTGGCACGGAAGAATTTTGTACCTTCATAAAAAAAAAGGAACTCGATTGGAGTTCCTTTTGATTTTTAATCATAAATGCAAGAATTAAAATATTCGTGCATTCGTGACATTTTTATTTTCCCAAATAAGATTTCAAAATCTTACTTCTGGTATTGTGTTTCAAGCGTTTAATCGCTTTTTCTTTAATCTGACGAACTCTTTCTCTTGTAAGATCGAAAGTTTCTCCGATTTCTTCTAAAGTCATTGGATGTTTTCCGTTCAATCCAAAATACAAACGAACCAAATCAGCCTCACGTGGAGTCAAAGTTTGCAATGCTCTTTCGATTTCAATCTGAAGAGATTCTAACATCAAATCTTTATCTGGACTTGGCGATTCACCAGAACGCAAAACGTCGTATAAATTGGAATCTTCACCTTCAACCAACGGCGCATCCATCGACAAGTGTCTTCCGGAGTTTTTCATTGATTCTTTAATGTCGTCTTCGCTCATATCCAAAACTTCCGCTAATTCTTCTGGGGAAGGAGGTCTTTCGTTTTCCTGCTCCAAATGGGCGTAAGCTTTGTTGATTTTATTGATCGAACCAATTTTGTTCAACGGCAATCTTACAATTCTCGACTGTTCTGCCAACGCCTGTAGAATCGACTGACGAATCCACCAAACTGCGTAAGAAATAAATTTAAAACCTCTGGTTTCATCATATCTTTTCGCAGCTTTCATCAAACCTAAATTCCCTTCATTAATCAAATCGGGCAAAGAAAGTCCCTGATTTTGGTATTGTTTAGAAACAGATACCACAAAACGGAGGTTGGCTTTAATTAATTTTTCCAACGCCACTCGGTCTCCGGCTCGGATTTTTTGTGCCAATTCTACTTCTTCGTCGGCGGTAATCAAATCAACTTTTCCAATCTCTTGCAAATACTTGTCGAGAGAGGCGGTTTCTCTGTTGGTAACCTGTTTGGTAATTTTTAATTGTCTCATATAAAATAAGGTCCACTTTAGGACTGCATTATATTATACGATCACAAGTATCGAAAGGTTACAAAAGTTTGTAAATAAATGTTATATTCTTTTTTAGGGCGACAATTTCCATCTTCCGCTCCCAATCTTTTTGTTCCGCTTTGCTTCACAAAAAGGATTTCCGCTCAAGCCGGGTCGCAAACTTAGCAAATTATAATGTTTTGTTTTTAAATAAAAAACTCACTCTACGATGGTGTAGAATGAGTTTAATGAATAATCCTGTTATTTTATAATTAATTTGGTAGAATGTTTTTTTCCTTCCGATTGATGGGTTAAAATATAAACTCCCGATTTTGCTTTTACCGAAATCGTATTTTTTCCTTTCGCTACAATTCCAGAATAAATAATTCTTCCAGCAAGATCAGAAACAATAATGTTTCCTGGATTTTCTGTGTCAAAATTGAAAGTTCCGTTGCTTGGATTTGGATAAATGCTGGCGTGTGAAATTTTAGTTTCTACAGCTGACATTGCAAGGGCACACAAGTATGGTTTGAAATTAACCAATCCCAAAGCAGCATCATCAACTTGGTGAGAAATAACTGCTTCTACCATTGCATCATCAGAAAGTTCACCTTCTCTCCAGCAATTATTTGTGGCACTTACTGCGTTTGACGTATTGTTAAAAAGCGCATACAACTGTCCGTCATTTCCATTATCTTTAAAAATATTTTGACCAACACTTCCCAAATTTCCACCACCTAAATCGGCACTCATTGTTCCGATAATGGTAATTCCCCAGAGATGTCCACGAATTTGATTTTTTTCAATTTTAATTCCTACGCCAAGTGCGCCAGTTCCGTTGATAGAAATCCCACTTCCACCATTGGCAGGAATGTTCTCAGAGTTATTATTCGTTAAAATATTGTTGGAAATGGATCCAAAAGAAGCATTGCCTGCAACAGTAATTCCGTAACGGTTGTCGGTTACGGTATTTCCTTCAATTTGAACATGATTTTCAATCCCCAAAAGCGAGGAAACCGAAATTCCTCCAACTTTGGTTAATGATCTGTCACCAATGATGGTATTGTTCAATACTTTTGTTGTTCCTGTCCCACTTGGTCCCATATTGATTTGCGGACGGTTGGAGTTCAGTTTTGTGTTTCCCAAAAGATAATTATTGCTGAATTCCAAAGCTACTGATAGGTTTGCACCAGAAGCAACTGCAGGTAAATCATTTTCAATAAATTTCGAATTTTTCACCACAGGATTTCCTCTCGAAAAATTAACGGCAGCACCGGTTACTAAGCCTGCTTTAAAATATCGTACCGTACAATTATCCATTAAAAAAGTTTCGGTTAATACTTGAATTCCACCGCCATATTCTAAAGTTGTATTTCTGAAAGTAGCTTCAGAACCTTCTTCAAATCTAATTCCTTTGAAAATTGCTGCCGGATTTGTTGCCGTAATTAGAATGTTTGCCGCATTCGTGTCATAAACTCCTGCAATGGTAAGCTGAATTCCCGCATCAATTTTAAGCGTGGCATCTTCATTCATTATAAGAGTATCTCCATTAGTAATCGTAACATTTGCAGTCATTTGATATTCGTTGCCAGTTTTAACCAAAACCGAAGGTGCCGCCGTAGAAAGCGATGCTAGATTATAAGTAATTCCGGTTCCGGGACTTACGAATTGAGCGAAAATAAAACCTGAAAATAAGGTTAAAAATAATAAAGAAAGTTTTTTCATAAGAATAATTTATTTTCAAATTTAAAAATATTATGTTAAAAATAAGAATTTTTAAACGTTAAAAATTTAACTTTAAATATTTACTTTTGAATAAAATTTATTAAAACATGCAGTTTTCACCAATTATTATAGGAACCATGCGATGGGGGATTTGGGGTGCCAATCATTCCGTAAAAGAAGTGCAGAAACTCATTGAAGTTTCTCTTAATGAAAAGCTCTATACTTTCGATCATGCAGATATTTATGGGGACTATACGACTGAAAAACTTTTCGGTGATGCTTTTTCAGAAATGAATTTGAAGAGGGAAGACGTACAGTTTATTTCAAAATGCGGTATTGAAATGCCTTGTGAAAACCGAAATTTTAGAGTGAAGTCCTATAATTATTCCAAGGAACATATTTTAAAATCGGTCGATCAGAGTTTAGCAAATTTAAAAACCGATTATTTGGATCTGTTGCTTCTTCATCGGCCATCACCATTAATGAACCCTACTGAAATAGGCGAAAGTTTTGCGATTTTGCGAGAACAGAAGAAAGTTCGTCATTTCGGTGTGTCTAATTTTTCGCCTTCGCAGTTCAACTTGGTTAATGATGCTTTTCCTATTATTACCAACCAAATAGAAATTTCTTTGAATCAGACCAATTCCTTTATCGATGGAACTTTGGATCAAATGATGCTCAAAAAACTCCAGCCAATGGCTTGGTCTGTGATGGGGAATTATTTTACAGGAAAATCTGAGGAGAATGAAAGGATAAAAAAAGTGCTTGCTGATCTCTGCCGAAAATATTCCGCCGAAGAAAATCAAATACTGCTTGCATTCATTTTAAAACATCCTGCCAAAATCCTTCCTGTTATAGGCACTTCTCGCTGGGAAAACATTGTGAAATTTAAAGAAAGCTTACGTATTAATTTGGAAAATCAAGATTGGTTTAAACTCATGGAAGCGAAAACTGGAAATGAAATACCTTGAAATCTTTTATAAAAAAGTTGCAGGTTTGAATTATAATTGTAACTTGCACTCGTTTTTATATCCGAAGTCAATCATTGTTCATCGCATTATTGAATTTCATTTATAATTTCAACAGTATTAATAATTAATTTTTTTTTAAGATGAACATTTTTGTTTCAAACATTAACTATGCAACTCAAGAACAGTCGTTGCAAGATTTATTTTCAGAATTTGGTGACGTATCGTCTGCCAAAATTATCACTGATAGAGAAACCGGTAGATCAAGAGGTTTCGGTTTCGTAGAAATGAGCGACGAAGATGGCAAGAATGCTATCGAAGCTCTAAACGGAAAAGAATTGGATGGTAAAGAACTTAACATTTCTGAAGCTAAGCCAAGAGAAGACAAACCAAGAAGAAGCTTTGACAACAACCGTTCAGGCGGTGGTGGTTACGGAGGTGGAAATCGTGGTGGTGGAAGCGGATACGGTGGAGGAAGCCGTGGCGGTTCTAACTGGTAAGATTTTACCTGAATAATTGAAGCGACTTTTTTAAAAGTCGCTTTTTTTGTGCTTAAATTTGTCCCGAATTTAATCAGTTGTGATATTCTCTAATGTTTTTAGGATCAGTTTCAAAATCACCGATGCAACGAAACACAAACAAATAAAGGCATACGCTAAAGGGAGTCAATTTCTTGGGAGAAATTTCAATTTTTTAGTCAAACGACGAACGAGTTTCGCTGATTCCATTAAAAATATGAAAAGGACTGAGGTAAAAAGATTCAGGTCTTGTCCCGATAGCTGTCAGGATTGTTACTTTTTATGTCAAGACAAAAAGTGAAAGAATAAAAAAAACTTCGATTAAAAGTAAAACCATCTCGACTTAGGAGTTATTTTCATAGAAAAGATTGAACAGAAAAAGATTGGTTAAAGTAATGAAAGATCCTTACTGTCTATAATAGGACATTCAGTTTGCGCCCAAATAGATAGGAATAATTATGCACAAAGTTTTAAATGAATCAGCACCATTATTAATAGAATGTTTTAATTTCATTAAAATTAATTTTCCACACCTTTACTTCGACAAGTTCAGCATGAAAAGGGGAGTGATTCTGATGAAGTTTTCAAAGAATTTTTCCGCTGAATCTATTGAAGTAAGTACTAGCAAATATTTAACAATGTATTTTAAGGATTTAGACGATTGATTGTAAGTCTTTAATCTTTCATCTATTTTCTTTCATCTGCTTAAATTTATATTACACTTTTGACAAAAGAATATGGATTGTAAAAAAACATTAAGAATATACTTCCAGCAAGCGCTGTTGGTGCGGGTTTTGCACCTGAAATGAGTAGCGCAAAAATAATAGATTCAAAAATGTCGCTTCGAATCCATTCATACATCGAATAGGATTTAATCATTGACCAAATAAAAACAGAAATGTGATGAACACGGTAATTCATAGAGCAGAAACAAGAGGACATGCCGATCATGGTTGGTTAAATTCCTACCACACCTTCAGTTTCGCAAATTATTATAACCCCGAACGAATGAATTTTGGGGTGCTGAGAGTATTAAATGATGACCAAGTTTCCGAAAATCGAGGTTTTGGAACTCATCCGCATCAGAATATGGAGATTATTTCGATTCCATTGGAAGGCGATTTGAAGCATAAAGACAATATGGGAAATGAAACCATTATCAGAGAAGGTGATATTCAGGTAATGAGTGCAGGAACTGGAGTGATGCATTCCGAATACAACAACAATCCCGACCGACCGGTTAAATTTTTACAAATCTGGGTGATCCCTAATAAACAAGGGGGCACTCCTCGTTACGATCAGATTTCTCTGGCAGATATAGCCAAAGAAAATAAATTTTATCAGGTGCTTTCTCCAAATAAAGATGATGGTGGAGTTTGGATTTATCAAGATGCCTGGTTTCATATCGGAAAATTTACCAAAGGAAACTCAGATGAATACCAGATCCAAAAATCGGGTAATGGCGTTTATGTATTTATTCTGGAAGGGGAAGTCGAAATTAACGGAGAAAAACTGTCGAGAAGAGATGGGATGGGAATTTGGAACACCGACAGGTTTACCGTAACAGCAAATGATGACGCACGGGTTCTATTGATGGAAGTTCCAATGAATCTGTAAATAAAATAATGTCGGCTTTTCGAAAGATTAAAAAAAAACATTTCGATTTTATAATAATATTAAATTGGCATTATAGATTTGATTAGGTTATTCATGTGGGTGAAATGGATTAAAGTTGTACTATTTTTCAATAAATCCTAGATCCAATTCAGAACTATAAAAGTTCGAGAACAATTTTAATAAATTGATATTCAAACAATTGTATTTATTTAATAAACGAATTGCTTTTGTCTCTTTTAATATTTAATGCAGTTTTTAGTCCCTTTTGCTGATTCTTGTGTTTGATAATGTTTAACGCAAGGATTGAAAATGATAAAACAATTTAGGAGTTTACTATTTTACGGGGTTTACCTAAATTTGCCTTTTCAATTTTAATCAACAAATCTTACCATAATGATCGACAAAAACTTCTACCTCGAAAACCTTTCTGCTTTTGATATCCTCATCGAAGATGATGACCGCCAACAAGCGGAAGCAGTAGTTTATCGTGTTTTCAGCATGCTGCAACGGGATAAAATCTGGCTACGTGACGTCGCCACTGAAGAGGAAATTTTTGAAGAAGACGCTGAATTTTTAGAAGAAGTTGAAGAAGAACTCAAAGAACTCGATGAGATATATGAATTCCGTTTCGATGAATTTTATAAATTGGTCCAGCAGGAAATGAAGAAAATTCAGCCAACGCCCAATGTCGATCTTATAAAAGATGATTATGTAGACGAATATGAGGACGAGGATAATCTATTTTCCGAAGAAGACGATTTTGACGAAGATGATCTTTACGACGAAGAAGAGGAGGATGACGATGACGACGATGCATTCAGTCATCTTTCGGATGAAGAACTGAATCTCATCGAAGATTTTATTCTTTTAAGCGCAAAAACAAGATTTAATTTCCCGCAGTTTGTTCAGGATTTCCCGGATGGAGATGAGGTTTTTGTAGAAGGGGAATTTCTTTTACCCCTCATCGCCGAAAAAGCCTTTGGTGAAACCGATACCGAAATCGCTGGGAAAATGCTTTCTTCTTTCATGATGTTAGGCTACCAGATCGATAGGAATGAACTTATCAAAATAATTGAACAAAAAGGAAAAGAATTGGGACTTGAGATCTTAGCTTTTAAAATTGCAGCAGATTCTTTACAGCAAGGCGCACATCCGAGAGATATTGTTCGACAACTCGGGCAGTTGTTAGGTGGGTAAATATGATCCAAATTAATGCAACTCATTTTCATGGAGTAGGGAATATCATGATGCATTGTAGCATCTTTTAAAATATAAAATAAAGAATTAGAAATGACAGATAATTATTTAAATGCGGAGTTAATATCGTACTCTCAAAACGGTAATGAGAAAGGCAATCAGTTAGAATTGCTTACCAACCAAACTGATGAGGTATTAAATCAATATCCAAAAACGATTGGTGAATCGATTAAAGAAGCCTTTGAAAAAAAGATCAACAAAGTAATCATCATGAATGGCGATGTTCAAAAATTCATCGTTACGCTTCCAAAAACTGATCTTGAAAGTCTAAGACTTGCAGGCGCTTCAGTTTTTCAGGCTTTGAAAAATGAGAATAGCAAAGAGGTGAATATTGATGAGGTGCAGGATTTGACGGAACTTCAGCGATTTGCTTTTTTAGAAGGTTTACTTTTAAGCAGTTACCGTTTCACCAAATACCAAAAAGATAAATCAGGATCTCCAATTAAGACTTCCTGCTCTTCGGGCTTTATTGATGAAAAGTTGCTTACCGAATTACAAAAAATCGCTGAAGCAGTATCATTAACCAAAACCATGGTGAATGAACCGCCTCAATTTATGGATGCGTTGAGATTCGCCGAATACGCTGTAGAAGCAGGCGAAAAATTTGGTTTTAAAACAGAAATACTTGAAAAAGCAGAAATAGAAAAATTAGGAATGGGAGGACTTCTTGCGGTGAATCGGGGATCTTCTGTGCCGCCAACCTTTAACGTTTTTCATTATCAACCAGAGAATGCAATAAATCAGAAACCTTTGGTTTTAGTAGGAAAAGGAGTGACTTTCGATACTGGTGGTTATTCGATAAAAGTGGGCGGAAATATGACTTCCATGAAATCTGATATGGCAGGTGGTGCCGCAGTATTAGGAATTATTTCTGCAGCCGCAGCCAATAATTTGCCCTATCATATTATCGGTTTAGTTCCCGCAACCGACAATAAAATTTCTTCTAATGCTTTGGTGGTCGATGATATCATTACAATGATGGATGGAACCACGGTAGAAGTACAAAATACCGATGCCGAAGGACGTTTGGTTTTGGCCGATGCGCTAACCTACGCAAAACGTTTCAATCCTGAATTGGTGGTCGATATGGCAACATTAACAGGCGCTTCGGTTGCAATCACAGGTTCATTCGGAATTGCAATGGCTGGGAATAACCAAGATTTCATGGAACGATTGAAAGTATCCGGAGAAGAAACTTATGAAAGACTGATCCAATTACCATTCTGGGCAGAATTTGAAGATTTGCTAAAATCTGAAATTGCAGATTTAAAAAATATCGGAGGACCCATTGGTGGGGCGACAACCGCCGGAAAATTCCTGGAACATTTCACTGATTATCCATGGATTCATTTGGATATCGCAGGAGCATCGTTCGTAAATGACGCAAAAGGATACCGACAAAGTGGGGGTACTGGCGTTGCTGTAAGATTATTATATCAGTTCATTAAAACTAAATGTCATTAAGAATTAAGTGAAAGTCGGATTCAAGTCATAAATGCAACACTACAGTTTTTGGGTAAAAACTTTATAGAGCGATTTAAAAATTATTCAAAAACCAAATTTTCAAAGAATTTTTCTTTTCCCCAACTCTTACTTCGACAAACTCAGCATAAAAAAGGATGGAAAAATTCTTTGAAAATTCCATCAAAATCACTCTCTTTTTTATGCTGAGTTTGTTGAAGTAAGGGCGGCGGAATTAATTTTGATGGAATTTAAACATTCCGAAATGAATGAAAAACCATCATTTAAAATGAGGTGAAAAGTCGCAGAGTAACGAACTATTGGTAGGAAAATTTCAAATGATGCAATTAAGCTCCAGAGGAGCGACTGATAAAACCCCATTTAAAAATAGATAAACATAAAACAAAAGATAACGTTCCTTCAGAATGCCCTATTGTTGCGCAACTTTTTTTCTACACTGCAATTGCTCCTCTGGAGCAATCCCTATTTTTCGGAAAATTGTGGAATAGGTAAAAAAATCTTTGTGTTAAGAAATCAAGGTGATGTTGATCGTAAGGATAAAGAAAATGAATCAAGAATAGAAAACAAACGATATTCTATTCCGTAAATTTGTGCGGTAAAAAATAACTAAAATGAATTTAAAAGAAAAAAACGCCATCATTACTGGTGGTGGAAGAGGTCTCGGGAAAGCCGTGGCTTTGATATTAGCGAAAGAAGGAGTGAATATTGGCATCACCGGACGAAATGAAGAAAATCTAAAAACGACAGTTGAAGAATTGAAAAATTTAGGTGTTCAGGCTTTTTATTCAATATTCAGTATGGATGAGGAAACCGAGGTTCAATCGGGCATTGCGAGTTTAGCGAAAGATTTAGGTGGAGTAGATATTCTTATCAATAATGCAGGAATTGGTAACTTCGGAAGTGTCGAGGAAATGCCTTCTGAAACCTGGGAACAAGTGATTAAAACCAACCTTTTTGGCGTTTATTATGCAGCAAAAGCAGTATATCCATTCTTGAAAGAAAAAGGAGCGGGAGATATCGTCAACGTAGCATCAACAGCCGGATTGAAAGGTGGACCGAATATGTCGGCTTATGCTGCTTCAAAAGCTGCGGTGATTTCTTTGTCGCAATCGATGATGGCAGAATGGAGAAAACAAAACATTCGGGTGATTACTTTAACGCCGAGTACGATTGCATCTGATATGTCGATTCAGGGCGGATTAACAGACGGAAATCCCGAGACAGTTTTGCAACCAGAAGATTTTGCAGAATGGGTTCGCGATATCTTGAAAATGAAACGAAGAGCTTTAATTGCCAACGGTTCTATTTTTTCTACGAATCCGTAATGATTGTTCATCAATTAATTGGATGAAAAAGTATATTCTTTTTTAAATTAAAAGCGGGTTTTGCCCGCTTTTTTGCAATACAGGAATCAGAAGTCGCGATTTATCTGAGACTTTCATGATGTTTTAAAATATGCTTTATGGCACTTCAGACGATGAAGGTGATTTTTCGCAGGTATTTAATTTTCCCGAACTTAAATGATCAATATTTCCCCGCTTTATAATTAATTTCGCATAAGTTAAAACAAGACTTTTTAGTCTTGATTGAGCAATATCCAACCTTAAAATATCGTTATCATGAAAAAACAAGTCCTTCTCCTTTTTGCCTTGTTTCTTTTTAGCGTTGAAACCAAAGCTCAGGTCGATAGTTTGAAAATAAATCTGGATTTTAGAACCCGTGCAGAATTGGATAACGGATATAAAACATTAATTCCCGCAAAACAGAAACCTGAAACCAACGTATTTTCAAGAGCTCGACTTGGAGTAGATTATTATTGGCAGAATCTGGAGTTGTTTATGTCTTTACAAGACGCTAGAATTTGGGGCGAGGTTTCTTCTATCAACCAACGCAGCGGCAGTTTGAATGTGAATGAGGCTTGGGCGAAATATCATTTTAATAACAAAATCGGCATTAAGGTCGGTCGGCAAATTCTTTCCTACGATGACGAACGTTTACTTGGTGCTTTAGACTGGCAAATGCAGGGTAGGAGTTTTGACGGTGCCAAAGGAATTTTCCGATTTAGCCCTCAATCAAAACTAGAAACGGTAGTAACCTATAACAATGATGATAACGATGCGAATGATTTAGCGGATAGAGAGTTTTACAATATTTTAGATGCTGGAGAAAGAACGAAGTCGATGCAAATTGTACATTATCAATATTTATCGCCCAAAGCCAGCCTATCTTTGATTGGTCTTAATAATGTGGTGCAGAATCTCAATGGTTCGCATTACGATATGTTAACTGTAGGTATAAATGCTAAAAAATATAATGAAAATCTAGGATTCTTTGGTTCTGCTTATTGGCAAACTGGTAAAAATACATTAGCCCAAAGTAAAAATGCCTATCAGTTTTCCGCGAATATAGATTTTATTTTGAATCAAAATATCAATTTTATTTTGGGAACCGAATGGCTTTCTGGTACCAATTATAATGCAGAGGTTTCTATAAACAATTCTTTTAGCCCATTATATGGAACGAACCATAAATTTAATGGTTTCATGGATTATTTTTTTGTAGGAAATCATTTCAACAGTGTGGGTTTGAAAGATTTTTACCTTAAATCTAACTTCAAGCTGAGTCCCAAAGCTGCCTTAGCTTTTAGTCTCCATGGTTTTGCCAGCAATGCAAAATTAGGTTTTGATCTCACCGAAAATAAAGAATACCCGCAATATTTAGGAACAGAAGGCGATGTCGTTTTTACTTACAAAGTCGCCAATGTTTTCTCGATGCAATTTGGACATTCCCAAATGTTTGCAACAGATGGAATGAAATTTCTTAAAAAAGTACAAGAACCAGCATCGATGCAAAGTTGGACTTGGTTAGGTCTTGATTTTGGGTCACGGTTTAAAGTGAAAAAATAAATTGACTTTTTGGATGAAGTTTAATTTGTGAAATAATTATTAATAAAGTTTTTTCTAAGTACAAAACGAAGATCCCTTCAGATTTGGAAGAGATCTTTGTATGATATACTATTAAATTTGCGATAAAAATAAATGCGCAAAATAGCTTCTGAATCGAATTATGATTGTGTGTCTGGATTTCCAAAATTGACTTCAGCGTTTATTCCTGCGGATTGCCCTCGGTAATTAATATCTGGCGAATTATAAATCTCTCTTTTCGCATGTAATTCGATTATTTTTTTCAGAAAATCTAAAGATTTTGCATCTCGAAATTTGATATTCTCAAAATAATTTTGATGAATGCAATTATTTTTTGAAAAGACTTCTTTTATCTTTTCGATTTGTTCAGGATCTTTTACTTTTACACTTACTGCCAAACTATCATCTACTGGTTCGGTTTTGTCTTTAAAAAAATATTTCCAAATAGAGGTTTTTATTTCTTTATGAGCTTTCTCGTCACGCAAGTAGATGATGTAATCTTGGTTTTGAATACCTGCGTTCTCTAAGTCTTGACCAATTTGGTGAGACTGACTTTGGCTTTCAAATAAGCCTGTGATGATTGATGCCATTATTCTAAAATTTAAATTTACAGTACAAAGTTTACGTTTTTAATGTGAAAAATGCAAGTAAAATCGATAGTCATTATGTATTGTTTATGAATAGAAGATTATATTGTTAATTTATTTAACTTTTTAAAAATATTAATTCTTTATATTTGAACACCAAAAAAGTGAAAATGAAGAAGCTGATCCCTTTTGTTCTATTGATTTCCCAACTATATTTTCCACAGAATATTGCACAGAATTTAGATGCTGCGACCAAAAAATTATTGAGTTCTGCACCCGCTTATTCCTCAATTATTTCAATGTATGTTGCTGATGAAGATGGAAATTTTATTTATGAAAACAATGGAAATGTAGGACTTTCTACCGCCTCAACTCAAAAAATATTTACCGCCGCTGCTGCTTTAGAAACCTTAGGTAAAGATTTTCAATATGTAACTACCGCTTATTATTCCGGAACGCTTTCAAAAGGGAATTTAGCAGGGGATTTATTGATAACTTCTACCGGTGATCCTACCTTGGGCAGTTGGAGATATGATGGTTTTCAACCCGAAAATTTCAAACGGAAATTAATTCAATCTTTAAAGGAAAAAGGCATTTCTAAAATATCTGGTGATTTGATTATTGATGATTCCTATTTTGATTTTTTAACGACTCCTGGTGGTTGGCCATGGAATGATATGGGGAATTATTACGGTGCAGGAGTTTGGGGAGTGAACTGGCGAGAAAATCAGTTTGATATGCAGATGATCGGTGGTGAAATCAAGAAATTAAATGTCGATTTGCCGAATGTTAGCTGGGTAAATGATATTAAAATTGGTGGAAATTCTGATCAAAGTTTAGTTTTTACCGCGCCGCATTCTGATGTGGCTTATATTAATGGAACATTGCCTTCTAAAGCAATTACCGTTTCTAGTGCAACACCCAATCCGCCATTAACTTTAGGACAAGAAATAAAAAATTGGTTGAAAGAATCAGGAATTGAATTCAATGGAAAGGTTACTTCTACATCGCAGCAAAAAATTGATGGTGAGAAAATATCTTTCGCTTCGAAAAGTAATCTTTTGTTCGAATATAAATCGCCAACTTTAGATAAAATTATTTTTTGGTTTATGCGGAAAAGCATCAATTTTTATGGAGAAACTTTAATTAAAACTTTAGGAAAAGAAAAGAAAAATGAAGGAAGTTTTGATGCAGGAATTTCTTACTTAAAAAGTTTTTGGAAATCGAAAGGAATTAATCCTGCAATGATCAACTTTGCAGATGGAAGTGGGCTTTCTCCGCAAAACTACGTTTCCGCAAAAGCAGAAGTACAATCATTGCTTTACAGCAAAAAACAACCTTGGTTTAAAGAGTTTTTCGATGGTTTCCCGACGCAAGCAAATGGCATGAAATTGAAAAGTGGAACCATGAAAGACACCAAATCATTCGCAGGTTATCATACTTCTAAAGATGGAAAAAAATATGTTTTCGCCATTATTATTAATAATTATCAAGGTGGTAACGTGAGTGAAGCTTTATTTCAAGTGCTGAACGTTTTAAAATAGTTGTATTTTCGTGCGATGAAGAAAAGAGGAATTTTTTCAAAACTTAATAATTGGATTATTTATATTGTACTCACTACTGCGGTTGCAGGAGTGGTGGTTGCTTCGGTGATGCTTATTAATGAACTTCGAAAAAGAGAAACTGATCGAATTAAAGTTTTTGCAGATGCAATGAAGATTCAGCAGTCTAATCAAAATATAGATTCTGATACTCAAGCATTATTATTTGCGATTTTCACAGAGAATGATAAATTGCCCACCATTATTACTGATGAAAATAAAACCCCAATTATCGAAGAAGGTTTTTATCGGAATATTCCTGAAGAAATCATTAAAGATTCAATTCGATTGAAGCGAAAAGTTTCAAATATGGGAAGTTTATATAAACCTTTTAAGGTTGAAATTTCAAAAACGGAGACCCAATATGTATTTTATGATAACTCGGAGTTATTAAATAATTTGCGGTTTTTCCCGTACATTTTAGGGTTGTTTATTTTGGGATATTTTATTTTCTCATTTTGGTTTCTTCGCACCATTAAAAGAACTGATGAGGGTTATGTATGGGCTGGTTTAGCCAAAGAGACTGCGCATCAAATCGGAACTCCTTTGTCGTCGATGATTGGTTGGATTGAAATTCTGCGTTTAGAAAATGAAAATAGCGAAGGCGTCAAAGAAATAGAAAATGATATCAATCGACTCAAAACAATTTCTGAAAGATTTTCTAAAATAGGTTCAGTTCCAGAATTGAATGATTTGAATATTAATGAAACGATCCAGCAAAATTATGATTATTTGAAATCACGAATTTCAAGGAAAGTGAGTTTCATGCTAATTTTACCGAAAGAACAAATATTGATTCCCCACAGCAGAATTCTCTTAAGTTGGGTGATCGAAAATATTGTAAAAAATGCAGTCGATGCAATGAGAGGTGAGGGCAGACTCGAAATCGAACTCTTCGAAAGAAATAGAAATATTGTTATTGATATCAAAGATTCCGGTTCTGGAATGACGAGAACGCAAGCGAGAAATGCTTTCAAAGCAGGTTATTCTACTAAAAAACGAGGATGGGGACTTGGTTTATCTTTAGCAAAAAGAGTGATCAAAGAATACCATCGAGGTGACATCAAAGTTGCACAAACTGAAGTGGGAGTGGGAACTACTTTCAGAATTACCATGAAGAATTCTTAGGTTTTCTTTATTTTATCAAAGGATAAAAAAATGCCGTTTCCAAAAGAAGCGGCATTTTTTGTAGAGTTAAAATGTTAAAGTTTTTTCTCAATTTTATTTCTGTTGAGAATAAAAGATATAGTAATTCTCATCAAATTTCACTGGATCTGAAGATGCTAATTTCACTGTTTGCCAATTTTCAGTTGGATTAATTTCTTGGTTGCCATTAATTCTAATCGGTAATTTTAAATCCTTTACAATATTAGTATATCGGTATTTCAGCATATTTCCTGCTTGCGAATATTCTAAAATCGGGATTTTAGTCGTTCTTAGATATTGATCAAAAACGGTAGAAAAATTAATACCGGATTTTTTAGAAATATAATCTTCAACTTGTTTTGTAGTCACTGTTTGATGGTAGAAATCTTTATTTAAACCACGCAGTATTTCTCGGAATTTTTCATCGTTATTAATGACTTGCCGAATTGTATGAATCATATTTGCACCTTTATAATACATATCGCTGCTTCCTGATTTTGCTACGCCGTAATGACCGATAATCGGCTCATCGTTTCTAATGTTTCCTCGAATTCCCACTACATATTTTTCAGCCGCTGTTTTGCCCATAAAATCCTCCACAAACAAGGTTTCAGAATAGTTGGTAAAACTTTCATGAATCCACATGTCTGCTTTGTCTTTTGCGGTAATATTATTGGCAAACCATTCGTGCCCGCTTTCATGGACGATAATAAAATCCCAATTTAAACCCACTCCGGTTCTGGATAAATCGCGACCTAAATAACCGTTTTCATAATTATTTCCGTAGCCAACACCACTTTGATGTTCCATCCCGAGGTACGGCGTTTCTATTAATTTATAAGAATCTTCATAGAAAGGATAAGGTCCGAACCAATGTTCAAACGCTTTCATCATTGGTTTAACTTGTTGAAACTGTTTTTTTGCTTTCTCTAAATTATAATCCAAAACCCAATAATCGAGATCAAGTTTTCCTTTTTCTCCAGCATAAGTTTCTTTAAAATTTACATATTTCCCAACATTAGGAACGATAGAATAAAGATTGATTGGGTTCTTAACCTCCCACGTATAAACGATTTTATCTTTTTCCGCTTTTTGAGCAATTAATCTTCCATTACCTACCCCTACCAAATCTTTCGCAGTAATGATTTTCATAATCATCCCATCATCTGGTTCATCACTCCATAAATCTTTCGAAGGCAACCAAACCGAAGCACCGATTCCTTCCTGAGCCACAGACATCCAAGGGTTTCCTTGATCATCTTTCTTGAAAACCCAGCCGCCGTCCCAAGGAGCTTTTTTGGCAATAATCGGATTTCCGAAAAACTGAATCGTAAAAGAATACGTTTCGCCTTTTTTATAATTTTTTTTGGTCGTGATAAAAATAAAATCACCTTCTCTTTTTGAAGAATAGGATTGGGTGTCAGAATCGATTATTTTATAATTCATCGGTTGCTGCAAATCAATTTGAAATACTGGATTTTTAACGTCTTTTAAAATTTCAAAGGTAATTTTGTTCGTGCCGGAAACGGATTGATCTACAAACTTTGGTTCTACAGAAATTTCATATTTCTTCACATCCCAGAAATTCCTGAATTTGGTGTTAGAACCTTTCAGTGTATCTTGTTTTGTAAATTCCTGCGCAGAAAAAAGCGCAGAGGTAAAGATTAGAAGTGCGAGTGTTTTTTTCATTTTTAAACAAATAGGTGGAACAAATATAATTATTATTTTGCTGCATGAATTTTTGATTTTAAAACTTTGCGCATTATTTGTTAGTAAAATTCAGTATTTTTGAAAAAATTTATTGAATGAAGATTAAAATTGTTTCCATCGTTTTTGCCTTAGTTTTTCTTGTTTCTTGTAATAAAGACAGAGAAATTCTCAATACTTTAAATGACTATAATCTTTCGATGGAAAGTCAGGGTTACCATTTCGGTGATTCCTTAAAGCTTCCAAAAGAAGTTACCGATAATGCTGAAAGTATTTCGATTAGTTTTGGTGATAAAGAAACTTCAAAATTGGTTGTTGATCCAGCTTTTTTTACTTTAGGTGATAATCAGGTTACTTTTAATATTAAGAAAAAAGGGGGTGAGATTTTGAATCAAGATGCTACTATTAATGTTTTTGCAAAAACGAAAGAAGCAGCATTAACTTACGAAATCGTAAAAGAATATCCACATGATCCCAAGAGTTTTGTACAAGGGTTTGAGCTAGAAGGAAATACAATTTATGAATCTGATGGACAATTCGGTGAATCCAGAATATTAAAATATACGCTGGGAAGTACCACTCCAATTATGCAAACAGCTCAAGCAGAAGATGTTTTTTCTGAAGGTTGTGCGATTGTTGGTGATAAAATCTATCAGTTAACGTGGAGAAACAAAAAAGGATTTGTGTATGATAAATATTCTTTGAAGTTATTGAGCGAATTCCCTTATCCAAACGTAATGGGCGAAGGTTGGGGCTTAACTTATGATGGCAAAAATTTAATCGCTTCTGACGGAACAAAAAACATCTATTTTCTGAGCGTTTCTGATCCTTCAAAAATGGTTCGCTATATTTCTGTCGCTGGAAATACAGAAGCGTATGACCAAGTTAATGAATTGGAATATCACAAAGGATTCATCTACGCCAATGTTTGGCAAAAACCAATTATTCTTAAAATAAATCCTGCAAATGGAGAAGTTGTTGGCAAATTAGATTTTACTGAAATCGCAAAACTTAATACCAAAGACGATACCAATGATGTATTAAACGGAATCACTTTCAAAGGTGATAATATGTTGATTACTGGGAAGTTATGGTCTAAGATATACGAAATTTCCATTAAATAATTAAATGCTGAAAATAGGTGAGATTTTATGCTTATTCTTATTTTGCTCACTAACTGCGCAGAAAATGCTGCCGTTTGATACTTTGAGATTAAGCACAGCCAAAGATCTTTTAGCAGATGATTATGGCAATATTTACCTGTATCAAAACAAAGATTTTAGTTTTACCAAATACGATTCTCTGGGAAATCAGAAAGCCAAGTTGATGTTGACTTTACCTTTTCAGATTCAATCGGTGCAAAATCCTTTAAATATTCCTTCATTTTCTGAAAACGGACAGGAATTAAAGTTTTTTGATCAAAACCTCAATGAGATTCAAAGCGTCAATTTTCGACAAAAATTTGGGTTTATAAAAGCAGCTTTCGTTGAAGATTTGCAGCAAGCCTGGTTGTTAGATGATAGTACAAAACGGCTGATTCAGTATAATTTCAGAGATGCTCGCGTTATCAATACTTTTCCATTTAATCTGAATTTTGACAATATTGTCGATCTTTTGGTTTTTGATAAAAGAATTTATTTCTTGTATCGAAATAAATTGCTGATCTATAATTTTAAATCAGAAAAAATTGCCGAATATTCTTTAGAAAATGCCATCAAACTTCGTCGTGAAAATGAACGAATATTCGTAATTTCAAAAAATAACATTCAGAAAATTGAACAAGAATCTTTAAAAGTTATTTTTTCGGCAGGCAATGCACAAATTGTGGATAAAAACTCTGCTTCTTATTT
>NZ_JBAVFG010000174.1:0-22278 GCF_049588135.1 Kaistella sp. | reverse complement strand
GTGTAAACCAGTACGTTTTCAACTAAGAAATCCACCATAAAAAAGAAGGGAACTTTCTGTTGAGAAAGCTCATCCATTTTATCAAAATTCGGGTGATGGATTTTTAGCATTGGGCAAAAATACTCTTTTTAGAAATTAATCTTTAGGATTTGCCTATTTTTGCAGCATGGAAAAAAATCATCCTCAAAAGGTCAGCATCCAACAGTTATTAAAAACTGCATTTACCTATTGGAACAGGACTTTGTTTTATCAGTTGTCATTTAGTTTACTTTATTTTTCATTGTTTTTTCTGGGATATTTTTATCTGTTCAGATATTTCGGATTGTGGGATCAAGTGAGTCAATACAGTGAACTGATAAAAACCGATATTCCAGCGTTTAATAAAAAAATGGAAGAGGTTGCTAAATTGCCACAAACCCAAGGTTTTCTTTTAGGAGTTTTCTTTCTTTTTGCATTTTTAAATCCTTTAAATGTTGGGTTCTATAAAATTTACCGAAAAATAGATCTTCAGGAAAAAGTAGTATTAAATGATTTGTTAGCAGGTTATTTGGGTTTTGACTTTTTTAAGTTTTTCGGTTTTTACCTCTTTTGGATGATTGTGTTTTCTTATGCCAATTCACTGCCGCTACTCGGAATTGTTTGGGTTATTCTTACGCTGTTTTCCGTTCCACTGATGTTTTTTATGAATGTGAATACCATTCAGGGAATCAAGCTCACAGTGAAAGGGCTTAGGCAGGATTTCACAACGATTCTTATTTCGGTTGCGATTGCAGTATTATTTAGTCTATCAGGGATTTTACTGTTCGGATTTGGGTTTTTACTCACTTTCCCTTTTTGGCATGCGATGATTTATACTTTGTATCAGCAGTTTTTTAAAGAAAATAACTAGAAAGATTTTGTAAAGTTTTGACCATATAAAATTTTAATGATAAATTTGAGAACATTAAAAATAAAACTATGGATACTTTTGAAGAATTTGATCAACCAAGCGGACCAGAAAAATCGGCGGGTGCTATTATTTCCCATGCCTTTGAAATCTATAAAGGCATATTTCTTTATGCAATTGCAGCCATAATAATATCATCTGCAGTTTCATTTATTGTGCAGCCAGTTTCAGGCTTTAACTCGGCAGATATGATGGAAGAAATAAAATCTTCTGGAGGTGGTTTTCCAAATTTATGGGCAATACCAAGATTTGGCATTTATTCCGGACTTTCAGGTTTGGTGAGTTTGATTTTAGCGCCATTATATGTCGGTGTTATTTACATTGCCAACAAATACAATTTACAGGAATCGATAAGTTTCTCTGATTTGTTTATTGGATTCAGGCAAAACTTTTTAAATATTGTGTTGTATTCCTTAATATCTAGTATTTTGATGGTTATTGCAGCGATGATGTGTTTCCTACCGGTGTTTTTTGTCGTTCCTTTCTTTCTGTTAGGTTATCCGGTTTTATTATTTGAAAACGCTAGTTTTTCGGAAGCACTGAGCAAGTCATTTTCTATTGCAAAAGAGAATTACGGAACATTTTTGGGAGCAAGTTTTCTTGGACTCTTAATAAGTGTCGCAGGCATCTTTCTATGTGGAATCGGAATTATTTTCACCATGTTATTTTATCTGGTGGTAATGTATTCAACTTACTGTGCTTTCTGTGGACGACCACGACCGATTATGCTTAAAAATTAAATTAAACACTTCGATATTTTAAAGAATATCTGTACATTTGAAAGCAATGGTTTTTTACCGTTGCTTTTTTTTAATAACGAATTATGCCCAATAGAAAACATCAAATCAGTGAAGTGAAGATCAAGCAGTTTTTTTTGCTTGTCGTGATTATTGTGCTTGCAGGTTTAATTTGTTTTCATTTATCCTTGTTTGTTCCCTCGCTTCTTGGTGCGATTACGCTTTATATAATTACCAGAAAATACAATCTTTATTTGCAAGAAAAATTGAAATGGAAACCTTGGCTTGCTTCTTTGGTTATTATCTTAGGAACGCTGATTGTGCTGATTTTACCAATTTATTTCATTGCCGATTTGCTTATTGAAAAATTAGGAAATGCCTCGGCGTATATGCAGAAATTCAATGTTTTCATTGATAAAATTCATGACTATATTTTTTCCAAAACCAATTTTGATATTTTGAGTCAAGAGAATTTGACAAAGTTAAAAGAGAACGTTGCGAAGTACTCAACTTCTGCTCTCAGTAGCACTTTCAATACATTAACAGTGGTAGCTTCGATGTATTTCATCTTATATTTTATGTTAGAAAAGCCACTTCTTCTTGAAAGGTTAGTAAAAAACTCAGCACCTTTGAAAAAAGCCAATGTGAATTTATTGGGTGAAAAAATTCGCAAAATGGTGATTGCTAATGCAATTGGAATTCCGGTGGTTGCGATTGGTCAAGGTTTGGTTGCATTAATCGGATATCTTATTTTTGGCGCACCGAGTGTGATTTTATTATTTGCATTAACGTGTATCGGTTCGATGCTTCCGATTGTGGGCGCTGCGATTGTGTACATTCCAGTTTGCATTTTCATGATCGCCGAGGGAAATGTCGGGGCAGGCTTAGGCTTGGCAGCTTACTGTTTAATTATCGTAGGATTAACGGATAATTTACTAAGATTTACTTTGTTAAAGAAGCTTGAAAATATTCATCCGCTCAACACTGTTTTCGGGATTATTATGGGGATTAATCTTTTTGGTTTTATGGGCTTAATTTTTGGACCGATCGTAATTTCGATTACCATTTTATTAATCCAAGTTTATCGAGATGAGTTTTCGGAAGACGACCGAGACCTTATGCTGCCAGATCCGAAAGAAATTGAAGAGAAAATTGATTTAAGTATTTAAAAAAACATAATATGATTCCTGAACTTCGCCCAGAAATATTACAAGAAATCTGTAAAACCGAAATGCCCTTTGGCAAACATAAAGGCTTTCTTTTGGTCGATTTACCCATTAATTATTTAGAATGGTTTCAGCGCCAAGGAATGCCCGCAGGCAAACTAGGAATGCAACTTTCTACGATCTATGAAATAAAAATGAATGGATTAATGGATTTGCTCACGCCGCTGCGAGGCAAGATTCCCCAAGCGCCGACCAAGAAGAAAGTGTATAAGTTTTAGGTTGTTATTATTTGAATAATCTCCCTACGATTTCCCCTATTTCCACGAAATCATTGGCATTGCCGATATCTCGAACATTTTTATCTGCCTCATTTTCTATTTCATGATATGGGAAAATGAGCAGATAATTTTTATCTTTAAAATAATTATTCAAAAAGCTTGGAACGTTCTGCATTTGTGGGAGATAGGAAACCATTCCACGTTTTGCCATAAATAAAATCAAAGCGTCGTTTTCTTTCATTTTTTCGAAAACTTTGTTGATCTCGTGCCAATTATTAAAAATGATAAATGTGGCATCAATATTCACTTTTTTTCTAATGCTTTCAATAACCTTGATGGTATTTTCATGGCCGTAAAATTCAATTTTAGAACCTGAATTTCTGGCAATATTCCACACTTTTAAAATGGAATGAAAAAAGCCAGGTTCAGATTGAGCGTTTTCGGGAAGCACCACGAAATATTTCAGAATCGTAGAAACCGGTTGCGATGCGTGATATACCAAAACATTAGCGGAAATATTGTTGAGATAACCGCTGTATAAATTATACACAAACCTCGGCGAGAAGCCTTTTTCCGGATTTACTCCGATGATTAAATCGGTGATTCTGTTTTCTTTAATTACGTTTTGCACCCCAGAAATTACGTCGGCATCATACCTCGTTAAAGTTTGAATTTTCACATCTGCCGATGCGCCAATGTTTTGGGAAGTATAAAGAATTTTATCGGCATTTTTCTTTGAAGATTCCTGCTTTTCTTCATTAATGATATTTAGGGCAAAAAGATTTTCTTTGTTATTTTTCGATTTTAAGAGTAAAGCTAAATCGGTCATTGGCTCAACTGTATTGAGGTGATTTACAGAGAGTAAGATGTTTTCAGCTTCAGGATTGGTTTCGGTAATTGTATTTTCATTTTCAGCATTGATGAGTTTTTGCGTATTTTTTTGTGTGACAAAAGAAGCCACCGTGCAAGAAACCAAAATGAGGAGAATACTTCCGTTCAAAACACTTTCATCTAATAACCTGATAGGTTCGCCAGAATCTGTTTCGCCGATAATAATATTGTAGCCAACCATCACAATTGCCAATGTTGCTGCGGCATGAGAAGCACTTAACCCGAAAATAATCCCACCTTGCTCTTTGGTTAATTTAAAGGTTTTTTGGGTGGCAACTGCGGCAAGATATTTGGCAGCTATTGCGATAATCGTCATTAAGACTGCAATTTCAATGGTTTTGAAATCTTTAAAGAAAACTCTGAAATCGATAATCATTCCCACACTTATCAAAAAGAAAGGAATGAAAATGGCGTTTCCTACAAACTCAACCCGATTCATCAAAGCAGAAGTATGTGGAATTAATCTATTGAGAGCCAAGCCTGCGAAAAACGCACCGATAATTGCCTCAACGCCAGCGAGCTCCGCAAATAACGCAGCGAGATAAATCATGACCAGAACAAAAATATATTGCGAAATATTATCGCTTACTTTCTTGAAAAACCATCGTCCCAGAATCGGAAATCCAATTAAAACCACCGCACTGAAAATCACCATCGAAACGGAAAGTTTGGTCCAGAAAGCGGTGTTTACTTCACCTTGAGTAATGCCCACACAAATCGCCAAAACCAATAATGCAAGAATATCTGTAATCATGGTTCCACCAACGGTAATGTTTACCGGGAGCGTTTTTGCGATTCCCATTTTGCTTACAATTGGATAAGAAATTAAAGTATGTGACGAAAAAATACTGGCGAAAACAATGGAAGTAAGCCAAGGGAAATTGAATAAAAAATGCGCGCTCAGAATCCCAAGAATAAACGGAATCGAAAACGTGTACAACCCGAAAGTAATGCTTTTCCATTTGTTTTTCTTGAATTCGGCAAGATCGATTTCTAAGCCTGCCAAAAACATTATATAAAGTAAACCCGTGGTTCCCGTGACCACAATGCTGCTGTCACGAGAAAGCACGTTGAAGCCGTTCGGACCAACAATTGCGCCGGCAATAATTAATCCTAATAAATGCGGAACTTTAACTTTATTCAGTAAAAGAGGCGCGGAAAGAATGATGATTAAAACCACCAAGAACTTCAAAACAGGATCTTCTAAAGGCAAAGAAAGATTGGTAATGCTTAAAATAGTGAGCATAATTTAGTTTTTGGTTTTTTCTAAATCGAGTGAAAATTTTGCAACGCAATTGTTTTCACCAATAATTTTTCGGTTTCCTTTCATTCTGTTTTTTTGAAGCGTGTCTAAAGCGATATTAATTTCGGTAGTTTTAGTAGAAGTAGAATCTAATTTAGAATACAATTTTAGTTCGGAGTCTAAGTAATTTCCGTTGTATATTTTCACGTTTCCAGTTCTGTTGGTCACTTTTGCCGATACCGTTTTGCCTTTTTCAGAGAATTCCCACACATCGTTTCTTACATCGCCAATCACGTGATCATTGCAATTCGATTCAATGCAAATTGTTTTGCCATTCCATTTTCCTAAGATATAATCGGGTAAATTATTGGTAATCGCCGAGTCGCTGGAGTTTCTTAAACTGTCTCGCATCACGATAAGTTTTTGGTAGTCCTTTTCTTTTATTGCAAATTCTTTTTCTTTGTTGGAGAGATTGAATTCTCTTTCCTGCAATTTTTTTTCTTGTTCAGAATCGGTGCAAGAGTTGAAAACTAAAAATAGAAGGATACAAGTAATCGGCAGAAATCTCATTATGAATTTTTTAGTGTTCTTAAAAATAACAAAAAAAGCCAAGACTGAGAAATCTGGGCTTTGATATTTTTTTTAATAGTATTGAATTTATGCTTTCAGCTTCGCAATAACATCGATTCCGCCTGTGGTTATATCACCTATTTTACAAGTGATTTCAGTGTTTAATGGTAGAAAAACATCCATTCGAGAACCGAATTTAATAAAACCAAATTCATGTCCGGCTTTTGCTTGATCGCCTTCGTTGCAATAGTAAACGATTCTTCTGGCAACATAACCAGCAATTTGTCGGAAAACCACTTTGTGATTGGCGAAGCTTTCAACAGCAACCGTGGTTCTCTCGTTTTCTGTTGATGATTTTTCGTGCCATGCAACCAAATATTTCCCCGGATGATATTTCTTATAAATTACTTTCCCAGAAACTGGATAACGGCAAATATGAACATTTAAAGGTGACATAAAAATAGAAACCTGAATTGCTTTTCCTTTGATGAATTCGTCTTCTTCCACTTCTTTGATCATCACCACTTTTCCGTCAACCGGAGCGATTACGTTTTCGATATGATCTTTAATATCCCGATTTGGAACTCGGAAAAACCAGAAAACCAATCCGTAAATAATTAATAATGGAATAAGGATTACGAGCGACCACATTTTCAAAAAATAAATTGAAAGAAGCGCAATTACCGCAATAGTGATACTTGCAACGATAATGGTACCTGTGGATTCTTTATGTAATTTCATGTTGTTTTTTTAAATATTTTCTTTTTGTTTATCGGGGTTTTATCTTGTATCAAAAATTCTTAATAAAAATCATAAATTGATTTTTATTGAAATTTCGCAGTTTGAGTCCATATAATTTTCAATTTTTGCATTACCAGTTTTCTGATTCTTTTTCCAATTCTTCTTGAGAAATGGTTTTTCCTTATTTTATTTCTTGAAGAGTATTCATTAATTCCTTACGATAATCGGATTTCGAAAGCGCTTTCCCATCGACAGAATAAGCCACAACACCGTTTTCGATATAACTTTCCATCATGGCTTTTACCATTTTTAGAAGTTTTCCGTCCGCTTCTTGAAGATAATTTAATATGCTTTTTTTAAGTTCTACAGTGCCCATTATTTCAAAATTTATGTTACAAAGTAAACAATCTTACACTAATTTTTCTAACATAAAGTACAAATATACGACAGGAACGCAGATAATAAAACTATCTAACCGATCCAAAATTCCGCCGTGTCCTGGGATTACATTACCGGAATCTTTAACTCCGAATGTTCGCTTTAGTTGACTTTCTACTAAATCTCCTAAAGGCCCGAATACAGAAACTAAAAGTCCAACGATGATATAGTTTCCTCTTAAATCAGGGTAATATAATTCGATAAAGTAGCCAAGAATAATAGTGAAGAAAACCCCGCCTGCAAATCCTTCCCAGGTTTTTTTTGGAGAAATCTTTGGAGCCATTTTATGTTTGCCCAAAAACTTCCCAGTGAAATAGGCGAATGAATCGCTGCTCCAAATTAAGACGAATAGAAAAAACACTTCTAAGGTAAAGGTGTTTTCTACGGTAGAAAATTTTGGCAAACCTAACGCAAATCCGAATGGAAGCGCAGTATAGATTACTGTAAAAATAAGTTTTCCGCTATCGTAATAAAGTTCTTTAGGAAAACGAAACAAAGTAACTACCGCAATAACAATAAGTGCGATTGCTAAAATTTCGGATAAATTAAAATTGAAATAAAAACCGTGATTGAAATACCTTTTGGAAAACAATTGATAAAATACAAAAAGAATCAATGGGAAGACAACCCATTTTTCCCAACCTTTGGGATCGAATTTCATCATTTTCACACATTCCCAAGCACCCATAAAAAGGAAAAAGGTAATTAAACCGTAATATAGATTTTGTTGCTGTACAAGACCTGATGAAATACCATTGATTAATTCTGCCCCCAATGAGGTGGTGCAAAGAACAACGACCAAACCATATAAGAGACCACTGAGAAGTCGTAGAACTAAATTTTTATCCAAAGTTATATGATTAAATATTTAATAAAGATGTATTACAGATTACTTGATCCGTAGCTGTTAATCTTCGAGCAAAAGTAAGAAAAGTTTTGTATTGTCTTTATTCGGAGTGTCTAATTTAGAATTACTTCCGCTGATAGACGTGAGGTTTCTAATATTTCCGTTGCGTTTAATTTTGCTCATCGCATCATTGAGGTTGGTTACAATTTGAGAAACATTAGCCATGATGATTATTTTTTCGGGTAATCGTGACGAATGATAATGCAAAATATTATTATGAGAAAGCATGATTCGTCCATCATAAGCAATCAAATATTCGCAAGTGATAAAAGCGCAATCATTAAAAAGCTCAAGTTCTGCAGTATAAGGAACATTAACTACATTAAGAAAGTTTTTCAATTCATTGTCCCAACAGAATACAGATTTTATTCCCTCTATTTTAAGGATATGATTCAAAGTCTGTAGTGCCTCAGCTTCGTCTGCACAATAATTAAAGAATCCGCCAGAATGGGTAAATAATTGTGCAAATTTATAATCGAGATCGGCGTTTTTCAACTGATCCCCAAGTTTAATCAAATCCTGCTCGTCATCCTCTTCAGGTTGATTTAATATTATTCCGACCAATTTTTTAAATAGACTCAATTCCTCTTAATTATGCGATTGTTCTACAAAAATATAAAATATTTGTTTACTGAATCAATTAAATACAAAAATCCTGATTATTTACATGAATATAAATAATCAGGATTAAATTTTATTAAAGTTGCGTATTGGATTCTGGACTTAAAGTTTCTGCTTCCTCCGCTGGAGTTTCTTGTTTGTGGGTGCTAGAAACAGGATGTTCAGTTAATTCAGGATCCCAAGCTCTTTTGCCAAAGACTTCTTCTAAGTCTTCTCGGAAGATGACTTCTTTTTCCAAAAGTTTCGCAGCAAGTGCATCTAATTTATCTTTGTTATCTCTTAAAATTTGTAATGCTCTCTGATATTGTGTTTCAATGATTTTCGAAATTTCTTCATCAATCATTTTTGCAGTCTGCTCAGAGTAAGGTTTTCCGAAACTGTATTCAGATTGCCCTGTACTGTCATAATAAGAAATGTTACCCACTTTCTCATTCAGTCCATAAATGGTTACCATTGCTTGCGCTTGTTTGGTAACTCTTTCTAAGTCAGAAAGCGCACCTGTAGAAATGTTTCCAAAGATGGTTTGCTCGGCAGCTCTACCACCTAAGGTCGCGCACAACTCGTCATTCATTTGCTCAGTAGTCGTCAATTGTCTTTCGTCGGGTAGATACCATGCTGCTCCTAAGGAACGTCCTCTCGGTACAATGGTTACTTTTAATAATGGTGCTGCATGCTCTACTAACCAAGAGATCGTTGCATGTCCTGCTTCATGATAGGCAACTCTTCTTTTTTCTGATGGTTTAATTGCTTTATTTTTCTTTTCTAATCCACCGATGATTCTATCGACAGCGTCTAAGAAATCTTGTGTAGTGACTGCTTCATGAGAATTTCTTGCTGCAATTAAAGCTGCTTCATTACAAAGGTTGGCGATATCTGCACCACTAAATCCAGGAGTTTGTTTTGCTAAAAACTCTCGGTCAATATTGGGTTCTAATTTTATTTTTTCTAAATGCACATCGAAGATTTCTCGTCTTTCGTGTAGCTCTGGTAAATCAACATAAATTGAACGGTCAAATCGACCTGCTCTCATCAATGCTTTATCTAAAATATCTGCTCTATTGGTTGCTGCCATAATGATCACATTCGTGTCAGTACCAAAACCATCCATTTCAGTAAGTAGTTGATTTAGCGTATTTTCTCTTTCGTCATTTCCACCAGTCATGTTTCCTTTTCCTCTGGCTCTACCAATAGCGTCGATTTCATCAATAAAAATAATCGCCGGAGATTTTGCTTTTGCCTGCGCAAATAAATCACGAACTCTTGAAGCTCCAACTCCTACGAACATTTCTACGAAATCTGATCCTGAAAGTGAGAAGAAAGGCACTTTTGCTTCCCCTGCAACCGCTTTTGCTAAAAGGGTTTTACCTGTTCCCGGAGGGCCAACTAATAACACTCCTTTTGGGATTTTACCACCTAGTTTGGTGTATTTTTCAGAATTCTTTAAAAAGTCTACCACTTCCTGAACTTCTTCTTTTGCGCCTTCTAATCCTGCAACATCTTTAAATGAAACTTGGACTTTATCTTTTTCATCGAAGAGCTTTGCTTTTGATTTGCCGATGGAGAAAATTTGGCCACCGCCTCCGCCGCCACCGCCGCCCATCATTTTGCGGAAAATCACAAAATAGAAGAGTGCCATGATTGCAATCCAGAATACTGCGGTAAACAGCAGTTCTGTCATTGGGTTTTTACCAACACCATAATCTTTTTTAGTAATGATTGCTGGGTTATCCTGTTTAATCTTGTCGAATTTTTCCAGGAAAAGCTGTAAGTCTCCGAAGCTGATTGTATAATCTGGTTTTGGAGAAAAGTCAAATGCTGAAAAAGGACTTCTTTCTTTTGCAACCTGCTTAGCATCTAATGCTTTTTTAGCAGCTGGTGTAAGAAAAATATCTGCCTTTTCGGTATCTTTATAAATCAGTACATTCTGAACTTTGCCCTCTGCCATTAAGGCATAGAACCCTTCTTCATCTAATGAATTCGCTGAGGAATCCCCATTCATATTCGAAAAGAAAAAGAGTAAAATGGCCACAATCGCAATTGGGAAAAACCAGTTAAATCCTTTATTGTTATTCATATCTTTTTATAAAAATTTTGACGAAAAATGGTTTTCGTCAACTATCAGTAATTAATTTTCGATTTTGGTGATCTTGGCATCACCCCAAAGCTCCTCAATATCATAGTATTTTCTGGTTTCTCTTTGGAAAACATGTACTACTACAGATACATAATCCAATAAAACCCAAAGTGAATTTTCACTTCCTTCCACATGCCATGGACGGTCTTGTAATTCATTTCGAACCTTTTTTTGGATGTTTCCGGAAATCGCTGAAACTTGGGTATTAGAGTTTCCGGTGCAAATTACAAATGTTTGTGCTACCGAATTTTCGATGCTTGATAAGTCGAAGATCATGATGTCTTCGCCATTGGTATCTTGTATTGCCTCTACAATTTTGTCGATTAGTAGTTGCTTTTCTGTGATTTTGTTCATTAAAAATTTTGTATAATCTGCAAATTTATTGTTTTTTTATTTAAATAGTCTCAAATTTACCAAATCTAACTCTTAAAGTTTTCATAAATGATGCGCTTGTTTTATCTTAAAGAATGTTCCTCAACCCACGATGAAATTGAGAAATTTTTATCTAATGATACTTTAGACCTCCAAGCTGTTTATACTTTTAATCAAACTAAAGGCAAAGGGCAGTATGGTAATTCTTGGGAATCTGGTCGCGATTTAAACCTGGCTTATTCTGTCGCAGTTCCCGATGAACTCATTAAATTACCCAATCATTTGTTCAACTTTCATACCGCTGAAGTATTGGCTGATTTTCTTGCCATTCTGACAAAACAAATTGCTGGAATTAAATGGCCAAATGATATTGTTATTAATAATAAAAAGGTTTCTGGAATTTTAATCGAAAAGAAAATAATTAAGGGAAGGTCTTATTTCCTCATCGGAATTGGATTGAATGTTTTAAATGAAAACTTCACCCATCTTCCAAAGGCAGGTTCATTGCTTACTCAAACCGGTGTTAAATTCAACCTTGAAAGCTTAACACAATCGCTTCATGAGTATTTGGTAGAAAATTTAACAAAACCAGTTTCTGAAGAATCGGTGATGGAAAAACTGAATGAACGACTATTTCGCAAGGATTTAATTTCTGTTTTTGAAATCGGGCAATCAAGACAAAATGGCATCATTAAAAAAGTTGATAAAGACGGTTTTCTTTGGGTTGAATTAGAAAATGATGGTTTGCGAAAGTTCTTCCATAAAGAAATTGCACTTCTTTATTGATTGGCTCTTTTCAAATAAAGGTATAAAGCCAGCGGTCCGAAAATTAAATTAGGAATCCACATTGCGAGAAATGGCGATATGGTTTTATTGGCAGAAACAACCTTTAGAACTTCAAATGAAAATACAAATACAAAAGCCAGTGCAATCCCGATGGCAAGGTTCATTCCTAGTCCTCCGCGTTTTTTCTGGGAGGCAAGTGCTAATCCTAAAACGGTGAGAATAATTACCGAAAATGGCATCGAGGTTCGCTGGTACAATTCGTTCAAATAATTATTGAGGTTTGCGTTTCCTTTTTCTTTTTCCCGATTGATAAATTTAATAAGTTCAGGTGTTGTTTTGTTTTGTCCTAATAAAACATCTGGGAAAAGCTCTTCTGGTGTTTGCCCGAAATTTTTGGTGATCGAGTTGCCCTGTGCTAATTTTTCAGTGTCGTTTTTAAGGAAGGTTTTTTCCAAATAATTATTCATTAAGAAAAGTTTTTTGTCTTTTTCCCAATAGAAATCTACAGCATTCAATTGATAAATTATTTTTCTGTCTTTATCGAATTTTTGGTAGAAAAAGCCCGAACCCCGTTTCTCTTTTTTGTTATAACTTTTAATAAAGATATATTCTGTTTTTGAAAGTTGAGTTGCAACTTCGGCATTTCCAGTGAATTCTTCGCGGTTTTTAGCGCTATACGTATAAGGTTCTAATTCATTCTTTTTAATATTTGCCAGCGGCAGTATAAAATGATTGATTAATAATGCGGCAATTGCAATAGCTCCGGAGGTTATAAAATAAGGTCGGGCAAATCGATGGAAACTTGCGCCAGAACTGATGATCGCAACAATTTCGGTATTATTGGCAATTTTAGAAGTAAAGAAAATAACGGAAATAAAAACCAAAATCGACATGAATGTAATGATCAGATTGACAATCCAATACGGGTAAAAATCAATCAGAAATTCTGTTACCGTAAAACCATTAGACTCAATTCTTGGGGCTTTTGCCTGAACGTCGATGACCAAAATAATAATCGTTAATAATCCCAACATGAACCCAAAAGTTCCGAGGTATTTTTTAATGATATAGAGGTCGATTATTTTCATGAATCTCGTTTCGCGTTTTTTTTAAAGTCTTTGTCTAAGGATTGGGTCGATCGATTGTTTCCATTCATAAAAATCGCCAGCGATAATGTGTTGTCTGGCAACGCGAACCAAATCTAAATAAAAAGCCAGATTATGAATTGACGCAATTTGTTTTCCTAAATATTCTTTCGCCACAAATAAATGCCGTACGTAAGCTTTCGAATAATCTGAATCTACATAACTTGTTCCGAATTCATCTAAAGGAGAAAAATCGCTTTCCCACTTTTTGTTTTTCATATTCATCACGCCTTGCCAAGTAAATAGCATTGCGTTTCTTGCGTTTCTGGTCGGCATTACACAATCCATCATGTCGATTCCTAAACCAATTGATTCTAAAATATTCCACGGAGTTCCAACACCCATTAAATATCTCGGTTTTTCTTTTGGTAAAATATCGGTCACGATATCGGTGATTCGGTACATTTCTTCTTCTGGCTCACCCACCGAAAGTCCACCAATTGCATTTCCTACTGCGTTTTGTTCTGAGATAAATTCTGCAGATTTTATTCTTAAATCAGAATAACAAGATCCTTGAACGATGGGGAAAAACGCTTGCTTATGACCGTATAATTCGGGGTTTTCTGCATTCCATTTTATACATCGTTTTAACCAACGATGCGTAAGGTCCATTGATTTTTTCACCTGGCTATATTCTGCGGGATAAGCAACACATTCATCAAAAGCCATGAAGATATCTGCACCAATCTTTCTTTGGATATCCATTGAAATTTCAGGTGAAATAAATTGAGCACTTCCGTCAATATGAGATTTGAATTTTACACCTTTCTCATCTAATTTTCTGGATTTCGACAAAGAGAAAACTTGGTAACCACCAGAATCGGTAAGGATCGGTAAGTCCCAGTTCATGAATTTATGTAAACCTCCGGCCTGCTGCATGATGTCCATTTTCGGGCGAAGATTTAAGTGATAGGTGTTTCCTAAAATAATCTGCGCTTTGATGTCATCTTTTAGTTCTCTTTGGTGAACGGTTTTCACAGAAGCAACAGTTCCTACCGGCATAAAAATCGGTGTTTCTATCGTGCCATGATCTGTGGTAATAGTGCCGGCTCTTGCTTTACCGGTGGTCGTATTATTGATTTCGAAAAATGGGGACTTCATATTATCTTGCAAATGCAGGTAAGTTTTTATTTTCTTTTAATTTCTTTTCGATATAGATTTTTGCCTTAGGATCTTTGTTTAAAACAATATCTTGTGCGTGATCTAATATTTTTTCTATTTCGCCAGTGGCGGTATAGTATTTATAACTTTCAACAAAATCATTGCCTTTGATTTTTTTTTGTTGAAGCGTATATCGGGTGGCATTATCTAAATTTATATTTTCTGTAACCAAGGTCAATTGCTCATTCATCGCAAATTCGGCGAGAAGCTCAGACATGGTATCTTTGGGAACAAGAATTTTGGGTTTGTCGATGAGTTCAGAACAGGCCATCATTAAAAATGAAAAAATCAACAAAATTATTTTTCTCATAATTTACCGATTATCGATTTCCATTTTAAATTTAAAACACCAAAAACGGCTTCGTGAATAATTCCACCATTCATTTTGCTTACACCTAATTCTCTGTTGGTAAATATGATAGGAACTTCAACAACTTTGAATCCTTTTTTAATTGCTCGGAATTTCATTTCAATTTGAAAGCCGTACCCTTTTAATTTGATTTGATCTAAACCAATTTCTTCTAAAACTTTATGCGAAAAACAAACAAATCCTGCCGTCGTGTCGTGAATTTGAATTCCCAAAATCGCACGAACATATTTAGAGGCAAAATAAGAAAGCAAAACCCTGCCCATCGGCCAATTGACCACATTTACTCCTTTCGAATATCTGGAACCAATGCTCATGTCTGCTTTTACGCAAGCTTCAAATAATTTATTGAGATCTTTTGGATTGTGCGAAAAATCAGCATCCATTTCGAAAATGTAATCGTAATTGTTTTGCAAAGCCCATTTGAATCCATGAATATAAGCTTTCCCCAAACCATCTTTTGTTTTTCTTACGATTAAATGAAGGTGATCAGGATAGATTCCTTGCAGTTCTTTTACAATTTCTGCCGTTCCGTCGGGAGATGAATCATCGACAATCAAAACATGAAAACCCTCTTCCAGCGCAAAAACCGCAGAAATTATATTTTCAATATTTTCCTTCTCATTATAAGTTGGAATGATGACAAGTTTTTTCATCTTAAAATTTAAGGTGCAAAGATAAACTTTTCCGCCATTATTATTACGGATCGATTTAGAGCAGCAAGATTAATTCCAAGTTAAATAGCGTTAATATATCTTAACATATTCCTTTAATATTCTTATTTTTGCAAAAAAATACTTTTGGTTAGAATTGTGCAGCAAAACGATTGGGTGGTATTTATCATCGTCGGTTGTATTTTACTTTACGTATTCATGCTTTTATATCTTCATCGCGATTCTTCGGTGCGGGTTTTTTTGATGCAGAAATTCGAAGATTCTTCTAATAATTTTTTGAGTTGGCTGATTGTTGGTATCGTTTTTACCCTTTTGTTTGCTACATTAATTTCACAGTATATTCCCATTGTTCCGAGACAAATTAGCGACATTCATTTTTTTGGATATGAGCTGAATAAATTCGGATTCACTTTGTTTACACTGCTATTGTTTTATGGGCTTAAAAGTATTTTATCCTATCTTTTTTATGCGGGTACTGGCAGTATGAAAAGATGGACACTTTTTCAATTCGCAACATCGAAATTTTATTTTATGCTGTCATTAGCGTTAATGGCTTTATGCATCTATCAGTATTTTTATGAAGTCGATGATTTGCAACTATTTGATTATTATTTTATTGGTTTTATTGGTGTTTTCTTATTTAAAGTTTTCTTTTATTTTCTGTCCCCCAACCCGATATTACCAGAAAAGTGGTATTATAAATTTTTGTATATTTGCACCCTCCAATTTGCACCTGTTTTGGTGCTATGGAGAGTATTATATCTTTAAGAAATTTTGATAATGAAAATTAAATCTATATTGGTTTCACAGCCTGCGCCAAATGAATCTTCTCCTTATCTGGAAATTGCACGAAAGGAAAAAATAAGAATAGATTTTAAGCCTTTTATTCATGTAGAAGGAGTAGATGCGAAAGATCTTAGGACGCAGAAAATCGACTTGTCACAATACACTGGTATTATTTTTACCAGTAAAAATGCGATTGATCATTATTTCCGTCTTGCGGAAGAAATGCGCTTTGCGGTGCCTGATTCTATGCGGTATATTTGCCAATCGGAAGCCATTGCTAATTATCTGCAAAAACATATTGTTTATAGAAAAAGAAAAATTGCTTTCGGTGAAAGAACTTTTGCTGACTTGCTTCCCCTTTTCAAGAAGTTTCCGTCGGAGAAATATCTTCTGCCTGCATCAGATATTGTAAGCCCAGATATTCAAAAAGTTTTGGATTCTTCCGGAATCGATTGGACCAAAGCAACGATGTATAAAACGGTAAGCAGCAATCTAAGCGAAATAAATATTGCAGATTACGATATGTTGGTTTTCTTTAGCCGGCAGGGAATTAAATCTTTAGGAGAAAATTTTGAAGGTTTTAAACAAGATAAAACGAAAATTGCGGTTTTTGGTGCAACTACAGAACAGGCAGCGGTAGATGCTGGATTAAGAGTTGATGTAATGGCACCGAGCAAAGAAACGCCATCAATGACCATGGCAATTGAAAAGTACATCAGAAGTTTGGAGAAATAATTTCTTCAATTCTAAATAACATAATCAAAAACCGCCTTTTTCTAAGATTAAGTCGGTTTTTATATTTTAATGAAAAACTCTAGATGAGCAATCCCGAAGTTACAATCAATAAAGAACAATTACCTCTATTTCCCCCGAAGGCGAAAAAAATATCTAAAACTCTGGACATCCACGGTGACCAAAGAAATGATCCTTATTTTTGGCTAAATGAAAGAGAAAATCCTGAAGTGATACAATATCTGGAAGAGGAAAACGCCTATGCAGAAGCGGTAATGAAAGATACCGAAGATTTTCAGCAACTTCTTTTTGATGAAATGAAAGCCCGGTATAAAAAAAATGATGAATCACTGCCTTATTTTTTTAATGAATATTGGTATATCGTTCGTTTCGAAGAAGGTAAAGAACATCCGTTATTTACCCGGAAATTTCAAACTTTAGAAAATAAAGAAGAACTTTTATTAGATGTTAATATTTTGGCAGAAGGTCAAAAATTCTTCGAAGTTGGAAGCGTTGCAGTTTCTCCGAATAATAAACTAATGAGTTATTCGTCTGATAATATAGGACGAAGAATTTACGAAATTCATTTCAAAAATTTAGAAACTGGAGAAATCCTGCAAGATCAAATTCCTAATACTACCGGAAAAGCAGTTTGGGCAAATGATAATAAGCACGTTTTCTATATCAGAAAAGATGAGAGTTTGCGCGCGTTCCAAGTTTTTCGTCATCAATTGGGAACTGATTCTTCACAAGATGTTTTGATTTTTCATGAAGAAGATGAAACTTTTGATGTAAATGTTTTTAAAACGAAATCGTTAGAATATATTTTCATTTCAAGTTCGAGTACGATTTCTGATGAACAAAGATTTATTCCTGCAGATAATGTAATGGCAGATTGGCAAATGATACAGCCAAGAATTGATGATTTAGAATATTCGGTAGAGCATTTTGAAGATGAATTTTATATTATCACCAATGCTGATGAAGCCACCAACTTTAAAATTGTAAAAACTAAAGTTGCCCATCCCGGAATTGAAAATTGGATTGATGTAATCCCACATCGTGAAGAGGTTTTACTAGAAGGTTTCGAAATTTTCAAAGACTATTTGGTTCTAGAAGAAAGAATAGAAGGGCTTTTGCAACTGAAAATAATCGACACCAAAAAGAATGATTTTCATTATCTTCCTTTTTCGGATCCTACTTATACCGCTTATATTGGTTTGAATTTAGAATTCAATACCGAGAAATTACGTTTTGGTTATACCTCTTTAACTCAGCCAAGTTCGACTTTCGAATATGATATGAAAGATAGAACGACCAAATTGTTGAAACAACAGGAAGTTTTGGGGGAGGATTTTTTACCGGAAAATTATATTTCAGAAAGAATTTGGGCAACTGCAAGAGATGGAAAAAAAGTTCCAATTTCTTTGGTTTATCATAAAAACACAGTGAAATCTGCAGAAACTCCGTTGTTGCTTTATGGCTACGGAAGTTACGGATTGACCATTGATGCTAGCTTTTCGAATGTTCGATTGTCGATTTTGAATCGTGGTTTTATTTATGCAATTGCACACATTCGAGGTGGGGAATATATGGGAAGAGAATGGTATGAAGACGGGAAAATGCTTCAGAAGAAAAATACGTTTTACGATTTTATCGACGCTGCCAAGTTTTTGGTAAAAGAAAATTACACTTCCGAAAAGCACCTTTATGCGATGGGCGGTAGTGCCGGTGGACTTTTGATGGGTGCAATCATTAATATGGAACCCGAACTTTTCAATGGAATTGTGGCGCAAGTTCCTTTCGTAGATGTGGTGACAACGATGTTGGATGAAACGATCCCTTTAACAACGGGAGAATTTGATGAATGGGGAAATCCAAAAGACAAAGAATATTACGATTATATAAAATCGTATTCGCCTTATGATAATATAGAAGCTAAAAATTATCCGCATATTTTAATTACAACTGGTTTGCACGATTCTCAAGTTCAATATTGGGAGCCTGCAAAATGGACGGCAAGACTTCGGGAATTGAAATCCGATAATAATATTTTGATTTTCAAAACCGATATGACCTCTGGTCACGGTGGCGCCAGCGGGAGATTTGAATCTTTAAAAGAAGATTCTTTGGAATATGCATTTTTAATGAAATTAGAAAATAAAATTGATGGAAAATAAATCAGAAAGCCAACTTTGGGAAGATGTCGAAGCGTTTTTCGTGAAGACTTTCGATACTGAAAAACATCCGCAGATTGACACGATTTTGTTTTTGATCGGTGTTCAGGAATTAGGAAGCGGACAACAGAAATACACGAAAGATGATAAATTGAATATTCTTCATATTGCTGTTTGTCGCTTGTTGGAGCCTTTTGGGTATTATAAATTCCGGGATTATGACGATGACGGATATCCGCATTTCGATGAAGTTGCGCCACTTCCTGAGTTGAAGCCGAATGAGCAACAGATTCTCATGAAGAAAGCGATTATTCAATATTTTATCGATGAAGAACTTTTTTAAATAAAATAAAAGACTGGTTTTTATAATCAGCCTTTTTTGTTTAACAGATCTTCCAGTTGGTGAAGTCCCATTTTAAAACCTTCTTCAAAGCCCATTTCTAAAAGAATCATCATATCTGCGGTTGTTTTAAAATGAATATTTACGGTTAATTTGGTTCCTTCTTCCACGCCCGTAAAACCGAGTAGCCAATTGCTTGCCGAGAATTCGTTGTTGATATTTCCGTTTTCATCGGTGAAAAAAGCAGAATAGTCGAAACTTCGATGAAAATTAATTTCATGAAATTGAACTTTGCTAAAATGTTTCTCGTTTTCGGAACCCATCATGGCGTAATTCCAACTTCCTTCTGGTTCAAAATTCATCTTTAAAGTTTGGCATTTCCAAGGTTTTGGAGCCCACCATTGATCGAGAGAATCTGATTTTGTAAAGTGATTCCAGACTTCATCAACCGTAGTGTGAAACACTTTCATGATATAGATTGACGCTGAATGATCATCTTTATTAAAAATTATTGGAGTTTTCATGATTTGATTTTTATCAAATATATTATTTTTTGATAGAAAAACCTTGATATAGATTGAAAAATAGTAGATTCAATTTAATTTGTTAAAAAAAAGTGTTTTATGAAATTAAACATAATATTTTGGCTCTTATTTTGTTATTACATTCTTAAAATGAGTAATTTTAACAATTCAAATTAAAAATCGATAATGAACAATAAGTTTATTCCATTTATTTCTGTATTGATGACCATTTCGATGATTGTCTTCGTGACCTTGCAATTGTATTGGATTAAGGAATTGTACAGCGCGCTGAATCAGGATTTTTCGAATAAAGTATATTCTGCATTAGAGATTTCTGCAGTGAAAACGCAAGAACTTGAAGTTGAAAAATACCTGAATAAAGACAATAAAAATTTCGGAAAGACAGTAGTTGAAGGAAGTAGCCAGCCCACCCAAACTTATATTCAGCAAAGTTCAGATTCTGCGAATACTTCAACTCTTACGTTTCAGAAAAGTATTGTGGAGAATCAAAATTTTCCTATTTCACAGAAAGGCGACAGTTTGAAATTAACCAAGCTTTACACGGATGAAGGGATTTTAAAAATTAAAAAACAACAAAATTCTACAGAACCTTTAACGACACAGCTAAGCAAAGACATTAATAATAACACTTATGCATTAAGGGAATTTGCAAAACTCAACGGATCAAACCTTCCGATTGAAAAAAGAATTGATGTGAAAACTTTGGATTCTATCCTTTCTAAAGAGCTAAAATTAAATGGGTTAATTACGAAATTCGGCTTTGCTGTATTAGATCGAAAAAATGAAATAACCAATGTTGCAAGTGCAGCTTTTGGTGATCAAAAAGAAAAAAGCGATTATACCTATCCCCTTTTTACCGATAACAATGATCAAACACTTTATACCTTGGCAGTGGTTTTCCCGCGGAAAGATTATTCATTAGCAAAAAATAATTTACCCATGTTGCTCGGGACGTTCATGTCGTTGCTTACAATTTTGGGGATTTATATTATTTCCATTAATTATATGATGCGACAGAAAAAAATAGCTGACGTAAAAACAGATTTTATTAATAACATGTCGCATGAGTTCAAAACGCCTTTGGCAACGATTTCTGTAGCAACAGACTCTTTGGTGAACGATAAAATTGCGACGAACCCCGACAAGGTGAAATACTATGCTGGTTTGATTAAGCAGGAAAATCTACGAATGAAGAAGCAGGTAGAAAATGTGTTGAATATGTCGAAACTTGAAAGGAATGAAGTAGAATTGTTTTTGAAAGAAACCGATGTTCGAGCTTTAATAAAAAGAACCACCGAGTCGTTTGGATTGATTGTCGCTCAAAGACACGGCACCTTAACTCAGGAATTTAATACCGAAAAATACAAATTCAAAATTGATGAATTTCATATTGCAAATGCTTTGGTCAATCTGTTAGATAATGCCAATAAGTATTCTCCCGAAGCCCCAGAAATAACGGTAAAAACAAGAAATGAAGGAAATTGGTATGTTATCGAAATTTCGGATAAAGGAATGGGAATGGAAACCGACAATAAAACTCGGATTTTCGAAAAGTTTTTCCGGGAAGAAACCGGGAATATTCATAATGTGAAAGGACAAGGTCTTGGATTGTCCTACGTGAAAAAAATAGTAGAATTGCATAAAGGTCAAATTATCGTGGATTCTCAAAAAGATAAAGGAAGTACGTTTACGATAAAACTACCAATGAATGTTTAATTAAAATAGACACTCCATATTATATTTCATAAAAAAATTGAGGTGAGAGCCTTGTAACGTTAAATACAGAAATTATGAGCAACAGAATCTTATTAGTAGAAGACGACCAAAGTTTTGGTGCGGTTTTGAAAGATTATTTATCGATAAATAATTTTGAAGTAACCTTAGCTACCGATGGTGAACAAGGTTTAAAAGAATTTACAGAAAACGAATTTGATATTTGTATTTTTGATGTAATGATGCCCAAAAAAGACGGATTCAGTTTGGCGGAAGATGTAAAAAGAATTGATAAAAACATTCCAATTATTTTCCTTACCGCAAGAAATATGCGCGAGGATATATTGAAAGGCTACCAGTTGGGAGCTGATGATTATATCACTAAGCCGTTTGATACAGAGCTTTTATTATATAAAATAAAAGCAATTTTACAAAGAAGTGCCACGGCAGAAAACGACGAGCAGGAGCAATTTAAGATCAGTAATATTTTCTTCGATTCGATGTTGCGACAATTAAGAGTTAATGAAAATGAGTACAAACTTTCACCAAAAGAAAATGAATTGCTCAAATTGCTTTGTCAGCACAGAAATGATTTTATGCCAAGAGATTTGGCTTTAAGAAAAATCTGGAAGAAAGAAAACTATTTTACCGCCAGAAGTATGGATGTTTATATCGCTAAACTGAGAAAACTGCTGAAAGAAGATGATGGTTTAGAAATCATCAATGTACACGGTGAGGGTTTTCGATTATTAGTCAAGAATTAAAATGAATCACCAAAGGTTTGTGAGAGAACCTTTCTAAATAAAAT
>NZ_JBAVFG010000173.1:0-2158 GCF_049588135.1 Kaistella sp. | reverse complement strand
TATTAAAATCATTTTTTAATCTCATTGAAATTGGGGTTCTGCTTATGATTTTGGCTAATATTTGGGTTTTTGCAGTTACAAATGGAAAAACTTATACCAAAATATCTAAAATTCCACCAAGAGAAACGGCGCTTGTTTTAGGGACTTCACCAAAAATGAAATCCGGAGTTTCTAATCCTTATTTTACCGCGAGAATGGATGCAACCGCACTTTTATACCACCATGGGAAAATTAAGAAAATCATTGTGAGTGGCGAAAAAAGCAAAGGTTATGATGAACCTGCCGCAATGAAAAATTACCTTATTTATCAGGAAGGCGTTCCCGAAAATATTATTATTGAAGATCCTAAAGGTTATAAAACCCAAGCCAGCATTAAAAACTGTCTAGAAATTTATCATCAAAAAGATGTGATTATTGTCTCCCAAGGTTTCCATAATTTACGCGCTTTGTTCTACGCCAGGAATAATGGAATGAATGCGCTCGGCTTCGATGCACAAGATGTTTTAGCCAATAATAGTTATTACAGAAATCAGTCTCGGGAGTTTTTAGCACGCGTAGTTGCGGTGATTTATTACATTCTAAATATTGAGCGAAAAGTATAAATTTTACGTAATCACAATTTAGATAGAGTTATACCTAAGAATTTACGGCAAAATCTTATATTTGTAAAAACAAAAAATATGCTCGTAATCGGAATTGCAGGAGGAACCGGATCAGGAAAAACCACTGTGGTAAACAAAATCCTTCAACAACTGAATGTGGAAGGAGTTAATGTTCTTTCACAGGATAATTATTACCATGATAATCAACAACTTACACTTTCTGAAAGAGAGGTTTTAAATTACGATCATCCAAAATCTATTGATTTTGAATTGCTCATTAAGCATGTGAAAGCACTGAAAAATGGCGAAACCATCGATCAACCGATTTATTCGTTCGTTACCCATTCCAGAACCGGCGATCATGTTTTAATTGAACCAAAAAATGTTTTAATTGTAGAGGGGATTTTGGTGTTAACCAACTCTGAACTTTTAAAAGAATTTGATTTAAAAGTCTTTGTTCATGCCGATTCCGATGAAAGATTAATCCGAAGAATTCGACGTGACACGCAAGAAAGAGGCCGCGATTTGCAAGAAGTTTTGCACCGTTATCAAACCACTTTGAAACCAATGCATCAAGAATTTATAGAACCATCGAAAAACGAAGCAGATTTGATTGTTCCTAACATGAAGCAAAATACCGTTGCGATTGATTTTCTTTCTACCGTAATTAATAATACTCTGAAAAAACCACATTAAAATGGAAGACTTAATTAAAGAAATTAAACCAAAATCACAGAAGTTAAAATTCATTCAAAAATATTTTTTGAATAAATATTTCGTAACTATTTTTCTTTTTTTGGTCTGGATGATTTTCTTTGATAGCACTTCTTTTTTGGTTATTAATGAGTTGAATGGCGAAATCAATAAGTACGAAGATCAATTGGCGTATTACCAAACCGAATACCAAAAAAACGATGATTTCTACAAAAAATTGATGAACAATAAAGCAGAAAAAGAAAAATACGCACGTGAAAATTATTTCATGAAAAAACCAAATGAAGAAATTTTTATTTTGGTTGTGGATAGTACGAAAGCGACTAAAAAATAACTCATTAGATAAAAGTCAATTATTGGCGCAATCAAAAATATGTTTAAAAAAACTTCACTTCAAGACTGGGAATCTGTTGTTCAAAAGCAATTGAAAACAGAAGATATCTACGAGATTTTATCCAAAAAAAACCTCGAAGGAATTGTAGTGAAACCTTATTACGATTCGGTTTCGAAGCCATTAAGCAATCTTCCGAAAGTGGAAGAATCTACCCATCTCGTTTCTCTTTATCATGAAAGTTTGGAAGAAGATATTTTCGCTTTTCTTTTAAATAATAATGTAGAAGATTTAACAGAAAAAGTGATTTTCGTGAATAATAGAGATTTAGCAGATCATATTTCTTTAGACGAAACAAATCGATATTTTTCTTTGATTGATGTTTTTTCAGAAGATAAAAATGGCGCACTCAATCAGCAATTAGTGAAAGAACTTCTGGCAAAAGATTTTGAAAGAAATATATGTGTTAATGTTTCTTTGCATCAAAATGCAGGTGCCACAATCATTCAGC
>NZ_JBAVFG010000172.1:0-3625 GCF_049588135.1 Kaistella sp. | reverse complement strand
TGAAATATCTATCGTGAGAAACGATAATCAGACTTCCCTGAAACTGAAGAAGGAAATTTTCTAAAACCGTCAGAGTTGGTAAATCCAAATCATTGGTCGGCTCATCGAAAATCAAGAAGTTCGGGTTTTGATAGAGAACATACATCAAATGCAGACGTCGTTTTTCACCACCCGACAATTTAGAAATCGGCGAATACTGCGTTTGGTCGTCAAATAAAAACAAACGTAAAAACTGCGAGGCAGAAATCGTCCGTCCGTTTGCCAACGGGAAATTTTCTGATATATCTTTAATAAAGTCGATCACTCTTTGATCTTCTTTATACTTTAAACCTTTCTGAGAAAAGTAACCAAATTTAATAGTTTCTCCGGTTTCAATTGAACCTGAATCATAAGGTTCCAAACCTTGAATAATATTTAAAAGCGTTGATTTTCCGGCACCGTTTTTCCCAACGATTCCAACTTTTTCACCACGTTGAAACTGATAAGAGAAATCTTTTAATAATAATTTATCACCGAAACTTTTGCTGATATCATGTAATTCTAAAATTTTTGATCCAAGACGTTTCATTTCAAAATCGAGTTCCAGTTTTTCTTTTCGGGTATCGGTTTTTGCCACTTTTTCAGTTTCGTAAAAATCGCTTTGGCGTGATTTAGATTTCGTGGTTCTCGCTTTTGGTTGACGGCGCATCCACTCCAATTCCTTTCTGTAAAGGTTTTGCGCTTTATCAATCGTAGAATTCATATTGTCTTCACGAATGATTTTATTCTCCAAATAAGTGCCGTAACTTCCGTTGTGAACGTACATATTAAAATCTTCGATTTCCCAAATAATATCACAAACCGCATCCAAGAAATATCGGTCGTGAGTTACCAGAAGTAAAGTCACCATCGCTTTTGACAGATAATTCTCCAGCCATTCCACCATATCCACATCGAGGTGATTGGTCGGCTCATCCATAATCAACAAAGTATGTCGATGTTGCGCACGGGTTTCTACCAACAATTTTGCCAACGCAACTCTTTTAATTTGACCACCAGAAAGGGTTTTCATTTTCGAAGTTAAATCGGTAATTTTCAGCTGACTGAGAATTTGGCTCATTTCATTTTCCAAATCCCAGGCTTCGTGAATTTCCATTTCATTCAGCGCTTTATCCATATCATCCGGATTTTCAGAAATCAAAGCGTGATGGTAATTTTTCAATGCCATAATCGGCGCAGAATCCAAAGTCATCATAAATTCTTCCACATTCAATTCGCCTTCAAAATCGATTTCCTGATCAAATAAAACGACCTGAATATCTTTGTTAATGTTAACTGTTCCCGAATCGGCGATTTCTTTTCCCATCAAAATTTTGAGCAAAGTAGATTTCCCAGAACCGTTTTTGGCAACGATGGCAATTTTATCGCCTTCATTAATATGGAAAGTAATATCCCGGAAAAGTGTTTTTACTCCGTAAGATTTCGTAAGGTTTTCGGCTGAAATGTAATTCATTATATATAGGAATGAGTGATTTTTGAAAGGTGCAAAAGTACGGAAATTAGATGAGAGATTTTTAGATGAGAGATAAAAGACTTTTTTGCGCTTTGTTTTTAATCAAAAGAGAGTACTTTTAATTTCTAAAATTTAGTTAAAGTCACCGACTTTAACAATTCTTTAGCACAATCCTAAAGATAATTTTAGAATATTTGCCAAAATTAATTTATGAAAAAAGCATCTTTACTTTTTATTCTCTTTTGGGGATTTTTAATGAACGCTCAAATTGTCTCGGGAACCATTTTATCTAAAGAAGATAAGCAACCCATTCCTTATGCGAAAATTGGAATCGAAAACGAAAATACCGGAACAATCGCCGATGAAAACGGCCATTTTAAAATTGATTTAACCAACATCGACCTAAATAAAACTTTAAAAATTGAAGTTGGTGGTTTTGAAAAATATGCAAGTACAATCGACCAATTTTTAAAGGAAAAGCAACACCTCATTTTCCTGACTGAAAAAGTAAAAGATATTCAGGAAGTAATCATTAATCCTAAAAAATATATTAGAAAAAACTGGGGAATCAACACGAAAACCCAAAGTATACAGATCGGTCATATTCCTTCAAAAAGTGAAGAAGATCTTTCAAAAGAAGTTGCCATGCTTTTTAAAACCAATAAAAAGGCAAAAATTGAAAAAATCAACATCAATATTTCAAATTTCAAAACTGACAAACCTGTCTTTATAAGGTTTACCGTTTATGATAAAAATCTCAATTCAATTCTTACTGAAGATTTACACGACGAAATTACTTCAGATAAAATCGTTGATAACACTTATAGTTACGATGTCTCTAAAAACAACATCTGGGTAAATAATGATTTCTATATCGGCATTCAGTTGCTGAATCGTTTCGAAGGTGCTTTTTATATGAGTGGTGCATTAATGGGGAATAAGACCATTTACAGAAATTATTTAGGGGAATGGAAAAAAGTTCCTTTAGTAAGTCCCGCGATTAATATTGATGTGAAAGTTGAAAAATAAACACAATTACAATCCTTTTTTATACAGAATACATTATTTTAGCTCTCTAATAAATTTAAAGAAAATGAAAAAAACAGCATTACTCGTACTTCTGCTTTTTAGCTTAATTTCGTTTGGACAAGGAATGAAATTCGAGGAAAACAAATCCTTCAAAGATCTTCTGGCAACTGCTAAGAAAGAAAACAAATTACTCTTTGTAGATGCTTTCACCACTTGGTGCGGACCGTGCAAACTGATGGCGAAAAACGTTTTTCCACAAGCTCCTGTTGGCGAATTTTACAATGCCAATTTCATCAATTCAAAAATTGATATGGAAAAAGGCGAAGGAATCGATATCGCAAAAAAGTATAAAGTAATGGCTTATCCCACTTATCTTTTCATTAATGGCGACGGAGAATTAATTCACCGAGTGACTTCTTATTATGAAGCCGAAGATTTCATTAATGTCGGAAAAGATGCGATAGATCCTGCAAAACAAATGGGAGCCCTAAAAAAGAGATTTGAAAATGGCGATCAAGATCCTGAATTTTTGAAAAACTTCATCACCGTATTTATGTTTGCTGACACCGATTTGGCAGTGAAAGCTGCTACAAAATATTTTGCTGTTAAAAAATCAGAACCTTTAACGCAAGAAGATTTCTCAAATCTTATTAACTTAATATTAACGAAAGACTCTAATTCACCGCTTTACCAAGAATTGATTTCACGTAAAGATGAATTAGTAAAAATGATGTCTGAAGAAAGATATCAAAAAATGCTTGAAATCCTTCACCTAAACACACTATTTAATAATGCTTATGATAAAACAAACAAAGTTTTTGATGAGAATAAATATACTTCAGAAGCAAGAAAAACAATGTCGGAAGAAGAAGTAAAACCATTGTTATTGAAATCTAAAATGAGAGCCGCCGCCGCTTCAAAAGATAAAACTTCTTATCAAAAATTAGCGATGGAATATTATGGTGATGGAAGTTCGTCGCAATTTAGTTCAGAAGAATTGAATTCTATTTCATGGAACTTTTTTGAAAATGCGACCGATAAAATTGCTTTAGAAAAAGCTTTGCTTTGGGCAAAACAATCGGTAAAATTGAAAGAAAGCTACGC
>NZ_JBAVFG010000171.1:0-13825 GCF_049588135.1 Kaistella sp. | reverse complement strand
GGACAATAAAGACAAAATAAAATTTCTTCAAAACGAAATAAAAGACCTACAAGAAAAAGAGAAAACGGCTTTACAAGAATCTAGGAGCATTAGCCAAAGAATTAAAGAAATTGAAGTAAAAAAAGAGGATTACGCTGACCTCTTCAAGCTGTTCACAAAATATGATGATATTGATTGGCAAACTTATGCCAATCAAATTCAGGAAAAGGAAGAAGTAAAAAAGAAATTAGAAGCTACAAATGATAGGGTAAAAACGCTTCAAGAACAATTAAAAAAAGTAGAAGCCGATTTAAAACAATTGACAGATGTTGAGATTTGGAATAAAGGTCAAGAAATATTTGAATTAGGAAATACAATTAAGAACATTGAAAAAGAATTAAATGAAAATTTGGGATTACTAAAATCTTTAGGAAATAAAGATATTTCGGAATTTGAAAATGTAAATCCTGAATTACTCAATGTTGGCTTTTCCACAATCAAAAAATCACAATCTGACTTCCAAAATGATACATCAACTAAAATTGGCCAATTCAATACAAGAAAAGGCAATAAAGAATCGGAAGTAAGAATAAAAATAAATGCATTCAAACAGCCAACCGAAAACATCACTACAAAATTCAAAGACTGGCGTTCTGATGTGAGCAAATTGCCTGAATCCACCAATTTGGATTTAATTGAAGAATATCAAACCTTTTATAAAAAATTAGTGGAAGAGGATTTGATACGATTTGAAAAGAAATTCAAGGATTATTTACAAGAAACAATTACCAATAAAGTTGGCGATTTTAGAATGTTTTTTGAAAATTGGGCAGAATCCATAAAGGAAAATATAAATCACTTAAATGAATCACTAAAAGGGATTGATTTCAAAAGTTCGCCTGTTACTTATGTTCAGCTTGTAGCTCCAACAAAAATTAGCGATGAAGTAAAAGACTTTAGAAATTTGTTACACAACGCTATTCCGGACTTTAAAAAAATGGAAGAAACTATTGACGGCAGAGAAAATCATTTTAATAACAATATAGAACCTTTAATTAACAAGTTAAGCAAAGAAGATTGGAGAAAAAAAGTAATGGAAGTTCGTTCTTGGTTTAGCTACAAAGCTGAAGAGTTTTACAAAGAAACCAATCAAAAATTCAAAACTTATGAGAATATGGGGCAACTTTCTGGTGGCGAAAAACCACAATTGACCTATACTATTCTATGTGCAGCTATTACTTATCAGTTCGGACTTACAAAAGAAGGTTTACAAACCAATTCATTTCGTTTCATAGCAGTAGATGAAAGTTTCACTAACCAAGATGCAGACAAAGCCAAATATCTTTTGGAACTGTGCAAACAGCTACATTTACAATTTCTAGTAGTAACCCCGACCACAAATATTGATATTGTTGAACCATATATTTCATACGTTCACTATGTAGAAAGAAAAGACGAAAAATATTCTTGGCTTTATGATATGCCGATTGAACAATTCAAAGAGGAACGAGAAAATTTCATCAATAAATGATAAGTCCAAATGACATAAAAGCAAAGGCAGAAAGGAAATACTTTTCCTTTCTGCAATCTCTTGTTCAGGCAATCCCATTTTCAAGAATTATTATTCCAGGCGACAAAACTTATAGCAAAACCACAATTTCCGATTTTCAAAAAGAAATTTTGGCTCTTGTAAATCAATCAAAAGAAAAAAAAGGATTTGGATATACGTTAGATTATCAAACCATAAAAACAAAAACAATTGGAACCCAACAGCTTCCGACAAGTATTTATTTTGATACTGAAAAAGATTTTTTAAAATTCTTAGGTAAAGAAAAAGAGGTAGAACATTTTATAAATGACTGGCAAATAATTCACACAAATTTTCCTGAATTAAAAGAATGGATAATTAAAAACCCAACAAAAATAATTCAGCATCAAAGCAAATGGCAAAGCTTATTAAAGGTTTGTAACTACTTTAAAAATTGCCCGAAACCAAATCTTTATATCAGAGAATTACCTGCCAATGTACACACTAAATTTATTGAATCCAATCAAAGTATTATAACCGAATTACTTGATATAATTATTCAAAACCATATAAACCTTAACGAAAAAGAATTTGAAAAACGTTTCAATTTAAAGTTTCGTGAACCATTGGTCAGGTTTAAGGTATTGGACAAAAAAATAAGTCAAACCTATTTTTCAAACCTTGACGACATTACTATTCCTGTTAGTCAATTTGAAAATCTAAATCTTCCCTTAAAAAAAGTGCTTATTGTTGAGAATAAGACTACACTTTATACAACGTTGACATTGCCTAAAATGGATAAAACAATTGCAATTTTCGGACAAGGAAATGCAGTTACAAATATTAAAAACACCAAATGGTTAAACGACATAACCGTTCTTTATTGGGGAGATATTGATGTTCACGGATTTGAAATGTTATCAAGAATTAGAAAGCACTTCAATCATACTCAAAGTATTTTAATGGACAAGACAACATTTGAAAAATTCTTTGAAAATGATTCAGGCAAGCCGACTACCGATACAACAACCCTTAATTTAACTAACAACGAAAGAGAACTTTACAATCTCCTAAAGACAAACAATTGGAGACTTGAACAAGAAAAAATACCATTTGACTATGTTAACAGATACTTTTGCAATGGGTGAAAACTTTATTGGTGTCTAGCAATAATAATTGAAGTCGAATCCTTTCGTAATCTATATCTCATTTCAAATAGCTATCTGTTAATACTTTACTTAGATGTTAGAAATCCCAGTTTTCCCTTGACTTCCTGATTCTGTAATTTGTACAATCCCGATATTTGAAGTTGTCCCAAATATTCCTCTTTTTTCCAATGCTTGTAGCCAATTACTTGTTTTTCACCCTTGACATTCCATAGTAAGGCAAAGTCTTCCTTTTCAAGCCATTCGATCAGCTTATCTTTCCTTACTAGCAATCCAGAAAGGCTTTTATTATTGACCGACGGATCAAAACAAACAAGCTCGCCGTTGCCATCTACAAACTCTCCTTCATTCTTGGAAAACTTCATTTCAAGTCCTTCCTTAATTTTTTGAACTGGCTTGTGATAATAAATGGAATCGCTTTTAGAACAGTCGTATTCCTCCTCCCATAAAAAACATTCACTTGTGCGGTGAAATTCTCCAATAAACTTGTCATTTTTTCTGCTGAATACTATAATCCAATCCTCACCATTGTAATAGGGTTTATTATGGAATGCAAAAGCCTCAGACCAATAGTATTCCCTGGAAAAAACATTGGTCATTGTCCTGATTTCCGGCAGTTCGCTACGGAAAAAATCACCTTTGAAGTTTTTTTCAATCTTTGCAAGATCACTTCGGCGGACAAGATAACTTGATACCCAGTAAGCGAGTTTTTTTTGAACGCTGCCGTATTTATCTTCGCCAAGTGTTTCTGGCTCAGTCCAACCTAAATCAATATCAAGCCACAGCCACTTGTTACCATCAGGATCAGTAACTTCCAATATATCCGAAGGTACAGGTAAATTTTCTGTACCTATAAGCCAATCTTTTATGGGGCCATCAAATGAATTGAAAGTCGTATTGAACCACCAATTAGGAGTGTACTTTTTATAACGCTCGGCTCTGGTTTCTTTGATTATGACAGTTGGGTCAATATTCCTTACATTTGGGTTCCACGGTCCTTCGTACGGAATTGTTTTTCCTTTGTCATCCCATTGGGATTCATCTAAAAGTTCACATTGGTCGGATACCCTTGCCAACAATTCATTGAACACGATCCATTGGTATTTTTTTCCCATCCGCTCGTAATGACCGCTGCCTCGCCCGGAACCCTGGCTACTGTCAAATTCGCTAAATATTTTGGGATCGTAACCCAATTCAAAAATTCTTTCTACAGCATAATTGCTTAAGCCGTCATAATCAACTTTCCAGTGAGTCAGCGCGCTTTGGAATACATACCTTCCGAAATCACCATAACCGGCTGTCTTTCGACCGTACTCAGTAGTCATAGAGCCGAGGATTGCCGTGGCACCCCATTGACCTTTACCGTAGCGTTCTTCTTCACCATTGGGTTCAAACTTGTCATCAATTTCTTTGTTGGAAGGAAATTTCGATGGAAGCGACTGGCTCTTGTAGGGAGGCCTGAATTTGGCGACATCTAAGTCTAATTTTATGTGTTCGTGTAGTGCAAATTCAATCACACCCCTGGCATAGTCCCGCAACAAAATGTTCGCTACCACCATATCCTTGTTGAAAATATTGTCATAGATATAGTTGCACAATTCCACTAATGACTGACCCTTTCCTGATCGTAATACACAACCGTAGGTAACGGCGTACAATCTTTCGCTTATATATGGGTCGTTGACATCTTTAAACTTCTCCAACAATCCAGGAATCAAATGTATACGCTTTTCAAGTAAACAAATTAATGCTTTTGTAGCAGCATCCCGCAGGTAACGGTTAGGGCTGCATAAAAACCAAGAGAGAGTTGTGCAAGCTAATAATATTGCCTGGTCAGATACATGTGATTTAGCGTCATCTTTCCATGCCCAATCTATTAATCGGCTTACAGCATTTGTACCGCTGTTGTCGCCATATTTATCCTGTAGATAAATTGTCCAGGCTTTATCTCTCTCAGGCATCGTAAAGCCACTTAAATAGTTGTGCAAGCTATCCGCATTAAAATAAAATTCCAGTTTCATTGATGCCGATATCACAGTACCTAAAAACCGATGAAATAATTCCTCGTCGTGAGCGACGACATCATTTACAAAATCTTTAGACGCGTCGCCGACACTTTCCGGTTTCCGCCATATCAGGGAATTTAAAAAAGCATCCGCTATCTGATAAAATACTTTTGTGTGTTCGGCGAGCTCGAATATTTCTTTACCTGTCCTTTCCGGAAGCTGTATCGCCAAAGCCTCAATCAAGTTTTGATTTTTCCAGCACGCCATGTCGTCTTTGACCAATTCATGAAGCTTGCCTCTTTCAAAAGATTCTTTCGGATTTTCCACATCCAAATGCTTATCCAGAAGCATTGAGACTGTAAGATGGTCCTGAAACCTTTGATAAGCAAAATATATTACTTCAAACTGTTTAACGTCATCCGACCATCGGAGGTCTTTATTGAAAATACCTTCGGAAAGCAGCTTTTTTAAGAATGGCTCAGGCTTATAACAATTACCTGTAAAAATCGAGTCTATTGTCGTATTGGCATTGTCATAGGAAAGAAATTCCTGATCCGCATCGACCATTTGAAACAGTACTTCATTGACTGCCTTATGTACCAATTTTTTACTTTCATCATAATACAGCTCGGTAGCGGTAGAAAGCTTAACATTGATGCTGTCAAGGTAAAATTCGATTATGGAAGTAATACCGTCAACACCGGCAGGGATTTGTGTTAATCCTTTTGCATGAATTGATTTGCAGAACAATTTTAAGAAAAGTGGATTGTGAAATTCAGGATTTAATATAGGTGTTCCAGGTTCAATGATTCCGTAGAACTCAAAAAAACGTTTAGTTGCCTCGTATTCATAATTAGAGAATCCTTCGTGCTGTACTTTCAGAATGACAGATTCATCAAATTGTGCATCAGGCGCGATTAATCGCTCATATGAAGAACGCAGACTTAACACAATGCCAAGCCATGGAAATGCTTTAACCGAGTCTATGAATGACTTCAAACGATTAGGCCATATTGATACACCTTCACCCTCGTTGATGGCATCGATAAAGAGAACAGTTCTCTTTTGCGCACTTTCGGCCTGAGCATTAAGAGCACTTAAAAAAACGAGCTCATCAATTCCGTTAATTCGCAATTGATTGCGCAGGATTTGTGTCCACGGCAAATCTTTATTTGAAAAATTTTCCCCAAGCAGGAAAAGGCTTTTCTGCTCGTTTTCACCTCTCTTTTTTACAATGTCAGCGAATAAATGAGACTTTCCGATTCCTGCTTCACCGACCAACAGCAAGTAGGGACTATTAGCAAGAAAGACCGTGTCGCCTTGTAAAAATTCTTTGTATTCACCTATTGCGGAAATGAACTTTCCGACAACATTAACTTCTGTTGTGAAGGGACGGTTGTACGCGTGAGGTTCAGGTTTCTTTTCTTTTTCTGACCTCAAGCCATAAAAGCCTCGCAGTACTTTCTCTGTTGGATCATATGCTGCTTCTAAGCTTTCAATAATATCATCAAAACCTAAATCCGCTTGGCCTTTAAAATCTATTTCTTTATAGTATACTTTAATTTTATTGACAATCTCATCTATTATTTCAAGATTTTCGTTGATAATTGCATTTTCAGTAGTAACCCTGATTTCGCGGTATTTTTCTATAAAAGCAGTATAGCTTTCATCTGACTGCTTTTTGAAATTTTCATCTCTGGCAATGCCGTCAAAAAGTTTGGCTATCGGCAATTCGACATTCAGATCTTTGGTATATCGGGCTCCCAAAGCAGTCGTGCTTTCCTGATTTTTATAGTTGAACCATGTATCTAGAAATTCCTCCTGATGGAACCAGAAATATTTTATTCCTTCGTTTTCCTTTTTAGAAAGCCTTGTGATAAGTTCGGAACTGCCCCAAAAATCAAATGTCAGGTCAATATCTTTTGTTTTGGCATAATCCATCCATTCCAGGGTCTTTGACTTCCATTTATCCAGCATTGATTTTTTTTCTTTGACCTTGCCGTCCGGCATGTCAATAGGTAAAGTTATATTGTATTTTTTAAGCTTCGGATGATTATCAATAGCCGTAATAACCGACTTATTAATTTCTTTCCATTGCGTAGCCGAAAAACTTGTTGTAAAAAACTTTGCCTGCCACATGTGTAAATCGCCATTTTTTAAAACCCAGTAGCATTCTTTTCCGGCATCAGGTTTGCCCATCCTCCAAAATTTATCCTTACCAACTACGATTTCTCGTGAAGCCAGTTGGCATACCAATTCTTCAAAGCCATCATTGAGGCTGTTATTTAACGGACGTATATTGTTCCAGTTTATTGCCATTCCTAAATTTAATTAATGAAACATATTGTTTGCTCATCTCGGATATCATTTATAGTATCGGTTAAGAACTTCCTGAAATACTGGATTGATATTTTTAACTTCTGAAAACATGGTCATACAGCACCTGAGTTTTATATTATTCGGATCTTTGGCTAGCGTTCTTAGTTATTAAATCTAATTCCTTAACTGATTCAGCGTAAGTCATTTCCTTGTTTCTCTGTATTGTATATGATTTTACTATTTCCATTTTAGTACCTTATAAAAACCAATGCTAATAAATATCTCTTATTTAGTTACTACAATAGTTGAATTTCATCCATGATCTTTTGAAATTCCTTAATGTATTTTGCAGCCAATACGTCCGCAGATTCCAATCCAATTTCACGAAATCGCATATACAGGGTAATTGTGTTTTTAGAAAATCCTAAATCTAACATTTTGTTTCCTCGAATATTCAGGATGTCAAGCAATAAGGATTTTAGTTCAGTCGAATGTGTTGCCATTTGATCAGTTACCATATTCTCAAATCCATTTCTGGATTCATAGGTATATTTATATTTTAATAGTTCGATTGCCATTTCAACATCAATTTCTTTTGCTAAAGAGAATTCCTTTGAAAGCCAAAATATTCTCTTCTCCAGCAAAATTGGAAAACTTATAGAATCAATATCTGATGTGTACATCCATGTGCTGGGAGACAGATCTTTTTGTATGTTTTTCAGGATTTTTGGGATTTCTTCTGCCGGAATTCGTAAAATACTAACACCCAGTGTTTCAACTCTGCCATGAATAAGGTCAATTTTTTCAGGGTCTGTATCGGGGTCTACGGCCCAAATGATTGTGTCATCATCCATCTGCAAAGCCACCCAATGATGATCTAGCAATCTTCTTACCCTCATTAAATAAGACGAATCAATATTTTTTACTGCAAAGAAATTATAAGTTGCAATTTCCGCAAGCTGTCGTTGTTGTATAATCTGGTTGTCGTACTGTTGAACCGGATCAATCTTTTGTTCAAAATATGGAATAACTGAAATTCCCGAGTTGCGATGCACCATTATAATATCCTCATCAACATTTATAGTTTTAAATTTACCTTTAAGATCGGTGCAGTACTTTAGCTCAGGGAAAACTTTTCCGGTTTCAGTGCTTATAAATGTTAAAGAGGAAGTCAGGTCAATTTCACGTGGCTCCTGAATGTCATGAATATATATAAAACTTTTAATCTTGCTGGTGGTAATATGCCACCACGTTTTACCGGGCTGAGATATTGGCAAAATTTCTTTTACTATTTTATTTACTATATCCTGGCGTATAATTGATGGAGAATAATTTTTATCTGATTTTATTTTTACCTCAATAGTCAACGCATATAATGCTTTGTTTATAAAATTTAAATTATTCCCTGAAGGAATAAAGTTAATATCAAGTCCACCTGTGAATTGAAACCATCTTTTAAAATACACTTCGTATCTGGATGAAAAATTACCTCTATAAACCAACCCTTCTTCAACCTCTTTAACCCATTTTTTACTTTTAAGCTTAGCGATAATATTATTAAACGATTCCCCTTCATCACGGCCATCATCATATGGGAACTCCTGAACGGTAAGATCAAATTTAAAGCTACGCAGAGAATGAACTTGCCCGAGGTCGCTAAACCATTTATTTAATATATCCTTATTGTTTTTTATTTTCTCCCAGATTTTAAACCCATTCCAGTAACTTATGTCTCGAAGATCTTCTGGACTTTTGATTCCTCTGTTATATTCTTCATCATTAATGTATTTCTTTCCTTGAGGCGTTAGATCCGCATTTGTTACAAAAATACCTTGCTGGCAGTCCTTTCTCAGGGACGCTACGACTAATGTATCTAAATCATTGCCATTATAATGAGATTGATAATTCCCTGTATGCTTACACTGTGTTATACATCTTTCTCCCTTAGGATTCGTTGTGAGAATATCTTGTTTTTCATCACCTTGGCCATCAGTTACATCAACTGCAGTATGGCCCTCAACTTTTACTAATATGTCAAGGATAAATTCAGGAAACTTATCATAACCTATTTGAGACAAATTTTTAAAAATTCCTTCACGGGTTGGAGATGTGGTAATAGCATCTAAATCACTTTCAATTGTATGATAGAAGCGCTGACTTGTTCCTGAAATTAAATTGTAACCCATGCGATAGTTGTGAAATTGATCTTAGTTTAGGAATTATAGGGAATTATAATAAATGGAATTGTTATAGTATGCTTTTAGGTTTAAGAAGACTAAACTTTAAACCATCATTTAAACCATCATTGCTGAAAGGTAATAACTAGTCTATCCTAATAAATGAATATAATTATACCATTATTTTGTACTCCTGCATAACCCTCATAATGCAGCTTAATAATGGTAAGAAAACTTATTGCTTTTATCCCTATTCTATTTGAGTGCCTTCTTAACCTTATCTGTCAAGTAATAACCTCCTGTTCTTCTTGAACCTGTAAACTCGACTATTGCAGCACTCTTAGCAATACTTAAATATCTTTCAATAGTTGGCTTAGATTTATCCATCGCCTCTATGATACCATTTGCATTCAATCCTTCATTATCTCTTAATAAAGATACGACCTTCATTAGCTCCCTTCTAATACCATCACTAATACCATCAATTAAACCATCATTTACCGCAGCATCTAAAAGCTTATTTATACCATCATTTAAACCCTCATTTAAATCATCTCTAAAATCATCATCTCTAGCCATCCTTTTATAAGGTAATGCTTTTGGTCCATTAAAGGTAAGCGTAACTCCATCACCTGCATCTTTCCATGCAGGGTCTTTAAGACCTTCTCTGCGGCATTCTTCTATTACTTTCAGAGTACCTCTTCCTAACTTATCAATTAATCCTCTGAGAAAAACAATATGGGCAATATCCGGATTGACCGGATGTGATGCGTGGCTTTTCTTAAGCTCGCTAACCCTAAGCTCGCCTGGAAGATGTCCGCTATTTGATATAATTATTTTATCCGGATAAATACTAATGGTGGCACTGCTGGATGGATTGCTGTAATCCCTGTGCATTAAAGCATTTATAACGCCCTCCTGCAGGGCCTTGATTGGAAATTTGAAATCCACTCGTTTCCATTGATTAGATGCAAACACACTTCTAACTCCCAAATTACTGATATAGCGTTCGAGTCTGTCTTGGGTATCAAACAGATTACCTTCCAGAACTTCATCTCTTAACAACGAATTACTGGTTTTAGAATCGGCATACTCTGTTAAACGGACACGTATCTGCGGAATAAATTTCGAAGGGGTTTTGGCAAATAGAACAACACATGCATTGCTAAAATACCCATTTTCATAAAGTCCATAATATGACAGAAAATCCAGCACGTCGTCTGATTCAAAATTACCACGATGGTTTCTTCTTGATTCCTCAATTGTTGAGCGAATAAGTTTTTGATCTAAATCTTCCAATTCTACATTAATAGCAGGACTGCGTTCCCAATGAATTTCAGATTTTTGCCTGCCATGGATAAGTTCGGAAATTTGGCCGGAGGTAGCCCTTTTGGTTTGCTTTCCCTCCCTGTAATAAATGTTGCCGTCAAAAATGTAAGGCTGCTTGGATCCTTTATAAACTTTAAGCAAAATAATTTCCTTATCATCTATGGGCTCATTGCTAATTGTTATAGGTGCTTCGGGCACAATTTGCGAAAGAAGGAAAATTTTCAGTCTCTCCGCATGTACATTGGCATTAGATACCCCCTTTACTTGTCCAGATTCATCTATGCCTACTAATACTCGCCCACCTTTAGCATTCAAAAAGCTACAGATAGCTTTACCAATAGCCATCTTGTCAATGGAAGTTTTGAATTCCATCTGATCACTTTCACCTTCTTTTAATAAACTATGTAATTGGTTTTCTTCTCTCATTTCTATTGTTTCATTGCTTCTACGATAGCACGAACTCTATCTACATCTTTGAACTGGGTTTCAACGACCCTCAAAATATCCGGCAGGCGATAGTATTCATCAACCCAATGTCCGGTTCTCTTATCTGTCTCTATTTCATTACGGATTACATCGTTATACTGATGTACCAATCTTATATCATCCAGAACTCCTGTCCTTATAAATATAAAATCAGGATTGGCTGCCTGTGAGGCAGACCCTGGTAAATACATATATTGTTTCAATAACTCCCTTGCAACATAAATATCACGATGTGAAACAAACCATCTGGGCTTTTCCAGTTCGATAGACCTTCTCATTTCCTGATGTGTGATAGACAAATCTCCCGCAATGACCGCACCATATCTGGGAGTAATAATTCCAAATACCAAATCACTTGCCTCAACGGCATTAAGGCAGTTTTGAAGGTTAGATATCCGAGGATTAGCAGGTATAGTTTTGATATGCGAGTTCATAACATGATATCCGTAGCCACTTAATGTGCTACAGACTTGTTCCACAATATCCTGTGAGTTAAGTACAGTTGAAGCAACCATGATTTTCAATGGTTTTTCTGCAACTTTTTTTTCTTCGTTTTCACCCATAAATATGTTTAGTAAGGTATACAAAATTACGAAATTAAACATTATTGGAAGAAAGACTTTATACATCTGGGTCTTGATGCCATTGTCAAGACCTGTATCCTTTGAGTTATGATATTCAAAAAAGTTATAGCAACTTTCTGACTGAATCATTGTATTTAAAACTAGCTTTTTTACTTTCTTTATCGATTCCTTATAAATTTCAATGGAATCTTAAAAATATTATTTTTTAGAGCATCATTATTTGTACGATCAATAGAATACGTCTTATTGTTTACATTTATATACGTTCCCTTAGTTTTAATCTAACAGGAAACCGACAAGCAGATTATTCATTAATAATGAGATATGATAACATGAATAGGATTATTAGCAAAAACCAATCTCACAATAAAGACAGAGTGCCTTTTGAAGATAACACCTATAATAATACTTATGATAATATACAACCACATGCAGTTTTTTTAATTTTTATTTGACTTTAAATTTAAAATTATATGTTTGTTATTATAATATGTTTGAAGAATGTTTTTGTATTTGATATTCTGCTATATATGATTGTTTGAAATTAAAATAGCTGAATTTGTTTGCAAAAAACAAAAAAAACAATATCTTTGCACCAGTAAAAAAAACGCTCTCTAAATTGTTTATAAAAGTGACCTATTCGGTGACCTACTAAACAAGGAAACAGCATAAAGCTTACGGTTAGGGCTTTTTCTGAAAAAGTACAAATCCCGTCCGGATCGCTTTTTATAAGTTTTAACTAATTTATAAAAGGTATAATAAAAGTTGATCAATTACTTTTCAAAAAATTGATCCGGTAGTTCAGCTGGTTAGAATGCCGCCCTGTCACGGCGGAGGTCGCGGGTTCGAATCCCGTCCGGATCGCAACTACACTATCAAAGTAGTACAAAAAGCTTTAAAACATATGTTTTAAAGCTTTTTTCGTTTTATGGATGTTCAAAAAGAGTTAAAAAAGCACCATCTGAAAGTGACCTATTCAGTGACCTGTAGAAACGGGTTAAAATAGGTCACTGGAAATTCAGATAAACCGTGTTTAGGAGCTAGTTCAGCAACTGAACATCTTGTGCTGAGGTTTTACTAAGGTTAATTTTAAATCTTAAAATCACACCATATGAACAAGACCTTTAATTTGCTTTTCTATGTAAAAAAAGCCAAAATCAATTCTGCAGGAGAAGCTGCTATTTATTTGCGAATTACCATTGACGGTAAAATATCTGAGATCAGCACAAAACGTACGATAAAACCTTTAAAATGGAATTCTGCGATGCAGAAGATTAGTGGTTCTTCAGAAGAAAGCAAATCGCTTAATTTTTATCTAAAAACATTTGAGCAGAAAGTTTACAATACTTATCACGAATTGATGAGAGATAAAGAAACGGTGACTTGTGAAGCGCTTAAAAATAAGCTAATGGTATATTTTTTCACATCGTCTGATGTTACGATTTTTCGTTTCGATTTAAAGTAAATAAGCGCTTCTAGCTGTCGCTCATTTAATTTCAAGTTATTCAAATATTCAATATTGTAAATATCTTTTCTAAATTCAATAGAAATATCGCTGGAATTATAGTTGAAAATTGGTTCGGGAATGTTTGCTTGTTTACACTCTTCAGATGTCTTGCCAATGCTCACCCGTCAATGCTAAAAGTCCACAGGACTTTTGCCACATTATCTGGTATGATTATGAAAAGCGGACGCTTTTTTTCGACCGTATTCCTGCGGGAAGTAGGAAAGCGGAGGTGACGCTGCGGTTCATCGATCCTGATGAGGGACAGGATTCGTTGGGATTTGTGGATGTTGTTTTTGAGGTTTCTCTTCCCTATTCTGAGGTTTTTATTCCTGAAAGTGAGGGATTTGGGGGATGTTCACGAAGGTCTGTTGAAATTTGCTTTGATTCGCTTTTTTGATGGGAGTGGCTTGCAGTTGGCTGGAAAAATGGCGGTGGTAATGGGGTGGTTTTTGGAGGTGATGTTGATCTGAAATAGTCATCGATAGAAAATACCAAATCTAAAATCGGAATATTTAATTTTTGTGGAGAAGATTACCCCTGAAAAAAAGTCGCTTGATTTTGTCCTTGTGCACAGCCCATATATATTACCATACAAAGGCAAATTGTAATTAGTTTTCTCATAATCGTTAAATTTTAAGTTATTTTTAGAAAAATTTTTATTTTTTCCTTTGCATAGTTTTATCAAATAATTCTGGTGTATTTTTATTTGCTTAATTGTTCCATAATTTGGATAAGCTCTATAAC
>NZ_JBAVFG010000170.1:0-10841 GCF_049588135.1 Kaistella sp. | reverse complement strand
AGAGCGTCCCATAATTGGGACGTTTTTTTTTACCTTTAAGCAAATAAAAAAATAATGAAAAATAAAGTTGCTTATATTACCGGTGGAACAAAGGGTATCGGTTTGGGAATCGCACAAGTACTCCATAAGCATGGGATCACTGTTGCTATTTCAGGTCGTAATAAAGAAGATGCAATTGAAGTTGCCAACCAATTATCTACGATGGAAGCACCTGTTTTTGGGATCGGCTCTGATGTTAAAAATTTTGAAGACGAAAAAAATGCAGTTGCCGAAATCACCAAAAAATTTGGGAAAATCGATTATGTTATTGCAAATGCTGGCATAGGAATTTTTAAACCTGTTGATGAACTTTCAATCGAAGAATGGTCTTCGATGATTGATACTAACCTTTCTGGGATTTTCCACACTTTGAAAGCATCAGTTGAAGAGCTAAAAAAATCAGAAGGTTATTTTATTACCATTTCGAGTTTAGCAGGAATCAATTTCTTTGAAAATGGTTCTGGGTATAATGCGTCGAAATTCGGTGCAGTGGGCTTTACCCAAGCAGCAATGCAAGATTTAAGAAAATATAATATCAAAGTTTCTACGATAATGCCGGGTTCTGTTTCGACTCATTTTAATGGAAATGAGCCTTCAGAAAAAGATTCTTGGAAGATTCAACCAGAAGATATCGGGGAATTGGTTTTAGATATTTTAAAAATGAATCCAAGAAGTTTACCGAGTAAAATTGAGATTAGACCTTTGAAACCAAAAGGTTAATTATGTTCTAAATATCATTTTTTCAAATACTATGCATGCATAGTAAATATTTTTTTTATCTTAGCAAACAGTAAAAACAATAAATATTAACACATGAAAATATTAGTTTGTATCAGTAGTGTTCCGGATACTACCTCCAAAATTAATTTTACAGCAGACCAATCTGCTTTCGACAAAAACGGTATTCAGTGGGTAATCAATCCTTTGGATGAATTTGGATTAACCAAAGCAATCAAATTGCAAGAATCGGCAGGAGCAACCGTTACGGTTATCAACGTTGGTGATGCTACCACGGAGCCGGTGATTAGAAAATCTTTAGCAATCGGTGCTAACGATGCCATTAGAATTAATGTTGAGCCAAAAGACAGTTATGCTGTGGCAAAAGAAATAGCAAATATCGCTCAAAGTGGTGGTTATGATTTAATCCTTTGTGGTAAAGAATCCATCGATTATAATGGTGGAGCTGTTCCAGGAATGGTTGCCCAATTGCTAAACCAACCTTTCGTAAATGCTTGTGTAGGTTTAGAAGTAAATGGTGCCGAAGCAATTGCAGTAAGAGAAATCGAAGGTGGTAAAGAAACCATTTCGGTAAAACTTCCGGCAGTTATTGCAGGTCAAAAAGGTTTGGTTGATGAGAAGGATTTAATTATTCCGAACATGCGTGGAATTATGTCTGCCAGAACAAAACCTTTGGTAGTTAACGAACCAATAAACAGCGAAGTAAAAGTGGAGGCGGTTTCTTTCGATGCTGTTCCAGCAAGAGCAGCAGTAAAAATGGTGGCTCCTGACAATCTCGATGAATTGGTAAGATTACTTCACGAAGAAGCGAAAGTAATTTAATTCTTAACCTTAAACAAAATCAATCATGGCAGTATATGTATACGCAGAAAATATAAACGGAATCTATAAAAAAGCTGCATTTGAAGCGGTTTCTTATGCCAAATCAATCGCTGATAAAACGGGAGACACGGTTACCGCAATTTCCGTAAACCCAACAGATTCTTCAGACTTACTATATAAATATGGTGCAAATCAAGTCTTAAATATTAAAGACGATGGTTTAAAAAGTTTCAGTGCTAAAGCTTATGCACAAGCAGTAAATGAAGTTGCAGACGGAAATATTATTGTATTCCCTCACACAACTGATGCTTCATCGGTAGCTCCAATGTTGGCAATTATGAAAGACTATTCTTTGATTACCAACGCTTTGGAAACGCCAGAAAGTATCTCTCCTTTCCAGGTTAAAAGAAGAGCGTTTTCCGGAAAAGGAATGATGCACACAAAAGCTGATGCGGCAGGAGTTATTGTAACGGTTTCTCAAAATGCTTTTGGGATAAAAGAAAATGTAGTTTCTGGTACTGAAGAAGTGAAAAATTTATCGGTAGCTAATGAAGATACCAAAGTTATTTCTCACGAACAAAGTTCAGGAAAACTGGATTTGAAAGAAGCTGAAATCGTAGTTTCTGCAGGTCGTGGAATGAAAGGTCCTGAAAACTGGGGAATGATCGAAGATTTAGCAAACCTATTGGGTGCAGCTACAGCTTGTTCCAAACCGGTTTCTGATATCGGATGGAGACCTCACTCTGAGCACGTAGGACAAACTGGGAAAGCAATTTCGCCCAACCTGTATATCGCTGTCGGAATTTCCGGTGCGATTCAGCATTTGGCAGGAGTGAATTCTTCTAAAACAATTGTGGTGATCAACAGTGATCCCGAAGCTCCTTTCTTTAAATCTGCGGATTATGGAGTCGTAGGAGATGCCTTCCAGATCATACCGCAATTAACTGAGAAAATTAAAGCTTTGAAAGGATAAATTCCTTTTTCTGAATATCATCTTAAAGTCCAGAATTTATTTTGGACTTTTTTTGTAAATTTCTCATGATTTTTATTTTATTTTTTAACAAAAAAGACGGATCAAAACTCATAATGTGAAAATTTCATTTATATTTGTCTCATGGATTATAAAAAATTAACCATTCGAGGGATTTCCTACAGCCAAACGCAATCTGGCGCTTATGCCCTGCTTTTGGAACATGAAGAAAGCAATGTCAAACTGCCGGTTGTGATCGGTAATTTCGAAGCACAATCTATTTCATTAGGTTTAGAAAAAGATATTCATCCGCCGCGGCCTCTTACGCACGATTTATTTTCCAAATTCGTTTTGGCCACTCATTTTGAGATCACCTCCGTCATTATTTATCAAATTATTGATGGCGTATTTTTCTCTAATATCAATTTTAAAAATAAGACAACGGAAGAGGAACTTATATTAGATGCAAGAACTTCTGATGCTGTCGCAATGGCTGTCCGTTTTGACGCTCCTATTTATACCACACAGCAGGTTTTGAATGAAGCAGGTATTTTATTAGAACTCGATGTTCCCTCAAAATCCGCAGAGACAGTTGAAGAAGAAGTAGAAGGAAATCTATCTCGTCTCCCTATGGAGGAACTCAATAAACTTTTGGAGGATGCCGTTAAAGATGAGGATTTCGATGCAGCTTTAGAAATTCAGGAAGAAATAAAACGTAGAAAAAATAAAATCGACTAAAATTTTAATAATATTATGAATTTAAAATTAAGACTAACCGTTCTGTCATTCCTGCAGTTTTTTGTTTGGGGAGCGTGGTTAATTACCATAGGAGTTTATTGGTTCGGAACAAAACACTGGGGTGGACAGGAATTCGGTAAAGTTTTTGCGACTTTAGGAATTGCTTCTCTTATAATGCCTGCTCTCATAGGAATCATCGCTGACAGATGGATAAATGCCGAGAGACTGTATGGTATTTTGCATATTCTTTACGGGATTATTCTCGTATTCTTACCCTCTATTTCGACTCCGGAAAATTTCTTTTGGATCATGCTCGTCGCGATGATGTTTTATATGCCGACGATTTCTCTGTCGAATTCTATCGCTTATTATATTCTGAAAAATAATAATTACGATGTTGTAAAGGTTTTCCCGCCAATTCGGGTCTGGGGAACAGTAGGATTTATCGTAGCCATGTGGATTACCAATCTTACAGGAAATAAAGATTCAGGATCTCAGTTTTATATTGCGGCTGCTGTGGCTTTTATTTTAGGGATTTATGCATTCACATTACCAAAGTGTCCGCCGCAGAATTTAATTCCTGCCAATGCTACTTTATCAGAAAAACTGGGACTTAATGCGTTTTCTTTACTTAAAGATTACAAGATGGCGTTGTTCTTTTTATTCTCCATGTTTTTGGGTGCGGCGTTGCAGTTGACCAATATGTATGGTGATACTTACTTATCAGATTTTGGGAAAATTCCGGCATATGCTGACAGTTTTGTAGTAAAGCGGTCCACGTTGATTATGTCGATTTCACAGATTTCAGAAACGTTATTTATTTTGGCGATTCCTTTCTTTTTAAAGAGATACGGAATTAAAAATGTAATGCTATTATCGATGTTTGCGTGGGTTTTACGTTTCGGATTTTTCGCTTACGGCGGACCGGAAGGCTTTGGTTTAGGATTGATTATTCTTTCTTGTATCGTTTACGGGATGGCATTTGACTTTTTCAATATATCAGGTTCTCTTTTCGTGGAAACAACAACTGATTATAAAATCCGTTCGTCTGCACAAGGTCTGTTTATGATGATGACCAATGGTTTCGGTGCAATTGGTGGAAGTTTATTAAGCGGTTGGTTAATCCAGCAATATTTCACGCTCGAAAATGGTGATAAAATGTGGCAGGAAATCTGGCTGGTTTTCGCAGGTTATGCCTTAGTAATTACCATATTGTTTGCCATAATGTTTAAACATAAGCACGATCCGGAAGTTATCGCCGACCTAACACACTAATTTTTAAAATACAAAACACACTTTTTCAGAGTGTGTTTTTTTTTGTAATTTGGCATACTTAAAATAAATATAAATTCTACATAATGAAAGAAGTATTCATCGTATCAGCAGTGAGAACTCCAATGGGAAGTTTTCTGGGAAGTTTGGCCTCAGTTCCGGCTACAAAATTAGGTTCAACTGCAATTAAAGGTGCTTTAGACAAAATAAATCTTGACCCGAAACACGTTCAGGAAGTATATATGGGAAATGTTCTGCAAGCCGGAGAAGGCCAGGCACCCGCTCGTCAGGCATTAATGGGAGCAGGTTTATCCAACGAAACTCCTGCCACAACCGTCAATAAAGTATGTGCTTCAGGAATGAAAGCCGTGATGATGGCTGCACAGTCCATCAAAGCAGGTGATCAGGACGTGATCGTCGCAGGCGGGATGGAAAATATGTCCTCGGTTCCTCATTATTACAACGCCAGAAATGCGACCAAATTAGGCGATGTGAAAATGTTGGATGGAATGGTGCTAGACGGTTTAACGGATGTTTACAATAAAGTTCACATGGGAGTTTGTGCCGAAAAATGCGCCGCCGAATATGGAATTACCAGAGAAGATCAAGATCAATTTGCCATCCAATCTTACCAACGTTCTGCAAAAGCTTGGAGCGAAGGTAAATTTAATGACGAAATTGTTTCAGTAGAAATTCCACAAAGAAAAGGAGACCCAATTATTTTTTCTGAAGATGAAGAATACAAATCTGTAAACTTCGATAGAATCGGAACTTTACCAACCGTTTTCCAAAAAGAAAATGGAACCGTAACCGCAGCAAACGCTTCCACTTTAAACGACGGAGCATCTGCTTTGGTTTTAATGTCTAAAGAAAAAATGGAAGAATTAGGATTGAAACCTTTAGCAAAAATTATTTCTTACGCAGATGCAGCGCAAGCTCCGGAATGGTTTACAACCGCGCCCGCAAAAGCTTTACCAATCGCTTTGAAAAAAGCAGGTTTAGAAATTTCTGATATAGATTTTTTCGAATTTAATGAAGCGTTTTCAGTAGTTGGTTTGGCGAATAATAAAATTTTAGGATTAGATTCCAATAAAGTAAATGTAAACGGCGGTGCAGTCGCTTTGGGACATCCGCTGGGAAGTTCAGGTTCCAGAATCATCGTAACTTTAATTAATGTTTTAAAACAAAACGACGGAAAATACGGTGCAGCTGCAATTTGTAACGGTGGCGGTGGAGCAAGTGCAATCGTTATCGAGAACTTGTAATTTTTCTTGTTTTTTTTAAATTTAAACCATTAAGAATTATTAATGACATTTTTTCATTGATATCTTAATGGTTTTTTTATTTTTGTTTAATTAATAATTTCAACATGTCAGAAAACGCCAATTTGCAAAAGCCAAATATCAAGAATAATCCGAAAATCATGAAAGCTTGGGCTTTGTACGATTGGGCAAATTCGGTGTACTCATTAGTAATTACTTCTACTATTTTCCCGATTTATTATTCGATCATTACGACCGCTTACAAAAAAAAGGTTTTTATCGAAAGTTCTGGGGAGTGGAAAGAAGTTCCGGTTCCTCACATGATTAATATTATGGGGAATTCTTATGAACCAACTGCAATTTTCAGTTTTTCTTTAACTTTATCCTTTTTAATTGTTGTCATTATTTCACCTATTTTATCCTCCTTGGCAGATACGATTGGAAATAAGAAATCATTTCTTCAGTTTTTCTGTTATTTGGGAGCAACTTCATGTATGGGATTGGCGATGTTTACGGGCATGAATAACGTTTTCCTAGGCTTATTGTTCAGCATTACGGCAAGTGTAGGTTTTTGGGGAAGTTTGGTGTTTTATAATTCTTTCTTACCCGATATTGCAACGCCAGATCAACAAGATGCACTTTCTGCAAAAGGCTATGTTTACGGATATATTGGTTCTGTAATCTTATTAATTTTGTGCTTACTGCTCATTCAAGTCGTTGCAAAAACGCCGGAAGAAACTAAGATTTACACGAGAATTACCTTTTTAATTACAGGAGCTTGGTGGTTCGGATTTTCGCAATATACATTTAGATATTTGCCGCAATTTGGCTTAGTTAAAGATAAATTACCGAAAGATCTTGTCCTTTTAAATTATAAAAACATCTTTGCAAAACACGAAGAACATGGCGGGATTTTCGAAGTAATTAAAGATAATTTGGCATTTTACGTTGATATTGCAAAAGAAAGTTTCCGAGAACTTTTTAAAGTTGGAGGCGAATTGTTCAAAGACAGAAATCTAAAATTTTTTCTGTCCTCTTTTTTCTTTTACAGTATTGGGATGCAGACGATTTTTTTAATGGCAACTTTATTCGGAACCTCAGAAATTTTCACCCGCGAAGAAGATCAATATAAACTGATTATCACCATTTTGGTCATTCAGATTGTTGCTATTTTTGGCGCTTTGGCTTTTTCCAGATTATCAAAATCAATAGGGAATAAAAATGTAATCAGCATCGCCGTCGGAATTTGGATTATTTGTTGTCTTTCTGCATTTTTCCTTAAAAAAGAAAATCCTAAAGTAGAAATTCAGTTTTACGCTTTAGCTGGTCTTATTGGTTTGGTAATGGGTGGTTTGCAAGCAATGTCACGTTCTACTTATTCGAAATTGTTACCAGAAGATTCTATGGATAATACGACCTATTTTAGTTTTTATGATGTTTTAGAAAAGCTTGCGATTATTTTAGGATCATTAATTTTCGGGATTGTTATTCAAAAATTTCACAATATGCATTACGCATTCATAGGAATGTCTTTCTTTTTTGCAATTGGCTTGATATTGATCAGATTTCTTAAATTAAAATCCTATAAATCCTAATGATTACGAAATTCCTATTTTAGTAAGTAATTTATTGATAATCAGAAATATTGTATATTTGCACAGGGAAAACAGATTATAAAGAATGACCAATCCATTATTTTACGCAAAGATTCTTTTATTCGGAGAATACGGTATCATCGAAGATTCGCAAGGACTTACGTTGCCGTATAGTTTTTATAAAGGAACATTGAAATTCTCTGATTTAAAAAGTGATTTTGAGAAAAAATCAAATGATTCACTTTTAAAATATTCAGAATATTTAAAAGATTTACAACTTCCAGAAATTTTTCAACTCAATATTTCAAAGTTCAAAACGGACATTAGTAAAGGACTTTTCTTTGATTCTAATATTCCGCAAGGATATGGTGTTGGAAGTTCTGGTGCTTTGGTAGCGGCTATTTTTGAAAAATATTCGGTAAAAAATTATCAGCCAGAACAAGTTTCTAAAAACGAACTCAAAAATCTACGTACTATCTTCGGTCAAATGGAAAGTTATTTCCATGGAAAAAGTTCAGGAATTGATCCTTTAATTTGCTATATGAATCTGCCGATTCTTATTGAAAGCAAAGAAAGCGTGGATAAAGTTGCTATTCCGGAAGGTCATGAAGGAAAAGGAGCAATCTTTTTAATCGATTCTGGAATGACTGGAGAAACCGGACCAATGGTTCAAATCTTCTTTGAAAAAATGAAAACCGAAGGTTTTCGTAAAACCATGAAAGAAGAGTTTATTCGTTACAACAACGCTTGTATCGAGGCTTTTCTGAAAAAGGAAATGAATCCACTCTTTAGAAATCTGAAAAATCTTTCTGTTTGGGCTTATGAACATTTCAAACCGATGATTCCCGAAAGTATTTATAATGCCTGGAAAAAAGGTTTGGATACCAATGCTTATTATCTAAAACTCTGCGGAAGTGGCGGTGGCGGTTATATTTTGGGCTTTACCAAAGATTATAAAAAAGCAGAAAAAATGCTTGAAGGTTTTCACAAAGAAGTTATTTATCGGTTTTAAATCAATGATTAAAGTCGAAAACCACCAATCAAAATTTAATTTTAATTAAGCAGTTTGTGACTTTACGCTCCATGAAAAATCCCTTACTTTATCGGTTTTCTCAGTTCATTGCCTTTTTGATGGGCGCACGGGTTTTCGTAACTCTGCTCCTTACTTTTGCTTTATATGTTTCTACTTTTTCTCTCTTTAATCAAGAAGAAAGTTTGCGAAATTTTGTTTTCGATTTCAAAGTTCATGGGATTATTTTTTGCTGCATTCTAAGTATTCTAGCAGGCGGAATTATCAATCAATTCTATGATCGGGAGAAAGATCAGGTGACCAAACCGTTTAGAACAAGAGTTCAAAATTTTCTTAAACAAAAGTATTTTCTATATGCCTACATCGTTCTTAATTTATTTTCGCTGGGAATTGCGGGAATGATTTCGATGCGGGTTTTCTTTTTCTTTTTGGTCTATCAGTTTTTAATGTGGTTTTATAGTCATAAATTAAGTAAATTATTGATTATTAATAATTTAACTTTTGTGAGTTTATCTCTTTATCCATTCTTTGGAATGTTGTTTTATTACAAAACGTTCTCGCTTCAAATCTTTTTGATGTCTATTTTTATATTTTTAATGCTTTTAATTATTGATGTTATTAAAGATACTTTAACTAAAAATGCAGACAAGGTTTTTGGCTATTACACGATTCCGAACTATTTTAGTGCTACAAGTTCAAACGTTTTTATAATCTCTCTTTTAATTATCGTACAGATTTCTTCCGGATTAATTATTTGGAAAATGAGCTTGCACAGTATTATGAGTTACTATTTTGCTGCCAGTATTTTTATTCAAACCGTATCGGTATTTTTAGTTTTAAATAAAACCAAATATTCGAAGTTTGTTAATCTGAATATGCTAAGAATCTGGATTTTCATCGGGATTATTTCAATGTTGGCCAACGGAATTCATCAGTATTATTTTTTATAAATAGGCTAAAATTTAGTTTTTTGTTTTAAACGATGATTCTATTAAAATTAAAATTTCTAGAATAAATTTTATTTCGATTGAGAAATTTAGTTCGTATCTTATTGTATCATCGCATTTAAACAAATAAAAAATAGCTTATCTTTGCAGATAAATTTTTCAGAATATGAGCAGAGATAGTAATGGTAATAAGAAGCCACGCATTAGCAAAATTTCTAATTCAGGAAGTTCCTCAAAACCACGTGGGACAAAATCTGCTCGTCCGCGAACTGAAAAACCAGTAGAAAGAAAAGAGCCAAAAGAACCGAAAGCACCGAGAGAACCAAGACTAATGTCTCAATCGGAAGCGAAATCTTATGAGAAAACTTTCGACAAACCTGCTTCCCGAAAAATGGGAAAAAGAATCGGAAAATCTTTTGATAGCAGCAGTAAATTTGAAAAAGGTTCTGCAAAATCTGGCGTTAAAAAGCCATATAAAAAGCCTTTCGTTCCAGTTGATGAAGCAGAGAAAACCCGTTCATTCGTTCAGAAAAGAAGGTTTGATAAACTCGCTAAAGAAACACCAAAAGAATCCATCCGTTTAAATAAATACATTGCGAATTCAGGAATTTGTTCCCGTAGAGAAGCAGATGATTTGATTACGCAAGGTTTGGTAGAAGTAAACGGAAAACCAGTAACAGAAATGGGTTACCAAGTTCAGAAAACCGATAGAGTGGTTTTCGACGGACAAGGAATTACGCCAGAGAAACCAGTTTACGTTTTATTGAATAAACCAAAAGGATATATTTCTACGACAAAAGACGATAAAGCCAGAAAAACTGTTTTGGATTTAGTAGCGAACGCTTCACCTTACCGATTGTTTCCAGTTGGTAGATTAGATCGTTCTACAACTGGAGTAATTTTGTTGACGAACGATGGCCACATGACTAAGAAGCTGACTCATCCATCTTTTGCCATGAAGAAAATCTATCATGTGACTTTGGATCGTAAATTAGACAGAGCCGATTTAAATATGATCCAGGAGGGAATTCGTTTAGAAGAAGGAATTGCAGAAGTTGACAGTATTTCTTATATCGAAGGAAAACCTAAAAATGAAATCGGGATTGAACTTAGTATTGGCTGGAATAGAGTAGTACGTCGTATTTTCACAAAATTAGGTTACGAAGTTGAGTTGCTTGACAGAGTATTATTCGCTGGCTTAACCAAGAAAAATATAAAACGTGGTCACTGGAGAATCTTAACTGAATTGGAAGTGAATACTTTGAAAATGATCTAAAATTTAGAAAAATAAAATTTCATTTTTCATCAAATGAAATAAAATAGAAACTTCCCAAAGTGATTCACTTTGGGAAGTTTCGTTAGAGATATTATAATCAATAATTTACTCTATTTTTTATCATTTATTTTTGCGCATTTGTTATATTTACA
>NZ_JBAVFG010000169.1:0-3261 GCF_049588135.1 Kaistella sp. | reverse complement strand
AAATAAGTATTAAAAATGATATTTTTTTCAAGCATTAAAATTTAATTAAAATTTAAAAACACATTGGGAATAAAGAGGTTATGGGATTTCTGAGAAGGTTTTTTTTTATTTTCGTTATTTAAAATGAAAAATGATCCGGTTTTTTTGAAGATGAGGTTTTGGAATTCTACATTTTACCTTTGGGAATTTTGGGGCTAATTTTAATGTATTTTTAAGATTTAATTCTTTTCATTTTTGCTAATTTTACAGGGTTCAAAATTGCATCATGAATTTATCTCCTGAAGGACAAAAACTCTTTAATAAACTGACTTCTGAAATGTTAGAAGATGGTTTCGTGAAAATCAGCGAACATACTTTTTATAAGAAATTAGGAAGTATCACTATTTCTTTGGGAGATCGGGCGCTTAATATTATGCATCAAGGAAAATGTTATGGCATTATTCCGGAGCGTGAATTTCTAAAACTCTCCAACGGTTTAGAACCTCTTCTTTTTCAGTTGAAATATCTGTTGGTTTTTTCGATGCGACAGGATATGAACAGAATCGTTAATTTTCTATCTACTTATTTCCTGAATTAATCGGAAAAACCAGCTAAATACTAATTTGAGATTATTTTTAAATTCTGATTGCTTTTTTAATTCCATCATTAAACTTCAATACAATTAAAAACCAACTTTCAGGAAAGTTGGTTTTTGCTATAAAATCTGAGAATTGTAAATTTAAGCTTCAGAAATTACGGAATGTTGTAGAATATTGAGTCTTTTCAATTGATGATTTTTTTTAAGTATAATCTTCGGATTTGAAGAAACTGTTTAAAAATTACATATTGCTCAATGAACCCGTTCTGGATTTTCAAGCGATATAAAGTAGAGTAAATCTTATTGTACAATAATTTTACCTTTCATCACCACATGCACGGTGCAATAATAATCCGAAGTCTTCTCGGGAGTAAAAGTCCAGGATTGCCCTGGCTGTAACATTGGTGAGATCCACGCTTTATTTACTTCTGCTGCATTATGTGCTACAACATCTTTGTTGATGAATGTTACTTGATCTCCTTTTTTCACGGTAATTGTTGCAGGATTAAATTTCATGTTTTCTATAGTTACCACCTGAGCTGCTGCATTTGAGTTCGAATGTGTTGCGTCGGTTTTTATAGTCGTTGCAGAATCAACTTTTTGTGTGGTAGCTGCATCTGAAGTAGAGGTTGTATTGCTTGTTACCGGACTAGAATTGTCATTTTCCGTAGGTATCGTGTCTTTAGATCCCGAATTACAACTTGTTATGTTTAATAAACAAGCTATTGCAATTGCAGAGAATCCTGTTCTAAAAAAGTTCTTTAGCGAAATCATTTTTCTATTATTTAAGTTCTTTTTGAATCATTTTTGCATGCTCAAGGTGCGTTTTGAAAATAGGCACTGCTTTTACAAGTAAAGCTTTAAGTTCTGCATTTTTAGATTGTGGAATCAAGATGCTTTCAACTGCTTTAATAGTAGATTCATGATAAGCTACTTCATTATCCACGTACGCTTTATCAAAAGCTTTCCCGCTTTTTGCATTTAAAATTGCTTTTTCTTTAGCTGCTCCATCTAATAAAGATTTTGTAACTGCATTCGTTTTTGGAGTTACTTTCAATTTTGTAACGAGATCTACAGCCATTTTAATCACAGCATTGTGATCATTTTTCATTGTAGTAGCAAAGTTTTTAACGGTCTTGTTATTCGATTTTTTCAATGCCATTTCAGCATACTCAACATCAATTTGATTTGCAGTTACCGCAACAGAGGCAATTTCTGGATCGGTAAGCTGAGGTGCTTTTTGTTCCTGTGCAGAAATATTAGTAGTAAACAATAATCCAGACAAAAGCATTGTTCCAGATAAGGCCAGGTTTTTTAGCGTTTTCATTTTTTTGTTTTTTTTAAGTTAATAGATGATCTTACGTTAAATTCAAATGATATTTTAGATTACATTTGAAAATATTTTTTTTATTTATTTTAAACTTGGCTAATTTTTTTAAGAAAACTCCTACGAAGTTACAATGTTTTGTATTTGAAGCCAAGTTTATTTTGAAATATATAAAATTGATAATACTAATAATGTGACGATATTGCAGATTCTAAATTTCTGATTTACAGCGAAAAATAAAATAATAAAGTGTCTAATATTAGCGAATATGGCACAATCTTAAAATACCAAATTAGGTAGTAAATTGCTTTTTATTTAGAGCGAATCAAATATTTGTAAGAATGAAATCTAAGCAGGTTTTCAGTAAAATACAGATTTTTTTTAAAAACGGTATTTCTCACTCCAAAAATTATTTCGTGGAGAAAATCGATTAATTATCCAATCTACAAGCAACCATAGTTGGTCTTTCAACTAAGTGATCTTAGGAATTTAAGCGATTATTTTATCAATCGCTTGAGCTAGCTTGTAATCTTTTTCGGTAATAATATCTCCTGCGTCGTGCGTACACAAACTGATTGTCACTTTGTTGTATGCGTTGAACCACTCGGGATGATGTTGCTGACTTTCTGCAACCAAGGCAACTCTTGTCATGAAAGCAAATGCTTCGGAAAAATCTTTAAACTTGAAAGTTTGCTGCAGTTTTCCATCGGTTTCTTTCCACATGATTTTATATTTTAGGAGTTCATATAAAAGAACTCACTGCAAAAATGCTTCCAATTTAATGTAAGTTCGTTTTTTATTCAAATCCATTTTATAGATTCCCCATTCACCATCTCTTAATTATGGAATAAATTTTGTTGAATGCATAAAAGAGATTAAAATTCAAACCAAATAACCTCATCAACTTGAATAAAAGGGAAGTAAGGGAGGATTAAAGCATATAAAATTCCTTACAAGTACCATAACGCATTAACACGAAAACCTCCATTTTGAGGAGTACAAATAAACGAAAATAAAAACATTGCCCATAAAAACCTTAAAATAGTTGGATAAAAAATGAGCTTCTCAATCCCTCTATTTTTAAACAAAAAAAGAGAAGACACAATTCACGATGAGCACTCAAGTCTATTATTACATCTTTCTGATTCTATTCGTTGTAATTCTTATTATTAGTACAATAGAAATTGTGAAAAGTTCTTATTCAAAACCAGCGAAATATCTTTGGTTTGCTGTTTGTTTTTTCATGCCGTTTTTGGGTTCGCTTTTATTTTACTTTTATAGAAAAGGCTGATTTTAGTTCCTTTGTGATTTTTTTAAATATATTCCAATTTGTAAACCTGCAACATCTAGGTTTCTT
>NZ_JBAVFG010000168.1:0-13276 GCF_049588135.1 Kaistella sp. | reverse complement strand
GTATAATAGTTGTCAAATAATTGATGGAGTTTTTCGTTGGGTACGCTTGTTTGAGCGTTGAAATTTGCCGAATTTAAAATACCCACAAATAGAATGCAGGCGTAAATACTTTTTAAATTAATAGAGTAGTTCATTGTGTTTTTAGTTTAGATTTTAAAAAATATAAGATGTAATTTCAATTTGAGCGGTTGTTTTTGAAATCAAACTTTACCTAAATCGGGATTTTTTTTGAATAAATTTTTTTTCAGAAGAATGAAAGTAGGCAGATTGAAAAATGCCGCTGAGTAATTCAATACGATTCGTCATGCTAAGTGTTTTAAAAAAAATTAAATATATTTCAAATAGTACGATTTTAAATTAATGATTGTTTAAAAGCGAAATTTTTAAAAAACCAACAAACAAAGTTAGATAATTGAAATGAATAATTGGATTATTTTAAGATATATCTATTAAATTAATATTTAAAAATTGTTTTGTTTATTAATTATTCATTGTATGGCAAGTGTGTTAAGAGATGTTTAAATGAAAGAATTTCAAAAAAGGAGAAGTGTTTCATGATTTGTCATTTTCTTCGATGTCATTATATTTAAAAAAGACATTCTTAATCCTTTGAGTCTCCAAAAATTTTCCCTTAAATTTGAACTAACTTTTAATCTAAAAAAAATGTTTAAAAAACTGACGCTTATTGCACTTGTTATTGGTTCCACAGGATTTTCTGCCCAAAAAAATAAACCAACCCAACTTGAAAGACCAAAACTCATGGTCGGTTTAGTTGTCGATCAAATGCGTTGGGATTATTTGTATCGTTATTATGAAAAATTCGGGAACGATGGTTTCAAACGGCTTTTAAATCAAGGATATTCTTTAAATAATGTTCATATTAATTATATACCAACTTACACTGCAATTGGTCATACCACGATTTATACCGGTTCTGTTCCTGCGATTCACGGGATTGCCGGGAACGATTGGTTTGATAAAACAACCGGGAAAAATGTGTACTGTACGGGAGATGATTCGGTAAAGCCAGTTGGGACAACCGATGCTAAAGTCGGCAGTCATTCCCCAAGAAATTTATGGTCAACCACGATTACAGATGAACTTTTGTTAGCAACCAACTTTAAAGCTAAAGTGGTAGGGGTTTCTTTGAAAGATCGCGCTTCGATTTTGCCGGCAGGTCATAATCCGACCGGAGCATATTGGTTTGATGATACCACTGGAAATTTTGTAACGAGTTCTTACTATATGAATGAATTGCCGAAATGGGTGAACGATTTTAATAATCAAAAAATTGGAGATCAGTTGGTGAAAAACGGTTGGAATACTTTGCTTCCAATTGCTGAATACACCGAAAGTTCGCCAGATAATTCGCCTTGGGAAGGACTTTTGGGAAGTGCGAAAACGCCAACTTTCCCTTACAATAATTTAGCAAAAGATTATCAAGAAAAAAAAGACAACATCCGTTCTACGCCTTTCGGGAATACTTTAACATTGAAAATGGCCGAAGCTGCCATCACAGGAGAGCAATTAGGAGCTGATGCGATCACTGATTTCTTAGCGGTCAATCTAGCTTCTACCGATTATGCCGGACATAAATTTGGACCGAATTCTATTGAAGTGGAAGATGTTTATTTAAGATTAGACCGTGACTTGGCAGAATTCTTTAAATATTTAGATCAAACGGTTGGTAAAGATCAATACACGGTTTTCCTTTCTGCGGATCATGGTGGCGCACATTCCGAAGGTTTTATGGAAAAACATAAAATGCCAACAGGTTTTTATGGTGAAGACAATAAAGAATTTAATCAAATGCTAAAGGCTAAATTTAATGTTGACAAATTAATTACCAAAATAACGAACAATCAAGTTTATTTGGATGATCAATTAATGAATGACAATAAGTTAGATTCGGAAACAGTAAAACAGTATTTAATTGATATTTTGAACAAAGACAAATCTGTTTTATTTGCGGTTGATATGAAAAAAGTAGCATCTTCATCCGTTCCAGAACCGATTAAAACAAGAACTATAAATGGCTATAACTGGCAGAGAAGTGGTGATATTCAAGTAATTTACCATGATTCTTGGTTGCCAAGTTATTCTAAATTGGGAACGACTCACGGTTCATGGAATTCTTATGATTCGCATATTCCGTTGATTTTTATGGGTTGGGGAATTAAAAACGGCGAAAGCAATAAGGATTATAACATGACCGATATTGCACCGACGGTTTCTGCATTATTGCACATCCAATTCCCAAGTGGAAATATCGGGAACCCAATTGTAGAAGTCATTGGAAAATAGGTCTTAATTTTTCAAATTCACAATCAACAAAAAAACTGCTTTCGAGCGGTTTTTTTGTTGAAATATTTTTGATTTTCAATTTGGATACTGTTCAAAAAACAATACATTTCACCATTAAGAATTCCTTCAAAACTAAATCATATAAAGCTTTCGTGGACTTTGTGTTTTCCTAGAAAACTCATGTGTTAAAAAGACCAGCATTTGGGTTTAACCAAAAAAAGACCACATTTCTGCGGTCTCCATTATTTTTTTTTAAAATTACTTTCCTTTTTGTGGCGGATAATTCGCCATAATTTCTGCAATAATTTCTGGAATTTGTTTTTGTTTAGATTTTGGGGAATCAATCGAAATTCCACTTCCGACTCCTTGCCAAACTAATTTTTGAGTTCTTGCATCAATTAAATCTAAAATTAAAGCACCCTGATTATAATTGGATGTCCACATTCTGTTCATCCCAACACCCCAACCGAAAGATCCGCCCCAGCCATACATTCCGTAAGGTCTCGAACTTTGAATATCTTGGATTCTCTTATAATTCGCTTTTACATTTACGATTAAATCTGGGTTATCAGAAACGCTCAAGCCTTTAGTTTGTAATTGTTTTGAAACCTCGTTCAGCACCCGATCTTTGTCGATGTCATTCATTTTCAAATCATCGATTCGCAATTTATACGTTTTATATCCGTTGAAATTTGCAGTAGCCGCATAATCAGATTTAATCTGAAAAGGACTGCAAGAAGTCAATCCCAATGTGACCGAAGCCAATAAAAGAATGATATATTTTTTACTCATGACCAGTATATTTTGTTAATTATATTTTATAAAATAAATTCTTCGTCTTTACTCTTTTTTCTATTCGTCTATCATCTCTTCGTCTCCTGTCTAACAATCTTCTTAAAAGTATCCGTCTTTTTATCATAACCGTACGGACAATGTTTGCAACCACTTTTGCAGCAATAGCCGCGCTTTAGGTGGAATACTTCGGTAAAAACTTTGTAACCTTGTTCATTATAATAAAAGTCTTCGTGTTCTTTGATGGGATTTAAATTCATAAGTTAAATCAGAATTGCTGAATTTGATATCTTTGTTTCATGATAATCGTGTGCCAAAGACTTCTCAAAAATACAAAAATTTCGGCAATCACGCTTTTTCCGTTGATCATTTTGAGAAAACAGGAATTGCGACAAAATAAAATCCTCATCAATCACGAGAAAATTCACCTTCGTCAGCAGTTGGAACTTTTGATTATTTTCTTTTATTTATGGTATGTGATCGAATATTATTACTGGTTTTTCAAACTGAAAAATCACCATCTCGCCTACCAATCTATTTCGTTTGAAATGGAAGCTTATGCCATGGAAAATGATTTGAATTATTTGGAGAAAAGAAAGTTTTGGAGCTTTTGGAAGTGTACATTAGGAATTTAAAGTTTCTAATCCTAATAAAAAGAATTTTACGTTTCTTTTGCTGATTTTGGTCATTTAATTTTTTTTTTGAATTGAATTTTTATAGTATGAAATTACCCCATTAATTCTCAAAATTACATTTTTTTAATTCTCTATCTTTTTTATTTTCATTACTTTTGCACATCTTAAATAAATAGCCTCTTTGGAAACTCAGGATCTTATTTTTAATCCTCAGGATATTGCAGAAACGCTCAGCCAACTTCGCGCTGATGAGCGTCTTTTGGCATTTCTAAAAGTGCCTAAGGAATACAAAGCAGACGTATTCTCACATTTAGATCCGAATTTCCAGGAAGAAACCATTCGTGGTATCGGCAGCGAGGAGGTTTCTGAGATTCTGAACGCCATGAGTCCGGATGACAGAACCGCACTTTTAGAGGATTTTCCTGATGAATTAATCAGGTATTCCATCAATCATCTTAATCCTCAGGAAAGAAGAATTGCACTGAAGCTTTTGGGTTATCACGTTGATTCTATTGCGCGTTTGATGACGCCATATTATATTCAGATCCGTAAAGAATGGACGGTTAAACGATGTTTTCAGCAAATAAAAAAAGTAGGTAAGAAGGTAGAAACCATGAATCATCTTTATGTGGTTGATGAACGTAACCGGTTGGTCGACGATATTGCGATTGGTTCCCTATTATTGGCAGAAGAAGATACTTTGATATCTGAAATTACTGACAATCACTTTGTTGCAATTACGACTACGACTACGAAAGAAAATGCGGTTACCTATTTTGAAAAGTATGACCGATCTGCCTTACCGATTGTGACCGAAAGTGGAGTTTTGGTCGGTATCGTAACTATCGATGATATTTTGGATCAGATTGAAGCACAAAATACAGAAGATATTCAGAGATTCGGGGGTGTCGATGCGCTCGATATGCCCTATACCCAAACTTCATGGACGGAGATGATCAAGAAGAGAGGAACCTGGTTGGTGATTCTTTTCTTTTCCGAAATGTTAACGGCATCGGCCATGGGATTTTTTGAACATGAAATTGAAAAAGCAGTGGTGCTTGCCTTATTTGTCCCATTGATTATTTCTAGTGGTGGGAACTCTGGCTCTCAGGCAGCAACATTGATAATTCGTGCCATGGCGCTACAGGAAATCGGTCTGAAAGACTGGTGGTATGTTATGCGCAAAGAAATTGTATCCGGAGTTTTTCTAGGAGGAATTCTTGGGATTATAGGCTTTATTAGAATTATGATCTGGCAAGAAACGGGTTTTTATGATTATGGCGAACATTGGATTTATATTGCTTGCAGTATTGCGGTTTCACTCTTATTAATAATATTGTGGGGAACACTCTCAGGCTCAATGATTCCATTTATTTTGAAAAAATTTAAATTAGATCCTGCCACTTCTTCAGCACCTTTCGTAGCAACTTTAGTAGATGTTACAGGTTTGATTATTTACTTTACGGTCGCCGGAATGTTCCTTGCAGGTAAACTTCTCTAGCCTTTTTGGAAAAGTCCTTATATGATTATAGAATCTTATACTTTCATGAATGAAGTTTTACAGAAATTGGGATTTGAAAGTTCCTAATAAAAACATCCTTATTTGATGGTAAGGCATTTTCCTGATTCGGAATACATTTGATGAAAGTGGGTGATTGTCTGAAAGAGTTATCTTTAAGATTCGTGAAAAAGGACTCTTCCGAAAAAGAGTCCTTTTATGATATCCGAAAATCGTGCAATTATATTTTTGCCATTCTGGGATCAAGAGTAAAACTTGGGAACTACGCAAAAAATTTCGATAATCTGCAGAATCTGTATGGCTATTTCAAGGACGGGTCAAATCGGTCTTTAGATCTGGTTAATTCCTTCATTAAGTCTTAATGTTGAAAAAAATATGGTTTGAGATTTAGTCCCCAGCTTTTATGAACTCATTTCTGCTTTAATTTTATCTTGTAATCCTTGGCTAGCAACTACTAAAGGTAGTCTTACGTAATTTTTCAAAATTCCCATTTCTGCTAAAACCGTTTTGATTCCTGCTGGATTTCCTTCAGCAAAAATCAATCGTGTAATTTCTACTAATTTGTTATGAATTTCGTAGGCTTCTTTCACTTTTCCATCAAATGCCAATTGCACCATTGTTGAAAATTCTTTCGGATAAGCTTGTCCAATCACTGAAATTACTCCATTCCCACCGGCTAAAGTTACAGGAAGTGTATATTCGTCATCACCAGAAACCAAATTAAAATGATCGGGTTTTTGACGTAAAATATCGAAATATTGAAGAATATTCGGCGCAGCTTCTTTGATTAAAAATAAATTCGGGAAATCTTTTGCTAATCTTAAAGTGGTAGCGGCTTCTAAGTTTTGACCCGTTCTCGACGGAACATTGTAAATGATAATTTGTTTGCCTGTTCCTGCCAATACTTTGTAATGTTGGTACAATCCTTCTTGATTAGGCCTGTTATAATAAGGAGATACAGAAAGAATGGCATCGAAATCTGATAAATCAGCTTCTTCAATTTGTCTTTTTACTTCCATCGTATCATTTCCGCCAATTCCTAAAACTAACGGAAGACGTTGATTATTAATCTTTATAATATGCTGAATGACCGCTTTTTTTTCTTCGTTAGAAAGCGTTGCTGCTTCGGCAGTAGTTCCTAAAACCACTAAATAATTAGTTCCGTTATTGATGTTGAACTCAACCAACTTGGTTAAAGAATCAAAATCTACAGATAAATCTTCATTAAAAGGCGTAACCAAAGCCACACCAAGACCTTTTAAATTGCTCATTTTTTATAAAATTAATGTTTCAAAATTACGAAAATTAATACAAGAATTTATTAAAAAAGAGGATAAGTTTATATTCATATCTTTATATTTGCAACAATAGATTTTATAAACATGAAGACAAAATATCTGATTTCGGGTTTGGCGCTTTTAGCGATAATGTCGTGTAAAACGTCGCTGAATGTTGCCAATGTACAGACCGAGAAAAATATTTCTATATCACAAGATTTGCCAGAAGATGCAGTTTTTAGAAAGACAATAGAACCTTATAAAATGGAACTGGAAGGGAAAATGAATAAGGTAATTTCCCATACTTCTATAGATTTAACAAAACAAGGAGACAATAGTACTTTAGGAAATCTCTTGGCAGATTATACTTTTGAAGGTGCTGATGAGTGGGCGAAAAAAAATGGAATTGGCAATGGAGTTGATGCCGCTGTAATTAATATCGGTGGAATTCGAACTACAATTGGAGCTGGTGATATTTTGACCAAACAGATTTATGAAGTGATGCCATTTGAAAATGAAGTGATTATCGTTAAAATGAAAGGAAGCGATTTGCAAGGACTTTTCGATTATTATCTGAAAACATTGAAGAATAATCCAGTTTCTCATTTGTATATTGAAACCGACAATGGAATGAATGTGAAAGAATTGGTGAACGGAAAAGAAGTGGAACCAACGCAAACCTATTATATTGCAACTTCTGATTATTTAGCGTTGGGTGGTGATAATATGGATTATTTTAAGAAAGGCGAAATGATTCCTACTGGAATAAAATTGCGGGATTTGTTTTTGGAAAAATTCATTGCCAATCCAGAAATTAAAGTTCCGAGTGATATGCGCCTCAATTTTAAAAACAAAAAAAACAAAACCGATGAATAGGAAACAGTTTCTACAAACCTTAGGTGGTGGAACATTGGCGATGACTTTAGCGCCCAATCTTTTGATGGCAGAGAATTTCGCAGCTTTAAATCTGGACTCAGCAAATCAATTGACGATTCTTCATACCAACGATCAACACAGCAGAATTGAACCTTTTGATTCCAGTTATACGAGAAACCCTAACCAAGGTGGTTTTGCTCGACGGGCTGCGTTGATCCAAAAAATCAGAAGCCAAGAAAGCAATGTTCTTTTGCTGGATTCTGGAGATACTTTTCAAGGAACACCTTATTTTAATTTCTTCGGTGGCGAACTGGAATTCAAATTAATGTCGATGATGGGTTATGATGCTTCTACGATGGGAAATCATGATTTCGATAATGGTTTAGCAGGTTTTAAAAAAGTGAAACCCAATGCGAAATTTCCTTTTCTTTGTTCTAATTATGATTTTAAAAATACCATTCTTGATGGTGAAACTGAAAAGTATAAAATCTTTAATAAAAATGGAATTAAAGTAGGAATCTTCGGGGTGGGGATTCAATTAGCAGGTTTGGTGGGTAAGAAAGATTATGGCGAAACCGAATATTTGGATCCAATTGAAATTGCACAACACTACGCTGATTTTTTAAGAAAGGAAAAGAAATGTGATATGGTAATTTGTCTTTCGCATATTGGTTATGATTACAGTGATGACCCGATGAAAGTTTCGGATAAAATTTTAGCTGCAAAAACCGATGGAATTGATTTGATTTTAGGTGGTCATACCCATACTTTTTTGCCAGAACCCCAATCATTTTTGAATAGAAGTGGGAAGAATGTTTTGGTCAATCAAGTCGGTTGGGCAGGATTGCTTTTAGGTAAAATCACCTTTTATTTCGATAAAAATAAAAATGTGAAAAATATTTCATGGAACAATCAAGTTATAGATGACAGCATCTTAGTGTAATCTTATGAAAAAAATACTCCCACTTTTACTCTGTTTTCTCTCGCTAAATTTATTTTCGCAAAAGATTTCTTCGCCTAAATGGTCCGATTTATTTTCTTATAATAATGTATTATCCATTCGGGAAGACAATGGGAAACTCATTGCTGCAACAGAAAATGGAATCTTTTCCTACACGCCGGCGACTGGAGAAATAACCAAATTATCAAAAGCCAACGGATTGCATGAAGTGAAAATTTCTGCTTTCGATTATAATCCCGAAACCAAAATCGGATTGGTAGGTTATAAAAATGGTTCTTTGGATGTGATTACACCAGAAGGAATTACGTATGTGGTAGATATTCCGATTGCAACAGGATATAGTGGTGATAAAAAAATCAATCATATTTCTATTACAGGAAACTTAGCCGTAATCTCAGTGGGTTATGGTGTTTCTGTTTTTAGATTAGATAAAAAAGAGTTTGGAGATTCTTCTTTTTTTACTAATGCTGGAACTTATGAAGCTGCAAAAGAAGCCACCATTAAAGAAAATACAGTTTATGTAGTTACTGCGACAGGGTTAAAATCGCATGAAATGAATGTTAATTTTCCTATTTATAATACCTGGAATATGGTTTCTGCCGGAAGTTTTACCCAAATTGCAAGCGGAAGTATTTTAGCTTATGCTAATTCCAGTACCGTGAAATATGGTGATGGAAACACATTTTCGACATTGCGACAAAGTTTTTCGAATATTCAGGATCTAGTTGTAACTCCACAAAATATTATTGTTGCAGATTTAAATGCAGTTTCAGTTTTTGGAATTACCGGTAATTTAATAAAATCATATTCAACAAATGAGCAGTTGAATACGGGATTTTTCTCCTTTTCAAAAATTTATGCAGGATCTAAGTTATCTGGAATGCTCAATGAAGCAGGAGAAAATTTTAAGCCCAGTGGACCCTATAATAATACTTCATACAAAATCTCCTTGTTGGGTGATCAAATTTATGTGTCAACAGGGAGCAGGACGGGTAGATATAATGATGGATCTCCAAATGCTAACAATCTGGGCTTTTATTACTTCACAGGTTCAGAGTGGATATATCCGAGTTTTTTTGTTAACAGCTCATTGGGCTTTAATGTGATGGATGTGGTCGCTAATCCTTCAGATATGACAGAGGTTTTTTTTACAAATTATATTCCAACGAGTAGTCAAGGTGTTTATAGAATGAAATTTGATGCTTCCCGAAAAGATTTTGATTTAAAGAAAGTTTATACTACAGGAAAAGATTATCACCATGGCAGACCTTTAGGTCTTGCATACGATGAAAAAAATAATCTTTTTGGTACTGTTGCCTATTTGGATATTGAAAATAATAACGGAAACTCTGGAATAATGTCTTATGACAAATCTTCGGATTCATTTTCCTATAGAAGTCTTAAGATAGGGACTGGGGTGCAGAAACCTGTAATTTCTGATGGTTACATTTGGGTACCTTTACCTAGAGACGTTATTTTGGCTGCAATAAATTATAAAAACACATCAAGTCTCTTGGATGATGAGATTTATCTTGTACAAAAATCAGCAGGTTTTCCATCAAACTCAGAAGGAATCATCGCTGTAGCGAAGGATCGTTCAGGTGATTTGTGGATTGGAACCGACAGTGGACTACGGGTTCTTCATTCTGCGGTGTCAAATATTCAAAATAATCCTAGCGTAGAGCCCATCATTATTGAAGAAAATGGAGTAGGCGAAGAGCTCTTTCGAGATAGTCCTGTTTTGCAAATCGAAGTAGATTCTGGGAATCAAAAATGGATTTCTATTGATGATGGTGGAGTCTTTTATTTAAGCTCAAATGGAGAACAAACTTTAAAGCAATTTACCAAATCTAATTCACCTCTTCCAACGAATAGTGTAACCGATATTAAAGTTGATAGTAAAACAGGAAAAGTATATTTTGTAACTTTAGATGGAGTGGTGGTTTACCAAGGTGATGTCTTAGAAGTTACCGAGAATTTCGGTGATGTTTTAGTATATCCAAATCCTGTCGTTTACGCGCAGTATAAAGGCAATGTCCGAATTCGTGGTTTAGCTGCTAAAACAAACATTAGAATTACTGATGCAGCAGGGAATTTAGTTCATCAAGCTGTAGTACGCGGTGGATCGTATGAGTGGAATCTTGCTAATCATCGTGGTGTGCGGGTGGCATCTGGAATTTATTTCGTCTTAATGACCAATGAAGACGGAACAGATACCGCAACCGCCAAAATTGCTGTGGTGAATTAATGCAAACTCAAAACTGTTTTCTTCTTTCTTATTTAAAGTATGGTGATCATGATGCAATATTGCATTGTTTCTCTATTGAAAATGGGTTTCAGAGTTTTTTTGCAAAAGGAATTTATTCTGCAAAAAACAAAATGAAACCTTATCTTTTTCCGCTGAATTTGTTAAATATAACTATTTCGAAAGTTGTTGCAGAAAATAGAATATCATGTATTTCTAAAATAGAATCAGCTTCAGATCATTATGATTTTGATGAGGTTGCTATGAATTCGATTTTATTTTTTACTGCCGATTTTTTACATCAGGTTTTACGGGAAGAAGCAAAGAACCCACTGCTTTTTAACGAAATAGAAAAGGTAAGAAAAGAAATTAGCGCCCAGAATTACGACGCTTATTTGGTTTTTATTTTTAAGTATCTTTCCATCTCAGGTTTGGTACCGCTTTATGGTAATCAGAAATTTCTAAATCCAGAAAGTGGTCTTTTTGAAGATGCTATTTCTCATCCAATTTTTAATGAATCTATTTCTGCGTTGTGGAAGCGATTTTTAAGCACCTCCAATACTTATGAAATACGACTGACACGAGACGAAAGAACCTCTTTTCTAGATGCGCTGATGGTTTATTGCCGAATTCACATCACTGGTTTTTATACGCCAAAGTCGTTGGCGGTGGTTCGCCAGATTTTCGAATAGGTCATAAGATTTTAATCAAAAAAAGTTCCTCGTAATAAGGAACTTTAATTTTTTAATAAATGCACTTTCTAACGTGGCGTTGTTTTATAAACCTGAAAGTTAAATACAAAACTTCTGTCTTTAAAAGAAATATTAATATAGTTAAAATGAGCATCACGAGCAAAAGCTGCGCGGGAAGGAACAATGATTATCCCTTGAAGATTATAATTATCTTCGTCGGGGATATTAAATGCTTTAAAATGCTTCAATCCTTCTTGAAACCCTTCAATTTCGTAGAAACTTCTTTGTTTAGCCAATTCCGTAGTAGCATTATCTAATACAGATTGTTTTACATAGTAGTAAGCAGGGTCTATCTCTGGAACACCTAAACCTGCAATGTTGTTTCTGAAAGTGTAAGGAGAGGTGAAAGCAACATTATCATTAGTATTTGTTGCAACATAAGTCATGGTGTTACTCATTAAATGTAAAATATCTGTACTGCCAATCTCTGTTCCAGGTATAGGTTGAGCATTCGGTCTCACCAAATAAATAACACCAGAAGGAAGGGTGATCGGATTTAAACTTGCAAGTTTTACTTGTGTAGAATCAGTTGCTACATATTCTTTTAGGTTCCCTTTCGCATCAAAGGCGTGAGTCTCCAAAAATTTTTGAGCGGACTCGTCATCATAACTGTTTTGGGTTTCTATACTTACTTCCGGCACGATTTCCTCATGATCCTTTCTACAAGAAATAATTGTAATTGAAGCCAAGGCAAGGAACAAAAATGTTTTCTTCATATTTAATATTATCATTAAATTGCTAAAATTTTATAATCCAGCAAAAGTATAAATAAAATATGAGAATAGATAAGTTTTTATGGTGTGTTCGCTTTTATAAGACCAGAAGCATTGCGGCAGATGAAATTAAAAAGAACAGAATTTCGCTCGCAGGCCAGACCGTAAAGTCTTCCCGAGAGGTGAAAGAAGGTGATTTAATTAAAATTAGAAAAAATCAAATCGATTACCAAATTAAGATCATACAGATTCCCAAAAGTAGAATGAGTGCTAAATTAGTTCCTCTTTATATCATCGATCGAACAGAAAAAGAACAATATGAAATTCTGAAATTAAGACAATTAAATCAGGAACATTACCGCAACAAAGGAGAAGGCAGACCAACCAAAAAAGACCGGCGGGAACTCGATGATTTTGTAGGAGGAGATAGCAACTCCGAGATGGTAAATAGCGACTGGGATCTATTCTTCAGCGACGTTGATGATTCTAAAGAAGATTAATCAGGGCATCTATTTTATCTCATCAATACAATGATTTCGTCTGCAATTTCTTCAGGAGTTTTAGAATCGGTGATTACCGTATATTTCGCTTGGTTGTAAAAAACTTGTCTTTCAAAAAGATGTTTGGCAATAAATTCGGGTAAATCTTCATCAGCAATTTTTGCAATGAGCGGGCGTTTCTGCTTTTGTTTCAGCAGTCGTTCCGTTAATGTTCTTACTGAACTTCGTAAATAGATGCTTTCACTTTTTTGGGTAATGAGCTCAATATTGTTATAATAGGCGGGAGTGCCGCCACCTAAACTTAAAATACCATCTTTTTTGGTGTTAAAAATCTCCTCTAAAAGAAGTCTTTCTTGTTTTCTAAAGTAGATTTCACCTCTTTTTTCGAATATTTCGGGAATCATCATGTCGTTTTTCAAAAAAATTTCTTGGTCTAAGTCAATTGATTTTAGTGTGAGTTTTTGACTCAAAACTTTGGAAATGTGAGATTTGCCGCTTCCCATATATCCGATGAGTGAAATGATCATATTTTTATTTTGCACAAAGTTCCAAAAAAATTTTGAGATTTTAAAAAAAGAAGTATCTTTGCACCACTTTAAAACGAGAATATAACTGTTCAGATTTAAAAGGTGACCGACTCGGTAGCTCAGCTGGTAGAGCAATACACTTTTAATGTATGGGTCCTGGGTTCGAATCCCAGCC
>NZ_JBAVFG010000167.1:0-2437 GCF_049588135.1 Kaistella sp. | reverse complement strand
GACCCAGAGAATTTCAGCAAAATCATTAAAAATGATGAGTTTTCAGTAATCATTCAAGGAAAAAAAATAAAAGATCTAGAAGAAGTAATGATGTTCGAAGGAACGATGACTGTAGAAAATAAAAAAGGTGAAAAAACAATTACGCCGATTTATGGAGAATGCGGCTGTTAAATAGTCTTAAATTTAAAATATTGCGCTTTTGAAAATTTCAGAAGCGTTTTTTTATTTGTAATTTTGAGGTAAATAAATATTAAATGGAATTATCACAACTCGAACCGCAAATCATCTGGAAGAATTTTTCAGCATTGAATTCGGTTCCACGCCCTTCAAAAAAAGAAGAAAAAGTAATCGCTTTTATTAAAAATTTTGGTGAAAATCTGAATTTAGAAACTACGGTTGATGAAGTCGGAAATGTGATCATCAAAAAACCAGCAACAGCGGGCATGGAAAATAGGAAGGCAATTGTTTTGCAATCTCACCTCGATATGGTTTGTCAGAAAAACAATGATATCGAATTTGATTTCGAAACGCAAGGAATCCAAATGGAAGTTGATGGCGATTGGGTAAAAGCAAAAGGAACAACTTTGGGTGCAGATAATGGATTGGGCGTTGCTTCCATCATGAGTATTTTAGAAAGCAATGATATTGCTCATCCCGCTTTGGAAGCGCTTTTTACTATTGACGAAGAAACAGGAATGACTGGTGCAATCGGTTTAAAACCTGGACAATTGCAAGGTGAAATCTTATTGAATTTAGATACTGAAGAAGATGACGAAATCGATATCGGTTGTGCTGGTGGAATTGATGTTACTGCTTCGCAAACTTACGGTTTAGAAGATTCTAAAGGACAAATTGTAAAAATAGAAGTAAAAGGCTTACAAGGTGGGCATTCCGGAATGGATATTCACAAAGGTTTCGGAAACGCAAATGTGCTTTTAGGGAGACTTTTATACACGGGAATTTTCACCGAAAACATCCAGTTAATTTCTATTGATAGTGGCGGTTTACGCAACGCAATTCCAAGAGAAGGAAACGTGATTTTATCTGTTCGAAATTCAGTAGAATTCATTGATCGCGCAAATAATTTGAAAAAAGAAATTCTGGAAGAATTTACCACCGTTGAAAAAGATTTGCACATCAATATCGAAACATACTCAACTGCTGATCAAGCGATTTCGGAAAAAGATTCAAAGCAAATAATTTTAGCCTTAAAGTCTGTACATAACGGCGTTTACAGAATGTCTCCAGATGTGAAAGATTTGGTAGAAACATCGAATAATATCGCTAGAGTAGAATTGAAAAATGGCGAATTGAAGATTCTTAATCTTTCTCGTTCGTCTATAGAGTCAGGAAAATTTGCCGTTGCTGAACAATTAAAATCAGTGTATGAATTAGCTGGAATGGAAGTAGAATTCGGAGGTTCTTATCCAGGCTGGAAACCAAAACCAGGTTCAGAAATCGTACAGATTATGGAAAAGATTTATGAAAAAGATTTCGGTGAAAAACCGCAAGTAGTCGCTTGCCATGCTGGTTTAGAATGTGGAATCATCGGTGCGAATTATCCTGATATGGAAATGGTGAGTTTTGGTCCAACAATTCGTGGCGCACATTCGCCAGATGAAAGAGCTAACATTCCTTCTACTCAGAAATTTTGGGGATTCTTAAAAGAAATTTTAGCGAATATTCCTGAGAAGTAAGGTTTTTCAAATATCCCGTCCTTAGAATCTGTATCGGATTTTCAGGACGGGCAAAAATTTTAATTAATGTTCTTCGTTGCCATCAATTCCGTGTGCGTGACCATGAGCCAACTCTTCTTCGGTTGCAGGTCTTGTAGATGCTACTTCAATGTCGAAATGCAAAGTTTTCCCAGCCATTGGATGGTTAAGATCTACAAGTACCGCTTCTGGGGTAACCTCTAAAACGATAGCGGTTACATGATTTCCTTGCGCATCTTGCAAAGGCAACATCGCACCAATTGGTGGCATTCCCGATTGTGCAAACATTTCTGCAGGCAACTGCGTGGTTGCGTTTTCCATTTTGTCTCCATAGCCGTCTTCCGGAATGATTGTAAACGATTTTTTATCTCCTGCAACCATGCCTTGAAGGTGTTCTTCAAATTTCGGCAACATCATTCCAACTCCGTATAAAAAAGTGAAAGGATTTTCAGCATCTGTTTTTTCAATGAACGATTTTTCACCATTTTCTTCGATGGCATTTAGCGTGTAATGAAGTGCTACTACGTGATTTTTGTCTATTGTCATTTGATTAAATTATCGAGGAGTTCTAAATCCTTTTATTAAAATTATTTGTTGTAAAGGGTAACTTTTCTGTGAGTCCTATTTTGTACAAAGGTAGTGTTTTCAATTAAATCCTTAAACTTAGTGTCGTTTACAACCTATTTTTTTTGATAAAGTTTTATGCTTTCTAATCTTTAATG
>NZ_JBAVFG010000166.1:0-3886 GCF_049588135.1 Kaistella sp. | reverse complement strand
ACTCAGTCTCTTATTTCTAATAGGAATTTATGGACAAATGTTTGCTCAAATTGCAAGTCCTATAATTAATCCTGCAGATAATTCTGGATTAAGAATCTCTTTGAGAGGTGGCTACGACTTTCCTACTTTTAAACATGATACCCGATTTATTAATCATAATGGAGGATTTGAAGGAGGTGCTTCAGTAGATTATTACTGGAATTGGTTCGGTTTGGGTGGCGATTTTGATTATATTCAAAACAAACCGAAAAATAGATTTCCAACGGCAGATTTAGTTACCGTTAATAACCAACCAATTGGTTCGATAAATCTTGATGAACATAAAATTACGCGTTTATTCTACGGAATAGGTCCAGATTTCAGATTCCTGATGACTCCAAGATCAGATTTCGAACTGAAGTTAAGAGTAGGATTATCTTCTATAAAAGGTGGAGAAACGAGATTAGAAGGAGCGTCTAATCTAGGGAGGGTTTTGCTTAATTATCATGGGGGCTTCGATGAACAGAATGTTTTTGCTGGGAAAGCCTCTTTGCAGTACAATTATTTCTTTAGTAGAAATATAGGTTTTACCCTCGGTGGTTATTATATGGATCATTTTAGAACCCCCGATTTAAAAAATAGAGGATTAAACCTGACCGCCGGATACTATGATATTAATCGAACAGCGGGAAGTCCTATAGTGATTGATCCTGCTAATTTTGTACAAAGAGTTGAACCTAGGAGAGAATCTCTGCAATCTGTAGGTATTTTTGCAGGATTGGTATTTAAATTTAATAAAAAAGCAGAAGCAGTTATATTGGAACCACAACCAGTTGAATGTCTAATTACGGTGATGGCGAAAGATAAGAATTCCCAAAGAGCAATTGCGAATGCAAACATCATTCTATTAGATGAAAATGGTAATATCTTACAAAATGGAGTCACCGACGAATCTGGTTCTCTAACTTTCACATCAATTGGAAAAGGAAATTATACGATTTCCGGAAATTATCAGGGAAGAGATTTAAATGGAAACCTAATTGATATTTCAGAATTTGGTAACTGTGCGAACGGCGGTGGTATTACAAAAGAGATTTTTCTAATCAACGATAATTTTTATGTAATGGGTAATGCATCTGACTGTAAAACAGGTGAACCAGTCGGCAACGCAAGGATGATGGTGAAAAATAACAGTACCGGAAATGTAGAAACAGTAAATACCGACAGCAATGGTGGATTTAGCTTCGCCGCAATGCCACAAACGTCTTACACGGTATACGGTAAGAAATCAAATTTTATGTCGCAAACAGTAACATTAAATATGAATGACTACAATATAGGCGACTCTCAGTCGATTCCAATGGCGATTTGTATGGATAAAGCGGGATGTAATGATTCTATTATTCTGAAAAATATTCTTTATGATTTTAATAAATTTTTCATTCGTGAAGATGCGAAACCAGAACTCGACAGACTCGTACAGTTTATGAAAGATAATCCAGAAGTAATTGTTGAATTATCTTCATATTGCGATTCGAGAGGATCAGATGCTTATAATCTAAAACTGTCCCAGCGAAGAGCAGAAAGTGCTGTAGAGTACATTATTTCACGGGATATTAGCAGATCTAGATTGATTGCGAAAGGATATGGAGATACCCACCTGCTCAATAAATGTGCAAAAGGTGTTCCTTGTACAGAAGCAGAGCACCAAGTTAACAGACGTACACAGATGAAAGTGATTTGTCCTAATGCAAAATAATTTTTCTTTCAAATATAAAAGCTGCGGAAATTTTCGCAGCTTTTTTTATTGCCAAAATAGTTCTGTTGGCGTTGAATTAAATTTTTGTTTTACACCTTCTTTATAAAGTTATCCAAAAGATACTTCCGCCATTTCCTTCGCTTTCTACGCCAATTTCGCCACCTTGTTTTTCTATAAAATTTTTGCTGATTGCCAATCCGAGTCCTGTTCCATTTTGATGATCTTCGGGGACTTGAAAATACCATTCGAAGATTTTCGATTGGTACTTTGCATCAATTCCTATTCCGAAATCTTGTATCGGAAATTTAATTTTATCTGCTTTAATGAGTTTTTGTCCAGCTTCGGAATGTTTAATGGCATTATTTTAAATTTAAAAAGGTTCGCAACTCAAGTTAAATAGAATGAAAGCATTTTTCCTTCTAAAGTTCTTATTTTAGCGCTTCCAAAAAATAAGCAATGAACACGATCGATTTTATTAAAATCTCCCTCCATATATCCGAAAAAAACATCAATGCCACTTTGAAACTTTTGGCAGAAGATTGCACGATTCCTTTTATTTCCCGGTATCGAAAAGATGCAACCGGAAATTTAGATGAAGTGCAAATTGAACAGATTTCAAAACTCAACAAACAGTTTGAAGAAATCATCAAAAGGAAAGAAACGATTCTTAAATCGATTAAAGAACAGAATGCTTTAAACCCCGATTTAAAACAAAGAATTGAGGCGAGTTTTGATCTTCAGGAATTGGAAGATTTGTATTTGCCTTTCAAGAAAAAGCGGAAAACAAAAGCCGATGCTGCAAAAGAAAAAGGGCTGGAACCTTTGGCGAAAATGATTATGAGTCAGAATGCGAACGACCTTCAACACTTGGCTTCCCGATATTTGAATGATTTGGTTTCGTCTGAAGAAGAAGCGTTGCAAGGCGCACGAGATATTATGGCGGAATGGATTAATGAAAATATGCATGTCCGAAAAAATCTGCGCCGTCTTTTTCAACGAAAAGCAATGATTTCTTCTAAAGCCGTAAAAAGCAAATTGGAAGAAGAAACCGCCCAGAAATTCAAGCAATATTTCGATTGGGAAGAAAGTTTAAACCGAATTCCGTCGCACCGATTGTTGGCGATGTTGCGTGCAGAAACGGAAGGTTTTGTGAAAACCAACATCGAAATTGATAAAGACGAAGCGATTGAATTTATTGAAAATTCCATTATTAAATCCAATAACGAATGTGCCTATCAAATTGCTTTAGCCATTAAAGATTCTTACAAAAGATTGCTGGAACCCGCTATTTCAAACGAAACTTTGCAAGAAGCGAAAGAAAAAGCCGATCAAAAAGCCATCGAAATATTCTCTGATAATTTGCGCCAACTCCTACTCGATTCGCCTTTGGGTGAAAAGCGAATTTTAGCGATTGATCCTGGTTTTAAAAGCGGTTGCAAAATCGTTTGCCTCGACGAAAAAGGAGATTTGCTGCACAACGAAACCATTTATCCGCACGCGCCACAAAACGAAACGGGAATGGCGATGAAGAAAATCCGTTCCCTTGTGAATTCATTTAATATTAACGCAATCTCGATTGGCAATGGAACTGCGAGCCGGGAAACCGAATTTTTTATCAAAAAAATTGCCTTCGACAAACCACCGCAAGTTTTCATCGTTTCCGAAGCTGGAGCTTCCGTTTATTCGGCGAGTAAAATTGCGAGAGATGAATTTCCGAATTATGATGTCACTGTTCGTGGCGCGATTTCGATCGGAAGAAGATTGTCGGATCCTTTGGCTGAACTCGTTAAAATTGATGCGAAATCGATTGGAGTTGGGCAATACCAACACGATGTGGATCAAACGCAATTGAAAAACGAACTCGATGCTACCGTGATGAAATGTGTGAATTCGGTGGGAATTAATTTGAATACGGCGAGCAAATCTTTATTGAGTTACGTTTCGGGAATTGGCGAAAAGATGGCAGAAAACATTGTGAATTACCGCACAGAAAATGGAGCTTTCGAAGACCGAAAACAATTGAAAAAAGTCCCACGATTGGGCGAAAAAGCGTATCAACAAGCCGCAGCTTTTATTAGAATTACGAATGCCAAAAATCCTTTGGATAATTCGGCAGTTCATCCGGAAGCGTATTCGATTGTTGAAAAA
>NZ_JBAVFG010000165.1:0-18580 GCF_049588135.1 Kaistella sp. | reverse complement strand
CTCTATGACCCTGATGGTCATTATTATATTTTTTCCACTGGTTATTTCTTTTATTCTGTTGCCCTTTTGCATAATCTTTTGCGCTACCACCATAGATTTTTTTTGCTTGTCCTGGCGGAAGATTTTGTCGGTTTTGATTAGGGTAATAAATGGTTTTATTCCCATTTCTTCCTAGAATACCTGGCTGCCCGTAAACATCGCCAGTTCTAATGATTCTTCCATTTTGATAAACGTTTCCGTTTCGGTCCCGATAGATATCACCTCGGCGATAAACTTGTCCATCATTGGTTCTGTAAACCGTCCCATTATTCGGGTAATTATTCCCATAAGGATTCTGAGTCGTACTGCAGGAAGATAGCGTAATCGCTAATCCTGCTCCTAGTATTATTTTAAATAAATTGTTCATTATTGAAATTTTAAAGATTTAACTTTAGACCTTTCAATCATGATGCCAATTAATGAATAATGGTGATTTTTTAATTTTTGAAATGGAAAATTCTACAATGCTAATTCTTGTTTTTAAGAAAATGAGATTAAACTTTATCCTGTTAATTCGAACTATTTTTAAGGATAAACAATTGTTTAATGACTTCAAATTTTTCAATAAATAAACTTTCTAAATTATTGATCGATATCTATTTTAAATTTAAACTTTCTGCAACTTTCAAAGCGCATTTTTCTCCATCGATTGCTGCCGAAATAATTCCACCTGCGTAACCTGCTCCTTCACCACAAGGATATAAACCCTTAATTTGAAGATGTTCCAAAGAATAATGATCTCTCGGAATACGAACCGGTGACGAAGTTCGGCTTTCTGGTGCGTGCAAAATTGCTTCATTCGTCATATAACCTTTCATCGATTTTCCAAATTCCACAAATCCCTGTCGCATAATTTGACTTAAAAAACCAGGGAAAACTTCGCCCATCTCAACCGACGTCGTTCCGGGAACATAAGAGGTTTTAGGAATATTTTGTGAAATTTTATTTTGGGTAAAATCAACCATTCTTTGAGCAGGCACTTTTTGAGTTTCGCCAGCCAGATGCCAAGCTTTTTGCTCGATTGCTTTTTGAAATTCCATTCCAGCTAAGGGTCCAAATTGTTGATAAGGCTTGAAATCTTCTAATTTCAATTCTACTACAATCCCTGAATTTGCCGTGGATTGATCCCTTTTGGAAGGCGACCAACCATTAGTAACCACTTCTCCAGGACTTGTTGCACACGGCGCAATTACACCACCGGGACACATACAAAAAGAATACATTCCGCGGCCATTAACCTGTTTCACCACAGAATAAGGTGCTGGCGGTAAAAACTCACCACGATAATCGCAGGAATATTGAATTTTATCAATTAATTCTTGTGGATGTTCTGCTCGTACGCCTAAAGCAAAAGGTTTGGCTTCAATAAAAATATTCTTTTTATGAAGTAGTTCAAAAATATCACGTGCCGAATGACCCGTTGCTAAAATAACTTTATTCGCCGAAATTATGTTTCCATTTTGAAGAACAACACCTTGTATTTCGTTACTTTTAACCACAAAATCGGTGACGCGGGTTTCAAATAAAACTTCACCACCACAAGCGATAATTTGCTCCCGAATATCTTGAATAATTTTGGGTAGTTTGTTGGTCCCAATATGTGGATGAGCGTCTACCATGATATCAGGAGTTGCTCCAAAACCAACAAAAAGTTCTAAAACCCTATCGATATCGCCTCGCTTTTTTGAACGGGTATATAATTTTCCATCGGAATAAGTTCCGGCGCCACCTTCACCAAAACAATAATTAGAATCTTCATTTACAATTCCATCTACATTGATGGCTTTCAAATCACGGCGACGACCACGAACATCTTTTCCACGCTCTAAAACAATCGGCTTTAACCCGAGTTCAATCAACTGCAAAGCCGCAAATAATCCCGCTGGACCGGCTCCTACCACAATTACTTCTTGCCTGTTGGCAACATTCGGATAATGGGGTAATTCTATTCTAAAAGGAATATATTCTTCACCAAGTAAAAAAGCATTCCCCTTAATATTTACTTTTATCGCCTTTTGTCGGGCATCAAAAGAGCGTTTTAAAACAACTACTTTCTGAATTTCCTTAGGACTTATTTTACAGAATTTTGCTACCTGTTGCGTTAACAGCTCTTCGTTGGCTGCAGCTTCGAGCGATACTTGAAATTGAAATTCTTTTGGCATTGAATAGAGTTAAGAACAAAGTTTTAAAAGATCCTCATTAAATAAAATGATTCTTGCTGCAAATTTCTACTTTTTTAAGCAATACAAATAATATAAAACCAAAAAATAAATCCCTACCACTCGACTTCTTCTTTCAATTAAAATAATATCACGCCAAATCCCGTCTATTTGTCCAATCTTTTCCCTTGTTCCAACCAATCGAAATCCTTGTTTTTGTGAATCTGAATACTTGCTACATTCTCTGGAAAAATCCCAGACTGCAAAGTCCAAAAACCATTTTATTCGGTATCAAAAATCATTTAGAAATTCATTATTTTCTAAATTATAATTTCTGATTACCGTGTGTTTAAGTAGACAAAAGAAAACAGATGAAACATAAAAGACGCACAATCAGCCGTCTAAAACCTTAAAGTATATTATTAAATATTTGCGAATACTTAAATATTTTTCACCATCAAGTTACTTTTGTACTTGAAAGATTTATTTTTTAAAACTTATGACTTTTTCTTGGGAACTTTCTGCGGCGTCGTGTAAATTTGGTAGAACCGCTGTCCTTATCAATTGAAATAACACTGATGTTTCCATCAACTTCTAGAACCGCCAATTTTACATCGACTATTTTTTCGACGCCATGTTCTCTTACAGCTTCTTCTAATTCATCAAAACTGACTTCTTGTTCTTTCATTTTTATATTATCAACAATGCCATCTTTAATTAAAACAATAGGATCAGATTCTACTATACTTTTAATTCTAGGATTTCTAAAAATTATTTTCTTGATTACAAAATTCGCTACAAATAAAACCAATGCTGCGACCAAACCTCCTTCTAAACTCACATTAGAACCCACCATTGCATTTTGAACGGCATTAGAAATCAAGAGAAGCAATACAATATCGCCTGCATTTAATTGCGACAATTGGTTCTTGCCAAAAATCCGAATGGCGGCAAACATAAAAAGATACACAGCGAGACTTCGTAAAGCGACATCTAGAAATGGATTCATAGTTTACTATTTTATATTACAAAGTAAAAGAAAATAAAAAAACCGAACATCACATTCGGTTTTTGATTTTTAAAATATTTTTGTTTCTGGCTTTTTTAATGAAGATTTATTTCAATTCTCTTTTCAAAAACTTTGCAGTCAGAGATTTTTTAGATTTTGCTACTTCTTCCGGAGTTCCTTTTGCGATAATTTCGCCGCCGTGTTTTCCACCTTCTGGACCAATATCGATGATATGATCTGCGAGTTTGATGACATCCATATTATGTTCGATAATAATGAAAGAGTTTCCTAATTCCACTAATTTATTAATTGCATCCATTAATACTTTTACGTCTTCAAAATGCAAACCTGTTGTGGGCTCATCCAGAATATATAAAGTATTTCCGGTTTGTCTTTTCGATAATTCTGTGGCAAGTTTAATTCGTTGTGCTTCTCCTCCACTTAATGTCGTGGATTGTTGACCCAGCGTGATATATCCTAAACCAACATCTTGCATCGTTTTCACTTTCGAGTAGATTTTAGGAATCGGCTGGAAAAACTCTGTGGCTTCATCAATGGTCATTTCCAACACATCAGAAATCGATTTTCCTTTGTAACGAACTTCTAAAGTTTCGCGGTTAAATCTTTTGCCATTACAGGTTTCGCAGTGCACATACACATCTGGCAAGAAATTCATTTCGATCACTTTCAAACCGCCACCCTGACAGGTTTCGCAACGTCCGCCTTTTACATTAAAAGAGAATCGTCCGGCTTTATAACCTCTGATTTTCGATTCTGGAAGTTCTGCAAAAAGATTCCTGATATCGGTAAACATTCCGGTATAAGTTGCAGGATTCGAGCGTGGCGTTCTGCCAATTGGCGTTTGGTCAACATCAACAATTTTGTCGATATTATCGATTCCTTCGATTTTTTTGTAAGGTAAAGGATCTTTTACTGCTCTATAAAAATGCTGATTTAGTATAGGATACAAGGTACCATTAATCAAAGAAGATTTTCCACTTCCCGAAATCCCAGTTACGACAACCAGTTTCCCCAAAGGAATTTCTAAATTTACATTCTTCAGATTATTCCCGCTTGCTCCTTTTAGAATTAGTGATTTTCCGTTTCCTTCTCTACGAACTTCGGGAACTTCTATTTTACGTTTTCCTGTAAGATAATCTGCGGTGATGGTATCGGCATTTAATAAATCCTTCGGTTTTCCTTGCCAAAGAATTTCGCCCCCAAATTTTCCGGCTCGCGGCCCAATATCTAAAACCTCATCTGCTTCCATAATCATGTCTTTGTCGTGCTCCACAACGATTACAGAATTTCCGATATCGCGTAAGTTTTTCAAAGAAGCAATTAATCTTTCGTTATCTCTTTGATGCAAACCAATCGATGGTTCATCTAAAATATAAAGAACATTTACGAGTTGCGAACCGATTTGTGTTGCTAAACGAATTCTTTGAGATTCTCCCCCGGAAAGGGTTCTGGAACTTCTGCTCAAACTTAAATAATCTAAACCCACATCTAATAAAAATTGCAATCTGGTTTTGATTTCTTTTAGAATTTCATGAGCGATGATTTTATTGTTTTTGTTAAATTTATCTTCAACCTGAATTAACCAGTCCATTAAATCAAGAAGCGATAAAGCATTTATTTCTGCAATATTTTTCCCATCGATTTTAAAACTTAAACTGGATGCCTGCAATCTTGCTCCTTTACAATCGGGACATACCTCTTCTGTGGTGAAGTGTCGCTCTAACAAAGTAGCATCGTAACTTTCTTTGTCATCAATTATATCATTAATTAAAGAAATCAACCCGTCAAAATTGACTTTGATTTTTTTGTTAATGCCAGCAAGTTTCAAATCTTTATTGATTTCTTTGTGACAACCGTGATAGATATAATCTAAAGCTTCTTTCGGAATATCTTGAATCGGAATCGCCATCGTAAGTCCGAAAATTTCTAAGATATTTTTAATTTGACCCAAAATCCATTTGTTAGATTTAATGTCTTCTAATGGAAGCAAACCACCTTGATTAATAGAAAGTTTGGGGTTCTCTACAAAATAATCAGTATTTACTTTTTTCACCATTCCCAAACCTTTGCAATAGGGGCAACTTCCTTTTGGTGAGTTAAACGAAAAGGTATTCGGTTCTGGTAAAGCCAATGAATGTCCGGTGTCGGCATCCATTAAATTTTTGGAGAAATACTCTATATCATCACTGGCTAATTTCTGAATCCCAATCACTCCCTCACCCATATGCAAAGCCGTTTTCAGTGACTGCTCCATTCTGGTTTCAGAGGCATTTTCACCGATAATCCAACGGTCGATAACAATATCGATATCGTGGGTTTTGTAACGATCGAGTTTTAAATCATATTCAATATCTAGAATTTCACCATCTACTCTTGCTTGCCCATATCCTTTCTTTGCCATCTGAACAAAAAGTTCGTGATAATGCCCTTTCCGAGATCGAACTGCTGGAGCAAGTAGCATTACTTTCTCCCCTTTATAATTATTCTTAATGGCTTCTAAAATCTGCTCTTCGGTATAACTTACTAATCTTTGCCCAGTTGTTAAAGAATACGCATCTGAAACTCTGGCAAAAAGCAAACGCAAAAAGTCGTACAATTCTGTAACGGTTCCAACGGTTGAGCGAGGGTTTTTATTCGTTGTTTTCTGTTCGATTGCGATTACCGGAGAAAGCCCGTCGATTTTATCAACATCTGGTCTTTCTAAACCACCGAGGAATTGTCTGGCATATGCTGAAAAAGTTTCGATATATCTTCGTTGCCCTTCTGCAAAAATCGTATCAAATGCCAATGATGACTTCCCACTGCCTGACAATCCGGTTATTACAACCATTTCATTGCGTGGGATTTTAACATCAATGTTTTTTAAATTATGTTCGCGAGCACCGTAAACTTCTATATATTCTTTAGGATCTTTCATTTCAAATGTTCTAAAATTTCAATTTTTAGAATTCCGCAAAAATACGGATTTTTTATAGGATAATAGGTCAAGTATTCTAAGTTGTATTTTAACTCAAACTAAAATTGATGACATAAAGCATCATCAAAATCTCAATTTAAATTAATGAAAACTTTATGGAGTATCTCTTAAAAAACATCCAAAAAGAAGTCAGCGCAAAATCACACTTTTCAAATAAATAAAAACACTTATTATATTGACCACTAATTGTTTACATTGTCTTTTACCCGCATAAAAGCCTGATAATCAATACTTTAATCCAATGAATTCATCTGTAGATTTCAAAGACATTTTTAATCAAATAGAAGAGTACAGAAGCCATATAAACAAACTTCATAACCTAGAAGACATCCTTCTTATTGGGATAATTGGAGTGATTTCTGATGCAGAAACATGGGATCAAATGTTTTTGGTTTGTAAAATCAAAAGAGATTTTTAGTATTGCGCCTAATGGCATTCCTTCAAAACATACCATTAACAAAGTCTTCTCTGCTATTGATAGTGAACAATTTGAATCTTGTTTTACAGATTGGATTCCATTGCTGATTTGAGTAAAAGTCAAATAATTACCATTGATATAGATAGCTATGGCATACCAAAAGGTAAAAAGAAACACTTCGGAATTCAATGTGAAAATTTTAAGGACGAGAGAAAATCCAGATACAAGAATAGGATTACTAAAAAAATAATTGATACCGAGATATAAAATACAGAAAGGTCTATCCCACCAGTACAACATTTAATAATGGCGAAGAGCCAAAAACAGTAATGATTTGTTATTTTTGTAAAAAAAAATTTTATTTAATCATACTCTTAGTTGCTCAATTGAAAGGAATTATTAATTGAAACTAATACAAATCTCAATTTTCATTCATATTAATAGTGAAAAATTGAGATTTGTTTTTTTAATCTTACTTTTTATAACTTATAAAACTCCAACCTGCTCCATGCACCGTTTCATTTTTTCATAAGTTCTTTTAATATCGTGGTCTAAACCGATTGACATCCGAATTAATCCTTGCGAAAGTCCCATTTCTTTTTGTTCTCCTTCTGGAATCTCAGAGGATGTTGAACTTCCTGAACAGGAGAATAATGTTTTGTAAAATCCAAGACTTACTGCCAAATAACCCAAGTTTTCTTTTTGCATCAATTCCATTAATTCATTGGCTTTTTCTACGGTTTCTACATCTAAAGTCAATAAACCACCAAACCCATATTCTGCATTCATCATGCTTTTGAACAATTCATGTTGTTTGTGGCTTTTCAATCCGGGATATTTTACGATTAATCCGTCTTCCTCAAATTTTTTGGCAAGGAACATTGCGTTTTCGCTATGTTTAATCATTCGGATATGAAGTGTTCGCAGATTTTTAAGAATACTCGAAGCCCGCAAACTGTCCATCGTTGGACCAAGCAACATGCAAGCGCCGTTATTCACGTTTTTTAAATCATTAATAAAATCTGTATTTCCGCAAATTACGCCCCCAATTGCATCGCTGCTTCCGTTGATGAATTTCGTTAAACTGTGAATGGTAAGGTCTGCGCCCAAAACGTTTGGCGAAATTGAAAGTGGTGAAAAGGTATTGTCCACAATGAGTTTCAGGTTGTGTTTTTTGGCAATTTTCACGAGTTCTCGCAAGTCGGCAACTTCCAAAAGTGGATTGCTTACCGATTCGCAATAAATTATTTTAGTGTTTTTATTGATGGCATTTTCCACTTTTTCGAGATTGGTAATATCTACAAAAGAAGTTTCTATTTGATAATCTGGCAGAAAATTTTTCATGAAAGCATACGTTCCGCCATAAATGGTGCGGCTGGAAACGATGTGATCGCCGCTTTTGCAAAGCTGCATCAAAACGCTGGTAATTGCGCCCATTCCTGAAGCAGTTACGTTTGCACTTTCTGTTCCTTCCATTTTTGCGAGCGCTTCGGAAAGGTAAAGATTGCTCGGCGATGAATGTCGCGAGTAAAGATAACAACCGTCTGTGTTTCCTTCGAAAGTATCGAACATGGTTTTTGCAGAAAGAAAAGTGTAAGTTGAGCTGTCTGAAATTGAAGGATTTACACCTCCGAATTCTCCGAAATATTGCAAGTCCTGAATGTTGTTTGCAGCATTAAAATTTTCCATAATAATATTTTTTGTTTGGATAAAAATCAATATTTTTAAACTTAAACACAATAATTTTAAATAAATTCAGAATTTAAATCTATTATAAAATCAAATGCTAGATTTTAATTTTATATTTGATGAATAATAAAAGTAATAACCGAAAATATTTCATTTCATGCTAGATGCAAAAGATAAAAAATTGCTGATTTTACTACAAAATGATGCGAAGAAAACAACCAAACAACTCGCCAATGAATTAGATTTATCCATTACTGCAGTTTTTGAACGCATTAAAAAACTGGAGAAACAACAGATTATCGAGAAATATGTTGCGTTACTCAATAACGAAAAAATTCAGAAAAATTTCATCGTTTTATGTCACGTGAAATTGGTTCAGCACAAGAAAGAATATATCTCGCAGTTTGAAAAAGAAATTACGCAGTTTCCCGAAGTTTTAGAATGTTTTCATGTTTCCGGAGATTCCGATTATATTCTCAAAATCTGTGTTCGCGACATTCAGGAATACCGAGAATTTATGGTGAGTAAATTGACGAATCTGCAGCATATTGCAAGTACACAGAGTTCTTTTATGATTAAAGAAGTGAAGAATTCTACGGTAATTGAACCATAAAATGAGATTGAGGCGTTTTATTATTTTGTAAAAAGCCAAAGATAAGCTGTGCCAAATTCCCGTGACCAATACGATTCGGAATGCGTTCCATCTTCATCGAATTTGGTTTTACTATTTTCTTCGGGAACTCCTTTTTTAATTAAAACCGAAATTACCTTCTGAATATCCGAAACCATATCTTCTGATTCCTCAGTTCCTGCGAGAAAATAAAATTGGGTGTTTTTTAGATTTTTTGAATTCTTATTAACAAAGAGATTTAAATCTTTAAAATTAAACCAAAAGCTCGGACTGAAAATTCCGAGTTTTCCAAATTTCTCAGGATATTTCAAACCAGCATAAAACGAAATTAATCCACCCATTGAACTTCCGATGAGGGCTGTATTTTTTGCTTGTGGCAAAGTTCGGTAGTTTTTATCGATGTAAGGCTTCAGAGTTTTAGCCAGAAATTCGGTATAAGCATCGCCTTTCCCACCACCGTATTTTTCATTGTTCCAGGGCGAATATTCGTTTAATCTTTCCGTACCGCCATTTTCAATTCCTACAACAATAGCATCGGGATTTCCTTCTGCAAATAATTGATTCAGGGTTTCATCAATCTTCCATTCGCCGGAAAAAGAAGTAGCATCATTAAATAAATTCTGTGCATCCTGCATATAAATTACAGGATATTTTTTGTGAGAAGTGGAATAATTTGGCGGAAGATAAATCCAAATTCTGCGACTGGTCTTGAGTTGCGGAATATAAAAGTTTTCGCTTAAAACTTTTACATTATCGGCGACTGTGTTTTTTTTAATAGCGGAATGTTCCCAAGAAAGTATTTTGTTTTCAACCGTTTGATTGTTTTCGATGAATACGAGTTTCCGATTTTCTAACTTATTTCCATTTTCATCGCCTTCTGCCGTTTCCCAGTTTACTTGATTGAATTTATATTCTAAAGTTCCCTCATTTTTTGGGATTTGTAAAATGTAATTTCCGAAACTGTCTTTTTTTAATTCAAAATTAGGATCATTTGGTCTCCAGTTATTCAAGGAATTTGCCATGAAAATTTTGATATTTGCAGGAGTTTCTTTTGGGACGGAAGTAATTTTTATGAGAACTTGACTTTGAAAATTGGTGCAAACAATCGCAAATAATATAAAGTGAAATTTAATTTGTTTAAAAATTCTCATCTTCAAAAATTATTTACCGAAAAAATCCATTAAGTCCATATAGTTTTTTTGATTCACGCCATGACCGCTCATATATTCCCGAAAAGAAAAATAGGCCCCTAATTCATATAATAAATCCGCTGCCTTCCGTCCCCATTCTAAAGGAATAATTGCATCATCGGTTCCGTGAGAAATAAAGAATCGCAATTTTTCGATTTTCTTTTTGTCTTTGACGATATTTGTTAATAGTTTTTCTTCTGCATAGCAACTCATACAAGCAACTTTTGCAAATAAATCTGGATTGTTCAAAGCCAATACATAGCTTAAAATTCCACCTTGAGAAAATCCGCACAAATGGGTTTGGTTTTCTGTTAAACCATATTCGTTGGTGATTTTCAATATGTTTCCCAAAATCTCTTCTTGTGATTCTTTTGCTTGGGCAACGTCAATTCGGTTTTCCTCATTCATTAAATCAATATCATACCAAGAATAACCTTCGTAATTGGTATTAAAAGGTGCTCTGAAACTTACAATTAACCAATCTTCCGGCAAATTGGGAACAAAACTGAATAAGTCTTCTTCGTTGCTTCCGTAACCGTGAAGTAAAATTAATAAAGGTGTTTTCGGGGTAATATTTTGGGGTTCTCGAACGAGGTATTTTAAATCCATAAAGCAAAGATAATGATTTACATTATAAATTTTCAGATGAAAAATTGGTCCTGATAAATATGTTCTTTTAACGGATAGTGCAATTTAACCCAATATTTATCGGTTGAAAGTTTTTATTTTTCAAATTTAAAATCATGTTTCCGAAAAAAACGCAAATTTTTTGTAACCTTTTCCAGTTTGATGCACTCTATTAAATATAGAAAAGAGAGAAATTGTATTATTTCAGATGATTTTCAAAATAGCAATTTTTTTACGTTTTTCTTCAATTGCTCAATAGGTGTTTTATAACAAGGAAAGAAGATATACAAAAAGAATTTTTATCGTACATTTATATATAAATAATTTATCATGTCGCAAATTACCAAAATCAAATCGATTGAACATCTTACCCATGATGTTCTACACGTGGTTCTTGACAGACCAGAAGGATTGAATTATATCCCGGGACAAGCTGTGGATATTGCACTGAATAAACCAGAATGGAGTGAGAAGAAAAACTGTTTCACTTTCACCTCCTTGCCAGAAGATGATGATATCGAATTTACCATCAAAACCTATCCCGAACATCACGGAATTACCAATGAATTACTTTCATCCAAACCGGGAGATGAAGTGATTATTTATAAACCTTTTGGTGATATTTCTTTCAAAGGAGCAGGTATTTTTATTGCCGGCGGTGCGGGAGTGACGCCATTTATTGCGATTCTGAAAAATTTGGAAAAGCAAAATAAACTCGAAGGAAACAAACTTATTTTCGCCAATAAAAGAAAAGAAGATATTATTTTAGAAAATCATTTTAATTCAGTTCTTGGCAAAAATTTCATCAATATCCTTTCTGATGAGGATTTAGAAGGTTATGAACATGGCTATATTTCGCCCGAATTAATTAGAAAATATGCTGATGAGCATTTGAAATATTACTATGTATGCGGACCACCACCGATGATGACCGCCGTTGAAGCACATTTAAAAACTTTAGGAATTGCAGAAGAGTTTATCGTAAAAGAAGGTTTCTAAACCGATTAAGAATTATTGAGCTTAAAAAATAAATATGAAAAATTATGCTTTAGTTACTGGTAGTGCCGATAGAATTGGGAAAGCAATCGCAATTGATCTTGCAAAAAATGGCTACAATTTGGTTTTGCATTATAATTCATCTTTAGAAAAAGCACAAAAAGTAAAAGATGAAATTCAAGCTTTAGAAAATGGAATAGAAGTAGAATTGCTGCAAATTAATTTTTTAACAGAAAACGATTTTGACCATATTTTCGAAGATTTAAAAAAGAAAAAAAGGAGTATTGAAATTCTCGTGAATTGCGCTTCAGATTTTGTTCCATCCGATTTTAAAAACCAAGGAAGCGAACTTTTTGAGAAAGAAATGACGATTAATTTTAAAAACCCTTATCTTCTTACGAAAGCTTTTGCGAGGGTTTTTGGCAAAGGAAATATCATTAATTTCATCGATACGAAAGTTTCGAAAAACAGTACAACTCATCTCGATTATATTTTGAGTAAAAAATTATTGAAAGATTTTACCAAGATTTCCGCAGTAGAATTGGCACCAAATATAAGAGTCAACGGAATTGCACCCGGATTAATTCTTCCGCCAAAAGGAAAAGATGAAAGTTATTTGTTGAATTTGGCTCAAAATATCCCTTTAAAAACAATTGGTAATTTAGAGGAAATTTTAAAAGCTTTTCGGTTTATTTTAGACAGTCAATTTTTCACTGGACAGATTTTATATATTGATGGCGGAGAACATTTGGTTTAAATAGTAAAAAAGTACAGTAAGCATTTGTTTCAAAGGCAAATTCAAAAAAAACAAGTCAAATATGAGGTCAAATTATAATCCGAAATTATCCACCGTTCGAGTAGAAAATCTGCGTCTCCGAGCTTTTATTGGTTTTATCGACTGGGAAACCGAAAAGTTGCAAGATGTCATCATTTCGTTTTCCTTTCAATATGATACTGCGTTGGCGAGCGAAACCGACAATGTGCAAAATGCCGTAGATTACAAGAAAATAACAAAAGAGATAATCGATTTTACGGATCATCAAAGTTTTCATCTCATCGAAACTTTGGCAGAGAAAATTTATGCACACATCCAAACTTTCAATGCGGTTTTGCAAGACATTCATGTGAAAGTAGAAAAGCCGCATGCTCTGCGATTTGCCGACAATGTTTTAGTGGAAATTGAGGGTAAAAACCGTTACAATACTGCGATTATTGCGTTAGGTTCTAATATTAATTCGGAGGAAAATTTCACGAAATCTTTAACTTATCTTCAGCAATTTGGCTTTATCATGCAACGTACCGCATTTGTGAAAACAAAGCCATTAAAATTTGAAAACCAACCCGAGTTTCTGAATGGAGCTGTTCTTTTTCATACTCAAAAAAACCTTTCTGAATTGAAAATGCATTTAAAACAAATCGAAGCTCTACTTGGAAGAGTGAGGACCGAAAACAAAAATGCACCGCGCGAAATCGATCTGGATATTACCACTTACAATGGATTTGTCATTGATAAAGATGTTGAGGAATTCCCTTTCCTTATTGATTTTTTGCAACAATTACAACCAGAAATTCAACTTTCGGATCTGGGAAAATAGAAATTTAAGTTTTTTCTTGTCACAAATTCACGAATAAAAATTGGTTCGTGAATTCGTGATTTTTTTAATGTTCTCTTTTTACAACTGCAACAGGATTCAATTTAATCAATTTCATTTTATCCAGCAAAATCATGATGTAATAAGTAACGTCGATTTCATGCCATCTTACGCCTCCAAAGTTAGCTCTTCCGCCGTGTTTGTGGTGGTTGTTATGATAACCTTCGCCCATCATTAACCAATCAAAACTGAAAAGATTTTTAGAAGTATCGGAAACTTTAAAGTTCGTGTAGCCATAAATATGCGCAAACCAATTGATGATTACGCCGTGAATTGGTGCCATCATATAAGCAACCGGAAGCAAAAGCCATTCCCACCAAGCGGTTGCGAAGAAATAGAAAAATGCGGTATAAGCAATTGCCCAACCAATTCGTGACCCCCAAGAACTTGCGAATTGATCAAAACTTTCCCATTGCGGAACATTTTTGGTGAATTTTTCTTCAATTTTTACTTTCTGTTGATTGATTTGCTGATAAATCGATTTGGTGCGCCACATCATTGCAAAAAGATTGTGGTCGTATTTCGGCGAATGCGGATCTTTTTCGGTGTCGGCAAAAGCGTGGTGCATTCTGTGCATAACGCCGTATCCGTAAGCGGAAAGATAGTTGGATCCTTGTGTAATCCAAGTTAAAATGAAACACAATTTCTCGCCAAACTTCGACATTTTGAAAGTTTGGTGCGCTGCATAACGATGCAGAAAAAAAGTTTGAAAAAACAGTCCAGAATACCAAAGGACAATGATGAAAATGATGATTGTCATTAAAAAATAATTTGCGGTAAAGATATGGGAATTATGCAGTTTTCACGAAGGTTTAAAGGAATTTTACGTCGCTTTGCATAAGAAAAAATATCGATGAAATTCACCGACATTCAAAAAATGATATTTTAAATTGCTTTCACAATGAAATAGTTTTTCTTCCCTTTCTGTAAAAGTAAAAATTTGCCGTCGATTAAATCCTTTTCTGCAACTTCGAAAGTGTCGGCAACTTTTTCTTTATTGATGGAAATTGAATTTCCTTGCAATTCTCTTTTTGCTTCTCCTTTCGATTTTAGGAAACCTGATTTTTCAGAAATTAAATCGATCACATTGCTTCCAACAACTTCATTTTTTGCGATTTCTTTTTGCGGAACGCCTTCAAAAACTTCTAAGAAAGTCGCTTCATCCAAATTCACCAAATCTTCAGCAGTCGAGCGTCCGAATAAAATTTCTGAAGCTTTCACCGCTTTTTCGAATTCTTCACGGTTGTGAACCCAAACGGTCACTTCTTCCGCCAATTTTTTCTGTAGCTTTCTTTCGTGTGGAGCGGTTTTGTGTTCAGCGATTAAATTTTCGATTTCTTCTTTGCTTAAAAAAGTATAGAATTTAATAAATCTTTCGGCATCTTCGTCGGTTGCATTGACCCAAAATTGGTAGAATTTATAAGGTGAAGTTCTTTTCGGATCGAGCCAGTAATTTTCGCCGGCTTCCGATTTTCCGAATTTAGAACCATCGGATTTTGTGATTAAAGGAACGGTTAAAGCAAACGCTTCTCCTTGCGCTTTTCTGCGGATCAATTCAGTTCCTGTGGTGATATTTCCCCATTGATCGGAACCGCCCATTTGCAGTTTCACGTTTTTTTCTCGGTACAAATGCAGGAAATCGTAACCTTGCAACAATTGGTAAGTAAATTCGGTGAAACTCATGCCTTCTGCGCCGCCTTCACCGGTGATTCTTTTCTTCACCGATTCTTTCGCCATCATATAATTCACCGTAATATTTTTACCAATATCTCGAATGAATTCCAGGAAAGAAAATTCTTTCATCCAATCGTAATTGTTGACCAATTCGGCGTTATTGGCTTCGTTTCCGTCGAATTTCAAAAATTTTGAAAGTTGATTTTTCAAGCAATCTACGTAATGATTCAAAGTAGCTTCATCCAAAAGATTTCTCTCGTTCGATTTGCCCGATGGATCACCGATCATTCCTGTTGCACCGCCTACCAAAGCGATTGGTCTGTGACCGTGTTGCTGAAAATGTGCCAAAATTTTGATCTGAATTAAACTCCCGATGTGCAAAGAATCTGCAGTTGGATCGAAGCCGATATAAGCGGTCGTCATTTCTTTGTTCAGTTGCTCATCGGTTCCGGGCATCATGTCGGAATAAAGTCCACGCCATTTCAGTTCTTCAATAAAGGGATTCATTTTCTTAAAAATTTTTAAGAGGCAAAGATAGGGTTTCGAGTTCCAAGTTGCAAGTTGCAGGTTTCGAGTTCCAAGTTTCATGTTTCAAGTTTGGGATTGTGTGAAAATTTCAATAATAAAAAGGCTTTGCAATGTATTTGATATTCATTTAATTAAGTGATGATTTTTAATTTTAAAAACCCTAATTTTGCACCCCGAAATATTGATATACTTATGAAACGAATTGGCGAACACAGAAAACTGCTTGGAGTTGATAAAACCGCAACTTTAAAAGACTTAAAAACCATTTACAGAAATACGATGAAAGATGCGCATCCTGATAAATTTGTGAACGACGAAGCCGGAAAACTGGAAGCGGAAGAAAAAAGCAAATCGGTGATTGAGGCGTATCATTTTTTGGTGAGCATCAATCCGGAAACGCAGGAAAAATACAAAGAAGAATATACAGAAACCATTTCAAAATCGAATATTCAGGATTTTTATCTGGAGAAATCCATTTTGAAAGTGCAGCATTTGAATGGTAAAATGTTCGAATATATCGGTGTTCCAAGAAATACCTACATTAAAATGGTGAATTCAGATTCTCCGAGCCGTTTTGCGAGAAGACACATCTACGGAAATTTTATTTATAGAAAAGACGGTGAAGCGATGGCGGATTAATTTCTTTTCGTTTTAAAATTTAAAAAGCACAATTTCGAAATGAGATTGTGCTTTTTTTTGTTTTTTATGAAAGTGCTTTTTTAAAATGTTGCTTAAAGCCTGGAAACTTTTCTGAGTGGCATCGTTTTTTAGTACGCTAATTTTTTATCATTCAGTTCAACGTTAAAGTTCACTTTCGCTCCCAAAGCTTCAAACACTTTCATAATAGTTTCAAATCTTGCATTTTTCGCACTATTTTCTATTTTTGAGATTTGAGCTTTTTGAACTCCAACAAGTTCGCCCAATTCTTCTTGAGTCATATTGCGCTCTTGCCGAGCTTGTTTAATGGCTTGTCCCAATAAGTCGATTCTCAACTCATTCTCAAACGCTTCTCGCTTTTCGGTTCCAAGTTTTCCAATGTGTTTGTCAATCATGGTATCAATCGAAACGGTTTTAAATTTATTTTTTGCCATTTTATTTATTTTTTGTTTGATGTTCTAAATATTGTTTTCTAATTACTTCCGCCCTTTTAATTTCTTTTGTCGGGGTTTTCTGCGTTTTCTTTAAAATTCCGTGGGTTGCCACAACCAAAGTTTCTTTACCACCAGATTTGTCCCAAAATGAAAAAAGGCGGAATGCTTTTCCATTGTACAAAGTTCGAAATTCCCAAATGAAGTCGTTTAGTTTTTTGAAAAGTTCATTGTCATTCACAAATTGAGCTTTCTTTATATTGTAATAAATTTTTTCTCTTGTTTTGTGGTCAAGATTTTCTAAAAACTCAATTGCTTCCGGCAATAATTCAATGTCAAAGTTAGGCTTCATCCCCAATTTTTGTCAAAGATACAAATTTCCCAATTGGGAAACAATTGGGTTGTGATTATTTTTATTTTCCAAACTTTTTTAGGTCAAAATTTGATTTTCGGCGATAGTTAATTTTCGGGAAATTGAAGTTTTAAAATATTCCGTAAAGTTGGGAGATTTTGTGGAGCTGGAAAATTATTAACCTTTAGGAAACTTTACGAAATTAAGGTAAGTTTCAGGTTCCATTATTGCTAAATTGCTTGTTTTGTAATCTTTTATATTTCTTGTAATGATTATTTTTATTTCTGGATCGTTTTGAGCAGAAAAATTCTGAAGCGCATCTTCAAAGTCTTTGAATTCTGAATGTAAAGCTTCCAAAACAGCATCTTTATTGGCGGTTACAACCTCAACAATATTCATTAATATTTTTAGATTCTCAATCATTTTTTCATGTTTTGCAGTTTTTCTGAGCAGATCATAAATATTGCTCAACATGATTGAGGTTACAAAACCTTGAATTTTTCCGTTTTCGCACCAACTTAATATTTGAGCTGCGTCTTCTGAAAATGGTTTTCTATCAAACAGAAAATCAAGAATGACGTCGGTGTCGATTAAAACTTTATCCATTACAAATATTTTTCAGATAATCGTTCGGATAATTCCTTTTTGTAATCGAAATCTTTGGGCATTTTGAATGAACCTTTTAAAGATTTAAGAGTAGAAGATAGCTCCTCATTCTGCGGAATTTCTTCCGTAGTTAAAGCTTTAAGGTAGTTTTCAATTAAATCTGAAAGGCTTCTTTCCTTATTGCGGGCGTATTTTTTAGCCCTTTCAATAACGGATTGATCGATGGTTAAAGTGAGTTTTGTATTCATCTTCTTTTTGCTTGAATACAAATATACAAAATAAATAATGCACGTGGAGATTTGGTGGTTTTTACACGTGTGTTTGTTTTTATTTAATTCCTTTTACCATATTTTCTCCTCTCGTTAGAAGTTGAAGATTATTCAATTTTGTCAAACCTCCATTATGCATCGGAATAATATGGTCAACTTGAAAGATTAAACGACTTTTACTTTTGTATCCGCTTTCTGCGCTATAATAAAATCCATCTTTATCTTTATATTTTTCAAAAATTTGGTCTCTTAACCATTTTTCATAGGTCGGATTTGCGTTTCTAATTTCATACAAACTCATTTTTTCAAATTCTCTTATTTCGTGTTCTTCTGTTGGTAGTTGTTTGTTTCTACTATACAATTCAGGAAATGAAAGTCTGTTTTCTGCGATATTTATTTCGTTTAAAAATATACGTTGGTCAAAATTGAAAAATGTTTGCCATTCAATTTCGTTATCATTCCAAATTTTACTTAAAAAATCTGTCTTTAATCTTCCGCCTAAACCTTTTTCATAGAGTTCGTGAGCAATTCTGTCAATATCAAAATTTTCTCTATCTTTTAATTCAATATATCGTGGAACTTCATCTTGAACGATATAATATTGTAAAAGACTTTTTATATCATTGATGCTGTAAGCAGGATATTTATCAATACC
>NZ_JBAVFG010000164.1:0-3608 GCF_049588135.1 Kaistella sp. | reverse complement strand
GTAACCGGGTTTTTAGATTTTAATTACAATAATAACGGCGTAGCAATTTTTAAATTATAAGCACGAGTGTTAAAGTTTTGAATAAAGTAAAAATAATTGTTGTCCGAGAGAATGATAGAATAAGAAGAGTTTTCAGTTAGTGATATCTGATTAATTCATCGAAACATCTTCTGGTGCATTTGCCCATAATAAATATTCTCCGCCTAAGTTTTGCATGATGTTTTTCCAAAGACTTTGATCATTTGGAGACGTATAATCCAAATGATATACCTCTACTGGAGTCCATATTTTTCTAAGAATCTCACTTTCTAATTGCTGACCAGACCAACCAGAGTATCCAGAAAATACCTTAACATCGTCAATCGAAATTTGTTGATTTAAAATGGACGAAATAACATTTTCAATGTCTTCTGTAAGGTAGTATTCTTCGTTTATTGCTAGATATTCTTCCGTTACTCTTTTTCCTTTGCAAATAAAAAAAATCTTGTCGTTTTCAACTGGTCCTCCTTCATATACAGCGACTTGAAATTCAAAAAGTTCAAGTAATTTTGAACTTATATTTGTATTTTTCTTATTGAGTATTAATCCAAAAGCGCCGTTTTCATTATGGTCAACAATTAAAACGACAGAGCGTGAGAATATGTCCCCCGAAATATCGGGAGTGGAAATTAAAATTTTACCTTTGTAAGAATAATTCATCTGATCAATCAGGTTAAAATAGAAACCTTTAATCAAATATAATAAAAATTTAATGGAAAACCTGCACGACAAAAGAAAAATCTATGATCGCTCTGAACTTTTGGAAAGTCAAATTAAAGAAAATCCAATGGAGCAATTTCGTGATTGGTTCGTAGAGGCTGAACAAAATTCTCAAATTTCTGAAGCCAACGCCATGGCAATTTCTACCCTTGAAAAAGATGGTTGCCCGCGAACCAGAATGGTTTTGTTGAAATCGTACACTTGGGAAGGTTTTGTTTTTTTTACCAATTACGATAGTAGAAAAGGAAAAGCGATTGAAAGCAATCACAAAGCGTGTCTGCATTTTTTCTGGCCAAGTTTAGAACGCCAAATTATTATTAAAGCAAATCTAGAAAAATTAGCCGAAAATTTAAGTGATGGGTATTTTCATTCTCGTCCAAAAGGAAGCCAATTAGGAGCGGTAGTTTCGCCACAAAGTGAGGTAATTCCGAATCGTGAATATTTAGAAGAAAAGTTAAAAAATCTTGAAAAAGAATTTGAAAATAAGGAAATTCCACGACCAATGAATTGGGGTGGTTATTTGGCAAAACCTTATGAAATGGAATTTTGGCAAGGTCGCCCAAATCGCTTGCATGACAGAATTATTTATGAATTACAAGAAGATTTCGATTGGGAAATTTCACGTTTGGCGCCATAGAAAAAGTCCCGAATTTTCGGGACTTTCATTTAATATAATCAATAGATTATTTTTTCTTACCACCCATTACAGCGTCTGCTAAGTCAGAACCTGCTTTGAATTTTGCAACGGTTTTTGCAGCAATTTTAATAGGTTTTTTAGTTGCAGGATTGATTCCTTGTCTTGCAGCTCTTTCTGCTACAGAGAAAGTACCGAATCCTACTAAAGATACTTTGCCATCTTTTTGTTTCAAAGTGTGGGTAACGTTAGAGATAAAAGATTCAAGGGCAGCTTTTGCTGCAACTTTTGTAATGCTCGCATCTTTTGCGATAGCGTCGATTAATTCAGACTTGTTCATAATATAAATTAGTTAAGGTTAGTTCTAATGTTAAAGCAAATATAAAACATTTTTCATATTGTGCAAATTATTTGCGAATATTTAATCAATATTCAATGAAATTCTTGAATATTATCGAAAATGTATAATCCTTCATTTTGTATTTAATCGATGTTTGCAAGTTTTATTTTCATGCCAAACTCAATACGCATCCCAATTTTATAGATATTAATTATTATTAATTGTAATTACGAATTATTGAATTTTGTAGGAAATCGAAATGGCTATTTCATTATTGTTAAAATTAATGGGTTTTTAGTGTCTTTTTATTGTTTAATTATGAATGCAAAATAGGAGTGCAGTCTGAAAATTAAAATTAATTTTATTCCTTTAATTAAAATAATTAAATTTGCGCCATGCTAATTGAAGTTTTTAAATCTAAGATTCACAGAGTTCGTGTAACAGAATCTGATCTGAATTATATAGGAAGTATTACCATTGACGAAGAGCTCTTGGAAGCTTCAGGAATTATAGTGGGGGAAAGAGTTTATATCGTTAATGTAAATAACGGCGAACGATTCGATACTTATGCTATCAAAGGAAAAAGAAAATCTGGAGAAGTTTGTTTAAATGGACCTGCTGCAAGACGCGTGCAGAAAAACGACATCATCATTATTATGTCTTATGCTCAAATGACGCCAGAGGAAGCAAAAACCTTTCAGCCTAAAATCATTTTTCCAAACGAGCAAACCAATCTTCTTACTTAATTTCTGAAAAATTTCCTCAACGTTGGAACAAAACAAAAAAACAAATTCTTTTAGAACCTTTTTAACCATTGCGATTTCCCTCGGAATTGCTGCGCTTTTCATGTGGTTTGCTTTAAAAGGAATGGAGTTTAAAAAAATTATGGGATATTTTGGGAAAGCCAATTATCTCTGGGTTTTCATTGCCTCAATATTTGGGATTCTTGCCTATTGGTTTCGAGCCGTTCGCTGGAATCTTTTGTTGGAACCGATGGGATATAAAATTTCAAACTCCAATTCATTTTGGACGATTTCTTTCGGATATTTAATGAATCTTACCATTCCTAGAAGTGGAGAATTGGCACGATCAACGGCGTTATTTGGCGTAGAAAATGTTCCAGTCGATAAATCTTTCGGTACAATTATCTTAGAACGTGTTATCGATTTAATCTGTATGATTGGATTTTTGGGATTAACATTAATTTTTAAGTACAAAGCGTTTATCGCTTTCTACACTTATATTACTGAAGAAAAAGGAAAAACAGAAACCGCATCATCCAACTCGAAAATGTATGTGCTTCTTGCAATTTTTGTTATAACTGGTATTTTGTTTCTTGTCTTTAGAAAAAAGTTGAGACATTTTCCAATTTATCAGAAAGTGCTCAATTTTGCAAAAGGAATTTTTGACGGTTTGACTTCCATTTTTAAAATGAAACAAAAAGGAAAGTTTCTAGTTTACACTTTAGGAATCTGGATTTGCTATTATTTGGCGGCGTATTTGGTTTGTTTTGCTTTGCCAGAAACTTCAGATTTCACATTTGCAGACGGATTTTTCATTATCGTTGTAGGAACTTTGGGAATGATGGTGCCGGCTTCTGGCGGAATCGGAGCTTTTCATTTGGCTTTAAAATTTGGGATAATGGCGTTGTTTCTTTCCATGGGTAAAAGCCCCGAAGAAGGTGGCGAAATTGGACTTTCTTACGCTTTTATTTCACACACAATGCAATTGGTAATCATGTTGGTAATGGGCGTAATTTCTATTCCTGTTTTAGCAAAAGCCAGAAATGAAGCAGTAAAGAAAAAGGCAATTAATTAAAAAGATAATACAAAAGGGTTTACTTTGAAAAGTAAACCCTTTTGTATTTTATAATGC
>NZ_JBAVFG010000163.1:0-15795 GCF_049588135.1 Kaistella sp. | reverse complement strand
ATGCACATTTTGCATCATCACTGACAAAAATCTTACCGTCAATCACTTGAGATAAGCCTTCTAGGAATTCCTTACTACTGGTATCTCGACCAAAATAACATTTTATCCCTTTGTCGAAAAATTTTTTAATAGAACGCACTTCAGAATTGGAAGAATGAATTATTATTTTAAGGGTTGGATTTAATTGAAGGAATTTTTCAATATTTTCATTAATATCACTTGGACTTAATCCTGAAGTATTTATAATAAGAATACTACCTTTTTCAAGGATTTGATCCTTGAGATGATCAAAATCTAATACTCCTTCAATATTATATTTTTTTGTGATACCGTATTCGTTTAGAAAACAATACGTACGTTCTAGACACAATCTTTGCAGATCGTATACGATTATTTTATTTTTCATGACATTTGTGTTTATACAAAATTACCACTAATTTTAATTAAAACCAAACAATTAAAACATAATAGAAATTATTAATAACATAATACTATTATATCTGAAAAATAAATATGCAGAAGCCTAACCTGTAATTAAATATTAAATATCAAATTGAATATTCAATTATGTATATATGTCAATTTCCAATGTGGTATAAGCAGAACTTTTATTATAAAAATTCTACGTTTCACCTCACTTTAATATACTTTAGAATTAAATAGTGTGATATTCTACCATAACCTAATTCAGAAAAATCTGATATTTCTGAGTTTCATTGAATACCTCGAGTAAATTCCCATTCACCTGAATCATCGTTTGCATACTCATCAGTTCAATTTGGCTTTCATCTTCAGGGTTTTTAATAAAGAAATTAAGCTTTTGTTCGCCTTTATGTTCATCAAACTGATTTCGAAAAAATTCGATATCTTCTTTTCGCAAATCATTCACATCAACTACAACGGTCATTTTTTTGGCAAATTTTTCAAATGCTTCTTTAAGGTCAATTACCTCTGAAACATTCACGAAAACTCTTCCATCATTGGCTTGTGAAAATTTTATTTTAAAAATCACAAATCGTTGTATATCAATTTTGTCTCTGAATTTCATGTAATCGCGATCTCCTAATCGGAAAGAATAACTTCCGCTGTAATCTTCCAACAGAAGAAAAGCGACTTTCTCACCACTATTTCTCCCATCTCGAATACTATATTCAGTCACTAATCCGGCGACCATATATTCTGGGGTATTGTTTTTTAAGGCTTGTTTTTCTTTCCAATTTAATTTGTCATTATTAAATAAATCAGGTTGATTGGCAAAAACGGTATTTTTAAAATCTTCAATTTCATCTAAATTTAAAAAATTAAAATTCCCTCTTGGCTCAACTATTTTGGTTGGTTCTTCAATGAGAGCATCGTCTTCACCATCTAAAGAAATATCTGGAAGATCAGCTAAATCATCGTCAGAGTCATCAATTTCCGAAACTTCTATCGGTAAAATAACTTTTTCTAATTCCAAAGTTTCTTCTTTTTTACCTTCTAAAATTTCTTTCTTACTCAATGCACCCTGCAAGAATTGAAACTGATATTTATATTCATCTAAAGGATGCGCAGAAAGATAAAATCCAATAATTTCCTTTTCCTTATTGAGTTTATGCATGTTTTGCCATTCCGGCGCAGGATTTATTTTGGGCTGTTCTATTTGTACTTCATCTGCAAAATCTGCAAACAGCGAATTTTCAATCTCATTTTTACTGTCCTGAAAACTATGACCATAACGCAATAATCTTTCTATATTGGTTTTTCCGGCAGTATCAATATCGAAATATTGTGCCCGATGATAGCCATCAACTTCATCAAAAGCACCGGCAATTACCAAACTTTCTGCTACCCTTTTATTCATTTGTGAAGATGGAATTTTCTCAAAGAAATCATAGATGTTTTTATATCGCTCTTCTTTTCTGGCGGCAACAATTGCTTCACTCGGACCTTCACCAATTCCTTTAATGGCACCTAATCCAAAACGAACTTGGCCTTTTTCATTCACCGCAAATGCGTATTGAGATTCGTTCACATCTGGTCCCAAAACATCAACACCAATACTTTTACAATCCTCCATAAATAAAGTGATTTGCTTGGTATTATTAATATTATTCGACATCACACTTGCCATATATTCTGCCGGATAATTCGCTTTTAAATAAGCAGTTTGATAAGCAATTAACGCATAACAAGTCGAGTGAGATTTGTTAAACGCATATTCAGCAAAGGCTTCCCAGTCTTTCCAAATTTTATTAAGTTTGGTTTCATCGAGGTTATTGACTTTTCCTCCTTCCAGAAATTTCGGGTACATTTTATCCAGAACATCTCTTTGTTTTTTACCCATCGCTTTACGCAAAGTATCGGCTTCACCTTTTGTAAAGTTGGCCAGTTTCTGAGAAAGCAACATTACCTGTTCCTGATAAACCGTAATTCCATAGGTTTCTTCCAGATATTCTTTGGTTTCTTCTAAATCATAAACGGTTTCTTCTGCACCATTTTTTCTATTAATGAAGGTAGGAATATATTTAATCGGTCCCGGTCTGTACAAAGCATTCATGGCAATTAAATCCGCAAACTCTGTCGGTTTCAGTTCCCGCATATATTTTTGCATTCCCGGACTTTCATATTGGAAAATCCCAACCGTTCTCCCCTCTTTAAATAATTGATATGTTTTCGCATCATCCAAAGGAATAGTGTCCGGATCAATATCGATCCCGTGTTTTTCTTTAATAAGTTTAATGGCGTGTTTAATGATCGTTAAAGTCCGCAAACCCAAGAAATCCATCTTCAACAAACCTGCACTTTCCGCCACCGAGTTATCAAACTGCGAAACCAAAATATCTGCATCTTTCGCCGCAATGGTAATCGGGACGAGATTCGTAATATCTTCTGGTGTAATAATGACTCCACAAGCATGAATCCCGGTATTTCGAATACAACCTTCCATTTTCTGAGCAGCAGAAAGAACTTCATAGCGTTCATCTTTTGGATTCGCTAAAATATCTTTCATTTCCTGCGCCAAAGCTTTATCTTCTGGAGCGAGTTTTTCGAATTTAGCAAATGCTTTTGCAATATTCATTCCCGGTGATGGTGGAATTAATTTTGCAATATTATTGGTCTCAAAAATTGGAAGATCCAAGACCCTTCCTGCATCTTTTATCGCAGATTTCCCACCCAAAACGGAATAGGTAATAATTTGGGCAACATTGCTTTTACCATATTTTTCAACCACCCATTTGATGATTTTATCACGGCCTTCATCATCAAAATCGATATCAATATCCGGCATCGAAACCCTTTCTGGATTTAAGAAACGCTCAAATAGCAAATCATATTTTATGGGATCAACATTAGTAATTCCGGTACAATACGCCACTGCAGAACCCGCCGCAGAACCACGACCCGGACCCACCCAAACGCCCATATTTCTGGCTTCATTACAGAAATCCTGAACAATCAAAAAATATCCCGGATAACCAGTTTTCGCAATAACTTCTAATTCGAAATCGAGCCTTTCTCTGATTTCATCCGTAATTTCTTCATATCTTTTTTCGGCACCTTCGTAAGTTAAATGACGTAAATAAGCATTCTCACCTCTTTTTCCACCATCTATTTTATCTTCATCACTCAAGAATATTTCAGGAATATCAAATTCTGGAAGCAATACATCGCACTTCAAAGTATAAGGTTCAAATTTGGTAACCAAATCATCATACGCTTCGAAAGAATCTGGAAATTCACGGAAACTCTGTTTTATTTCCTCGGTATTTTTAATGTAATATTCGTGTGAAGGCAAGCCTCTTCTTTTACCAAAACCCTTTCCTACAGGCGAAGATAATTTCTCACCATCTTTAATACAGTATAAAATATCCTGGATATGCGCTTCCGATTTTTCGGTGTAAAAGGTTTCGTTTTGGGCTAAAATTTTGACTTCATATTTTTCCGCAAATGTTAATAGAACATCATTCAAATAATGCTCTTCTTCAATCTCATGGTTTTGAAGCTGTACATAAAAATCATCACCAAACGTATTTTTCCACCATTGAAAAACTTCCTCTCCTTTTTGCTCACCAAATTCTAAAATTGCATTAGGAATATCTCCCATCGTTCCAGCGGTTACGGCAATTAAATCTTCTTTTAATTCCGCAATCATCTTTTTTGAAATCCTAGGAACACCAAAATAGAAACCGTTGATATATCCTAAACTCGAAAGTTTTGCCAGATTTTTATAGCCATTAAAATTTTTCGCCAGCAAGACTATATTGGTTCGTCGGTCCGGATCATCTTTGGTAAATTGCTTTTGATCAGGACGATCTGAAAGATAAAACTCACAACCGACAATTGGGATTAAAGGTTCTTTCCGAGGTTCCGCGTCTGTAAATGCAATTCCTTCTTCTTCCGCTTTTTGTTTTTTATCTAAATAGTCCTGATATGTTTTTTTAATATTACCATTGGCTTTTTCAACTTCAGAAATAAATTTAAATGCGCCCATCATATTCCCTAAATCCACGATACCCACTGCTGGAAAATTATTATCCAGCGCTCTTTTTATCAATTCATTAATATTCGATGACGCTTGAAGTGAAGAGTAAATACTATGATTGTGAAAATTAAAATAACTACCGATTTCAATTTCGTCGGTATTATTAAAAGTGGTTTTTTTCTTCTTTTTAGAATCCGCAACCTGCCTTCTGATAACAATTGGAAAAGGTTTTATCGCACCAGGATGCTGATTAATATAGTGCTGTAATTCCGAATTTTCGAGTTTCAGCGTTTCTGCAGGAATAATGCCAATACGCATCATTTCGAAAAAGACTTGTGCCGTTGCATTTACATCGGCCGCGGCATTGTGCGCTTCATCAAATTTTTCGTGATATAATTTTTCGTAAAGTTCGGTTAGCTTCGGTGATTTATATCTTCCGCTTTTCCCTCCTCCCAATGCACAAAAATCCGTTCCCAGTTTCATGGTATCTGCAGACGGAATACTTTGCAAATTATTTTCAACTTCCTTTCTGAAAAATTCGGCACCAACAATATTATAATCGAATATGATATTGTGACCAACAATGACTTCTGATTTCTTTAAAACCTCTTTAAATTCAAACAAAACTTCATTCAAATCACGGCCTTCTTCAGTGGCCATTTTTGTAGAAATCCCGTGAATTCTTTGAGAAGAAAACGGAATATCATACCCTTCTGGTTTAATGATATAATCCTGATTTTCAAGTAAATTACCTTCCTTGTCATGAAGCTGCCATGCAATCTGTACCATTCTCGGCCAGTTGTCGGAATCGGTAATCGGAGCGTTAAAATTTTTGGGTAAACCAGTGGTTTCAGTATCGAAGATTAAAAACATGTAGAAGAAGAATTTTGGTAAAATTAGGCTAATTTTTCTTTAAAAAAAAGTTGGAATTTTCGAAAATAGGACTTATTTCTTTACTTTTAAGTTAAACAATTTTTAGAATGAAAACTGAAGATTTAAATTATTTGTAAGCGAATTAAAATAAACTTCGTATTTTATATTGATTTTGCTTTAAATGAAAATAGATCTCATATAAAGTATTGCGATAAAGTTTAATATTTTTCATCTTCCATTAAAATTTTTATCTTTGTTAACTATGGAAATTGATACAAAACAAAAAGTTTCTCAAGAAATATTGCGGAAAGCATTCAGGCACATGATGATTGCCAAAGCAACAGCAGACGTTTACGAAGAAAACAGAAATATTTGCAAATACGTTCATTCTACTTCCCGAGGACACGAAGCCATTCAGCTCGCAACCGCTTACCAATTGACCAAAGAAGATTGGGTTTCACCGTATTACCGCGACGAAAGTTTGCTTTTGGGAATGGGTTTTGAACCCTATCGCATGATGCTTCAGTTATTGGCAAAAGCGGACGATCCTTTTTCTGGCGGACGTTCTTATTATTCGCATCCATCCAGTTTAGAAGAAGATTTACCCAAAATTATTCATCAAAGTTCAGCCACCGGAATGCAGGCAATTCCTACAACCGGTGTTGCACAGGGAATTAAATATATTCAGGAATTTAATTTAAAAACATACGAACAAAACCCTGTCGTTGTTTGCAGTTTTGGCGATAATTCGATTACGGAAGGTGAAGTTTCCGAAGCATTTCAGTTTGCTGCGCTTCATCAATTGCCCATTATTTTTTTGGTTCAGGATAACGAATGGGGAATTTCTGTCACCAAAGAAGAAGCCCGAACTTCCGATGCTTATGATTTCGCCGCAGGATTCGTGGGTTTAAACCGAATGAAAGTAGATGGAACTGATTTCGAAGCGAGTTTCTTAGCCATGAAAAAAGCAGTAGATTTTGTAAGAACAGAAAGAAAACCCATGTTGGTTTGCGCAAGCACTGTTCTTATCGGTCATCATACGTCCGGCGTTCGCAGGGAATTTTACCGTGACGAAGAAGATTTAGAAAAACACCGCGCAAAAGATCCGGGAAATATTCTACGAAAAAGATTATTAGAAAACGGAATTGACGAAGAACTTTTAAAACAAATAGAAAAAAAAGCCCGATTAGAAGTAGAACAGGCTTTCCAAAAAGCAATCGAAGCGGAAGACCCGAAACCCGAAACCGTTTCCAATCACGTCTTCGCTCCTACTCCAATTACCGAAGAAGTCGGCGAAAGAGAACCGAAAGGTCAGGAGAAAATCGTGATGGTCGATGCTGCTATTCACGCCATCCAAGAAATCATGTGGAAACATCCTGAAGCTTTGTTGTACGGCCAAGATGTGGGCGAAAGAATTGGTGGTGTTTTCCGAGAAACAGTGACTTTAGGCGCAAAATTCGGAAACAAAAGAGTTTTCAATACACCAATTCAGGAAGCGTATATCATTGGTTCAACCGTGGGAATGAGTGCAGTCGGTTTGAAACCAATTGTGGAAGTGCAGTTCGCCGATTATATTTATCCGGGAATTAATCAACTGATTACCGAGATTTCAAAATCCTGTTATTTAAGCCAAGGCAAATTTCCGGTGAGCAATATTATCCGTGTGCCAATCGGTGCTTACGGCGGTGGCGGACCTTATCACAGCGGAAGCGTGGAAAGTATTTTAGCCAATATTAAAGGAATTAAAATTGCTTATCCGAGCAATGCAGCCGATTTCAAAGGATTATTAAAAGCAGCTTATTATGATCCAAATCCGGTCATCATGCTGGAACATAAAGGATTGTACTGGAGTAAAGTTCCTGGAACAGAAGAGGCGAAAACCATCGAACCGGCGGAAGATTATATTTTACCTTTCGGAAAAGGGAAAATCATCGTAGAAGCCGATGAAACCGAAACCGAAAAAGGCAGAACCATGCTCATCGTTACTTACGGAATGGGCGTTTATTGGGCAAAAGAAGCTGCGAAGAATTTTGTGGGACAAGTAGAAATTATCGATCTCCGAACTTTAATTCCTTTGGATGAAAACCTGGTTTTCGAGCGCACAAAACTGCACGGAAAATGTTTGGTTTTAACAGAAGAACAACTCAATAATTCTTTCGCAGAAGCCTTTGCACACCGAATCTCAAAAGAATGTTTCCGATATTTAGATGCGCCTGTTGAAGCGATGGGTTCTTTGAATTTACCTGCTGTTCCTATTAATTTGGTGTTGGAAAAAGAAATGCTTCCGAATGCTGATAAAGTGGCGGGAAAAATTGGGGAAATGCTTTCGCAGTAAACAAATATTACAAAGGAAGTACAAACATTAAATAATGATTGAAAAAATATACCATTATACAGATATTACAACTTTAGGTTTAATATTAAAGAACAAAACCATTCGCTTCAAACGGTTTGATTCGATGGATGACAGAACAGAAACAGATGGTTTACCAGAAATGTTGAAAAAGAATTATTTCTTGTCATGTTGGGTTTTAGATATGAAGGAAAAAATTCCCCAATGGGCTATGTATGCACCACAAGGTGTTCGTATTGAAATGCCAATTAGATGGTATAAAAAATTCCTTATACCAATTGAAGGTACTAATCAATATATCGATAAGATTCCACTGGAAGACAATCACCCAGCAAAAAAAATGTTTTTTCCACGACCATTTTCAGATTGGTTTCAACAAGGCAAGAAATATTATTTTGTGCCCCCGATGGATGATGTTGATGGATTCATGGTCAAAGTGAAATACCATGAAAACTTTACCGAACTTAAGAAGCAGAATTGGAAAGAAAATTATCAGGGAAATGGAATAGATTTATTGAATCAAGCAGCTCCAATAAAATACAAGGATGCATACTGGTCATTTCAGGATGAAATTAGATTTTATTTATATGCAGGATGTAAGCATGAAGACAGACACGACATGCCTGAATACATAGATCTTCCAATAGATGAAAATGCTTTGAAAGAGATAAAGATTAGACTTTATCCTAATTGTTCTAAAGAGAACTGGCAACAAGTGAAAGATTTAATCTCGGATAACTTTGCGACGTTAGATGCTAACGAAATAATGGAATGTAGTCTTTTAGATGGCAAGTATTACCCGAAAACCCTCGATGTCGAGGATTTAAATCCGTGACCAAGTAATAGAATAGACTTACGGCTATTTCATTAAGAATCAATAGGAACGAGCTTTAGCTCGTTTTCTTTATTACAAATTCATTGGGCTTTAGCCAAAACTTAATCTGAGCTTAAAATTTATTCATGTTTAAAATAATTTCCCTTTTTTTTCAATAATCAAATAAAGGTTTTAGTATTTTTGTAGAAATCATCATTCACAAAAATGTCCGAAAACATTCAACAAAAAATAGAAGAACTGCGCACAGAACTTCATCAATATAACTACGATTACTACGTTTCCGATGAAGCTACGGTTTCAGATTTCGAATTCGATTTGAAACTGAAAGAACTTCAGGAGTTGGAAAAAGCGCATCCGGAATTTTACGATCCCAACTCTCCTACTTTGCGTGTTGGTGGCGAAATCACAAAGAATTTCCCAACGATTCAACATCAATTCAGAATGTATTCTTTGGATAATTCTTATGATTTCGATGACTTGGAAGACTGGGAAAAACGCATCATTAAAACGATTGATGAACCCGTAGAATTTGTGGCAGAACTAAAATATGATGGCGCTTCAATTTCTATTTTATATGAAAATGGAAAACTGAAACAAGCCGTCACTCGTGGCGATGGTTTTCAGGGCGACGAAATTACCGCAAATGTGAAAACGATTTCAGATATTCCTTTAACATTAAAAGGCGATTTTCCGACGCAGTTTTTTATGCGTGGTGAAATTTATCTGACCCGAAAAAACTTTGATAAAATAAATCACCGACGCGAAGAAGAAGGTTTAGATTTATTTATGAATCCAAGAAACACCGCTTCCGGAAGTCTGAAAATGCAGGATTCGGCAGAAGTGAGCAGGCGTAAACTTTCAGCCGTTCTCTATCAGTTTATCTCTTCTGAAATTCCGGCAGAAACGCATTGGGAACTCTTGCAAAATGCCAGAAAATGGGGTTTCAACGTTTCTGAGCAGGCAAAATTATGTAAGAATTTGGATGAAATCAAAGACTTCATTACTTATTGGGATGTTAAAAGACACGAACTTCCGTTCGAAATTGACGGAATTGTTCTAAAGGTAAATTCAATTAAACAACAGTCACAATTAGGTTACACTGCGAAATCTCCGCGTTGGGCAATGGCGTATAAATTCAAAGCTGAAAAGGTAGAAACCGAATTACAATCCGTGACTTATCAGGTTGGAAGAACCGGCGCTATCACGCCTGTTGCGAATCTGAAACCTGTGTTATTGGCTGGAACTATTGTCAAAAGAGCCAGTTTGCACAATGAAGATATTATTAAAAAACTCGGTTTGCACGAACATGATTTTGTTTTTGTTGAAAAAGGCGGTGAGATTATTCCAAAAATTGTCGGCGTAAATTTGGAAAAAAGATTGCCTGATTCCAAAGAAATTGAATACATCAAAAACTGCCCGGAATGTGGAACTGAACTGATAAAATTAGAAGATCAGGCGATTCATTTCTGTCCGAATGATTTGCACTGTCCGCCACAGGTTGTGGGCAGAATGATTCATTACGTTTCCCGAAAAGCCTTAAATATTGATAATCTAGGAGCAGAAACCATCGAACAGCTGTACCGGGCAAAACTCGTTGAAAATCCCGCAGACTTCTATGTTTTAACAAAAGAACAATTGCTTCCTTTGGAAAGAATGGCAGAGAAATCTGCACAAAATATTATTGACGGAATTGAAAAATCAAAAGAAATTACTTTCGAAAAAGTATTGTTCGGAATTGGAATTAAACACGTCGGAGAAACGGTTGCCAAGAAATTAGCAAAGAATTTCAACTCGATTGATGATTTAAAAAATGCGACTGCGGAAGAACTCATTCAAGTTGAAGATATTGGTGGAAAAATAGCCGAAAGCATTGTGAATTTCTTTAATGATGCAGAAAATATTGTAATGATTGACCGTTTGAAATTTTATGGCGTTCAGTTGGAAAAAGGCGAAAATACAAATGAAGTTTTAAGCAATATTCTGGAAAACAAAACCTTCCTTTTCACCGGAAAACTTTCTTTATTTACTCGCGAAGCGGCGGAAGAAATGGTAGAGAAACATGGTGGAAAAAACATTTCTGCGGTTTCTAAAAATCTGAATTATTTAGTAGTTGGTGAAAAAGCCGGAAGCAAATTAAAAAAAGCTCAGGATATCGGAACAATTACCATTCTCGATGAACAGGAGTTTTTGGACTTGATTAATCAATAATACTTTAATTAAACATTTGGATTAGGAAGTTCCTTCACTTTTTTGAAAAATAAAGAAACTTCCTAATCTATGTTTTTTAGTGCAGATCTCCAAGATCAATATGATCTCTGCCTTTTCTTTCTTTTACAAATAATACAAAAGGGATACAAATCAAAAACAGGATTCCTAAATAGAGAAAAACATCCATATAAGAAAGTACGGTAGCTTGTTTCAACACGGATAAATCGAGTAATTTATATGCGGATTGCAAAGCAACATCGGGCGTTAATCCTTTAGCTTGAAACATCGCTTTCAGCCCGGCGATTCTCTGTTGTACATCAAAACTGTTTGCATCTAAATGGCTTGATAAAGCTGCCTTGTGAATCGAAGTTTGATTAGAGATAAAAGTCGTAATTGCGGCGATTCCAAACGAACCTCCCAACTGACGCATCATTCCAGTAAACGAAGCTCCCTGACCAATTTCTTGACCTTTCAAAGTACTTAATGCCAAAGAGGTAATAGGAATAAATAATAAACCAAGTCCGGCTCCTCTTACGATCAACATCCAGAAGAAATCAGATTTTCCAGTGTCTGGCGTAATAATATTGTAGCCCCAAAAACTATAGACAAAGAAAAGCAGTAATCCGAGGGAAACCAAGATTTGTTGTTTCACGCCTCTTGTAAGTAATCTTCCGATAATTGGCATCATCACGGCGGTAGTTAAGGCCGCTGGAATCATTAATGCGCCAGATTCCAATGCCGTCCACCCCATAATACTTTGAGTATAAAGTGGGACAATGAAAGTAGAACCGTATAAACCGAATCCTAGGATAAATGACATAATGGTACCAATTCTTAAATTTCCATTTTTCAGAACTCTTAATTCTACAATAGGATATCTGAAGGTGAGCTCGCGCCAAAGGAAGAGAATGAATCCGATGACTGCGACTACGGTAAGAACAATAATTACTTTGCTATCGAACCAATCGTCTTCATGTCCTTTTTCAAGGATATATTGTAACGAGCCAACAAATGCGGCAAGCAAACCGATTCCCAGCCAGTCAACATCTTTCGCTTTTCTTTTTTCAGAAAATTTAGGACTTCGGATGAACTGTAAAGTCAATAATGTTGCTGCAATTCCGATGGGAATATTAATATAAAAAATATACGGCCAGCTGAAATTATCTACGATATAACCGCCTAAAGGCGGACCTAAAGTTGGACCAATAATAACTCCCAAACCATAAATTGCCTGTGCCATACTCCGTTTTGCGAGCGGGTAAGATTCGGTAATAATTGTCTGCGAAGTCACCAGTAATGCTCCACCACCAATTCCCTGCATTAATCTGAAAAAGACTAATTCCCAAATGCTGGTTGCATTTCCGCAGAGAAATGAAAATATAGTAAAAATAACGATTGAAGCGGCAAAATAATTCCGTCTTCCGAACTGTTGGGATAGCCAACTCGTCATCGGGACAATAATTACATTTCCAATGGCATACGCGGTGATGACCCAGCCAACTTCAGAAAGTGTGGCTCCAAGATTCCCTTTCATGTCATTCAAAGCCACATTCACAATTGTAGAATCTACAATTTCCAGAAGTGCACAAAGAATGGCCGTAAGGGTTATGATGACGCGTCTTGCGCCGTATTCGACTAATGAATCCTCTTGCATTTTTATTGCTGGATATTTGAAATCGGATCAACTGGGAATACCATTTAAAATACTCCCCATCTTTAATCCAATATTATTTTAAATTCACGGTTGTTTTCACATTCATTCCAGCACGAAGTTTTTTTGCGATTTCTGGATTGATCTTTACAAAATCTATTCTTACCGGAAGTCTTTGAACAACTTTTACAAAGTTTCCACTCGCATTATCTGGAGGAAGAATTGAGAATGAAGAGCCAGTTGCCGGCGAAAATGAAGTCACTTTACCTTCGAATTTTTCTTTTGGAAAAGCATCGATTTCGATATCTACCGTTTGCCCTTCTACCATTTTTGAAAGCTGAGTTTCTTTAAAATTAGCAATTACCCATTTATCATTATCTCTAACCAAACTAAATAACTGCGATCCAGCTTGCACAAATTGACCTTTCTGGATCGGAACTTTCGAAACAAACCCATCTTCAGAAGCAAGAATTACGGTATAAGAAAGATTGAGTTTGGCATTTTCTACATCTACTTCTCGTTGTTTAACCATCGAATTTGCCACGCCAATCTGTTCAGAACTTGCAGCAGTTTGTGAGGTTATAATTCCCGGCTGTTGCGATACTTGATTTTTTTGATCAACTAAAACCTGTAACTGTCGGTCAGCAGATTGTTTCGCAGCCAAAACCGTTTCATATTGTTGTTGGGTAATGGTGTGATCTTTAACCAGATTTGCATATCTTTTTAAATCCTGAGAGGTTCTCCACACATTTACTTTTGCGGCTTCAATCTGTGCATTTGCTGTTGTAATTGCAGCGTTGGCAGAATTAATATTTTGAGAAGCTGCGTGTGTAGAAGCGATGGCAGTCTGAACATTACTTTTTGCAGTTCCTAATGCAGCCGTAGCTTGCTGAAGAGTCATTTTCTGATCTCGGTCATCGATGATAATAAGCGTATCTCCTTTTTTTACAAACTGATTGTCACTCACTTTTACTTCGGCAACATAGCCTGAAATTTTAGAAATTACAGGACTCATGTTGGATGCAATCTGTGCATCATCAGTTTCTTCATGAGCTAAACCGTAAGAATAAGTTCGGTATCCGATGACTCCACCGACAATTAAAACGATAGCTAAGATAATCGGAAAAGTAAGTGATTTTTTCTTTTTGACTTCGGGGAAAAGTTCTGGTTGTGTATTGTTATCTTCCATTTTTTTGAAAATATTTTAGTTTAATTCTTGGTCTAAATCGTATTAATGTAAAGTCAAAATTCCGGTTGTTTGTAAAAGTTTTCTATAAGCTAAAGCGGCATCTGCTTTGGCATTAACTACATTTACGTTGGCAGAAATCTGTGCGGTATCGGCATCCAAAAGTTCGGTGATGGTGGCTAAACCGTTATCGAATTTATTTTTGGTAACTCTGTAATTTTCATTGGCTTGTGCTGCAGCTTTTTCGTAAACTGAAATTCTTTTTTTCGCAAATTCAGAATTTTGATAATCTCTGTTGACTTCTAATTTGATCTGGTCATTTAATAATTCATTGGTTGCAGAAAGCTGTTTTTCTGTGGCGATTGATCTCATTAATGAAGAATTTTTTTTCCAAAGGTTATCAATATTGTACTGAATTCCCACTCCGATATTTGCAGCATTGGTAATGGTCAATATTTTCGGAATTTCTGCAGCGATATATCCACCAGTTAATGCAATGGTCGGCAAACTTTCAGCTTTTGCAGCTTTAGTTCCCAGTTCTGCAGCTTTTCTTTGATAATCTAATGCCTGAACATCTTTTCGCTGAGAAATCGCCTGGTTTAAATAATAAGAAACCGGTTGATTTTCCGTAAGTTCTGCGATGTAGTTAGGATCAATTTCTATTTCGGTTGCATCGGGTAATCCCAAAAGCAAATCCATATTGATGTTCGCAATATTATAGTTATTGTTGGCATCTAAAAGCTGAAGCTCAATATTTGAAGTTTGCAGATTCGCTTTCAACTTATCATTTCTAGCGATGATTCCGTTGTCCTCTAACTTCTGAAAAGACTCGTCTCTTTTTTGTGAAGCCGTAAGATTATCTTCTAAAACTTTAATTTGCTGACTGGCTTTAAACAAATTATTATACGCCTGTGAAACATTATAAGCAATCGCTAATTTGTCGTTCTCGGTACTGAGTTTCGAGGCTTCAACTAAATATTCTGCGGACTGAATACCATACTTAATTCTGCCGCCAGTAAAAATCGGTAGTGAAGCAGAAACGCTTCCATAGAAAGCGGAATTGGCTTTTGGAGCTGCTGCACCTCCGCCATTTTCAGAAGGTGGTAATGCCATAATTTCAACATTTGCATTGGCCAAAGCCAAAGCACTTGCTGAAATTTTTAAACTCGGAAGTCTGTTGTTTTTTGCTTCTAAATAATTCGCAGTTGCCTGATCGATTTTTGCTTGATCGATTTTAAGATTCTTAGAATTCTGAATTCCCAGATTTACCGCTTCATCAAGCGTAAGCATTTTTTTTGCCTGCGCCTGAGTGGTCATTCCGATTGCCGAAAAAACCAGCGCAATCATGGGACTATATATTTTCTTCATAACCTAAAAGGTGTTTTAATATGTGTTGGATATGTATTTTAATTTCCTCGAAATACTGTTTTTCATAATCATCATCACCCTCGAAAAACTCCTTATAAATTGGAAGCGTATTGAGTGCGGCAAAAATGGTTCCTGAAACCGTAGAATGTAAAAATTCTATTCTTGGTCTTTTATTAAAGATTTTCTTTTCTAATCCTTTGTCGATGAGTTCGCTGTAAATCGTCAAAAATCCTTTTTTAGATTCTTTTAAATACTCAGAGATATGAGGGTTTTTATTGTTCAATTGTTCTCTCTGCAAAATGCGATAAAAGGTTTTAAAATTTTTTACACGATCTGCATAACGATTAATAACAGTAACCAATTTTTCCCACTCGGTCAAGTTTATATTGGCTAAAATATCTTTGCTAAAAGCTAAACTTTCATTCATTCTCACTTCGAATATTTTCACAAAAAGCTTTTCTTTGGAGCCAAAATAATAGGAAATCATCGAGATATTCACCTTTGCTTTTTTCGATATTTCTCGGGTAGAACTTCCTTCAAACCCCTTCTCAGCAAAGAGTTTTTCTGCGTGTAATAAAATATGTTCTTCTTTGGAAATCATAATAGGATGATTTTTTTTGAGGGTGCAAATTTAAATAAAAACAGAAAAAAAATCAAACGATTGATTGATTTTTTTTCTAAAATATATTTTATCCTTTTTCAATAACCAAAATCAGCTTTAAATTGAATTAAGTTTTGAAAGAAAACTATAGAATTCCTACCGAAATATTTTTAACTTTGTTATCATATTAAAAATAAAAACTAACCAATATGAAAAGATTAATTTCAGTTTTAGCAGTCACTATTTTCACTTTAGGAT
>NZ_JBAVFG010000162.1:0-2182 GCF_049588135.1 Kaistella sp. | reverse complement strand
AATTAAAGGAAAATGGACTCCAGCAAAATTAAAAGGAGTTCCAGTAAAATCAAAATTTAGATTACCTCTGAATTTTGATTTGAAAGATTAACAATAAATATCAACCTCTTTTAAAGCAATTTAAAAGAGGTTTTCTGTTTGGCACCACATTTAATCATTAGAATTATCAACAAATCAATAGCTCCAGACGAGCGTTATCTAATTCTATCAATTTTAAAATAAATTAAAGCCTATTTCTACTATAGAAAAATCATATTTGATCATTTAAAATAAAGCCAAAAATCCTGTAACTTTTGTCGTTTTCAGTTTATTAACCTATTTTTGAGGATTAAAATATTGCACAAATGAATTATCATTTTCAGGCACACCGTCAAGTTCGCCGAAACCTTTTAGAAATCTTGCAAAATACTTCCACTAAAGATTTGCTGCTGATTCCTGATGGATTCAACAATAATATTTATTGGAACATTGCACACACCGTGGCGACGCAGCAATTATTGCATTATTACCTTAGTGGAAATCCTTTTCGAATTGATAAATATTGGATAGAAACCTACAAAAAAGGCACCCTTCCTAATTTGGATGTGCAGCAATCAGAAATTGATGATTTGGCTTTTCTTTTAACGGAAACTTCCAAGGTCTTAATGAAAGATTACGACGATGACTTTTTTCCGGATTACACTTCTTATACCACGAGTTTTGGGTTGGATTTAAAGAATATTCAAGATGCCATCATCTTTAATAATATGCACGAAAGCTTGCATTATGGTTACGCAATGGCTCAAAAAAGAGCAATTCTGGGAGAGCAATTTTAAATAGATCCGTTCCTAATTTCAAGGGGAGGACGTAAAATAAAGACCTTGAATTTTTAACTTTTAAAGAACTTATGAAAGAAGATTTTATATTTGGGTTGCGCCCAGTAATTGAAGCGATAGAAGCCGGAAAAACCGTAGATAAAGTATTTTTGCAAAATGCATTGCAGGGAGATATTTATTATGAATTAAAAAATCTTTTGGCGAAACATAAAATCAGACCGAATTACGTTCCGATTGAAAAACTAAATCGCTTTACCAGAAAGAATCATCAAGGTGTTGTTGCCTTTATTTCGGATGTTCCTTTTCATTCGATTGAAAATATTTTACCAGAAATTTTCGAATCAGGAAAAACGCCGTTTCTTTTAATTTTGGATCGTTTAACGGATGTTAGGAATTTTGGAGCAATTTGCAGAACTGCAGAATGTGCAGGCGTTGACGCTGTAATTATTCCGGAAAAAGGAGGCGCACCAATGAATTCGGATGCGATTAAAACTTCTGCCGGAGCGATGTACAATATCAAAATTTGTAAAGAAAAGAATTTAGGACATACCGTTGATTTCCTTCAACAATCTGGTGTTCAGGTTTTTTCTGCAACTGAAAAAGCTACAAAATTATATTATGATGTAGATTTTACGCAACCGTGTGCAATTGTGATGGGTAATGAAGAAACTGGGATTTCGAAAGAAGTTTTGCATCATTCCGACGAAAAAATAAAACTTCCGATGGAGGGTAAAACCCAATCCTTAAATGTTTCTGTAGCTTGTGGTGCCATTCTTTTTGAAGCGACCCGCCAGCGAATGAAAATGTAATCTTCCCTTAAGTTTGTAACTGATTTTTTGATCGATTCTATTTGGAAAGATTTTTTTTAATAAAAATTAAAAATGATATGCAGAAGAGGATCATCGTGAAAAGTGAAGTTCGCAATCATGTGAAAGCAATTATTTCGCAAAAGATTCATAAACTCGAAAATTTTATGGAGTTCACCTTGGAGGCAAGTCGTGAGGTGAAAAAAACTTCTAAATATGATTCCATTCGCGAAGAAATGCAGGAAGAAATTTATCAGATGCAAAAGCAAATGGTGTCATTAAAGGATTTACAAAGAAATTTGGCTAAGATTTCAGATCATTCTTCAGGGAGAATTCAGTTGGGTTCTATTGTTTTTACCAATAAAGCGAGGTTTTATATTTCGGTTTCTTTGGGAGAATTTTTCTTTGAAGGAGATCGGTTTTATGCGATTTCTGAAGAAAGTCCGATGGCAAAAATGATGTTCGGTAAACAGGTAGGGGACTCTTTTACGCTCAACAATATCAGTCAGGTTATAGAACAAGTCTGGTAGTTTTTAATTAAAATTTAATAAATCAATGGAC
>NZ_JBAVFG010000161.1:0-12007 GCF_049588135.1 Kaistella sp. | reverse complement strand
GATTTTGTATTTCATTATTCAGCAGCATGTTTTTCATGAAGATTTTGCAGAAAAGATTCCCGATTAAAATTTTCTAAAAAACCAGATTTTTCGCCTTTTTTTAATTCTTTAATCAATTCAGATTTCTTGGTTTCTTCGTGTTCAAACAATCGCAAAGCGGTTCTTACCACTTCACTTGCCGAGGAAAATTTCCCCGATTTAATTTGCTGACTGATAAACTGATCGAAATAATCGCCCAATAAAATGGAGGTATTTTTTGCCATCACTTTTAATTTATAATCAAAGATACCAATTGTTGGTATTTATTCAAAGTTTTTATAATGCGATTTTTCAAGGCGAAAAATTTGAAAAAAGAATTGAACAGAGAACGGTGAGAAAGCGAGATTGAAATTTTCTATTTATCAACCAACTTTGCCAAAGTTTCGACGTTTTGGCAAGGTTTTTATCAACGAATTATTAAACCATAATATCCATCAAATTTCTCTACAATTTTTCCATTTTCGGCATTTATTTTTATTACCTCAGTATTTCCTGCAGGTTTATTTGCAAAATTTTTGTATTCATTTAATTTATTGATAATCATATAAACATATGCATTTTGGTTTTTATCAAAAAATAGTTCAGGATTTTCAATTTTTATTCCTTCCTTTATGAAGTTTTCAATGGCAATATTGTAAGCGACTTCTTTGGGAATAAAATTAGACCTTTCATTTTTTCTCAAAAATTCAGGAATAAATTCCAATGAAACAGGTTCTATCAAATTTAGATTTTTATCAAGTTTTATCCAAGTACCACCTTTTACACCTTCTATTTTTGGGTATTTAAAAGAATACAAAACCCAAATTTCAGTTACATTATTTTTAATCTTTTTATTAGTTATAAACTTTCCTGTTCGCTCATATATTCCTTTCGAATACTTATAATATGACCCATCAGAAAATTTAAAAAAAGGAAATAAATTAGATTTGGTGTTTTGTAATAAAATACTGTCAGAAACTTTTAAAATATTAGAAGTTTTTAAATTTTGAGCATTTCCTAAAATGGAAAAGAAGGCAAATAATATTTTAAATTTTAATTTCATATTCTATCACAATTTTCATGGACGATTTCAGATAACTTCAAATATACACAATTACATTAAAATTTTTACGTGAAAATTCTAAACACTCCTCCCAACTTTCCTTTCCCCAATTTGCTGTCTCCACATCGCATAATACAAACCTTTTTCATCCAACAAATTCTCGTGAGAACCGGTTTCGATAACTTGTCCTTTTTCCAAAACATAAATTCGGTCGGCGTGCATAATTGTAGATAATCGGTGGGCGATGAGAACGGTGATTTGCTCTTTTTCTTTCGAAACTTCTTTGATTGTGGAAGTGATTTCTTCTTCCGTAATGCTGTCTAAAGCGGAAGTTGCTTCATCAAAAATAAGCAAATGTGGTTTTCTGAGCAAAGCTCTTGCAATGGCAATTCTTTGTTTTTCGCCACCGCTTAATTTGAATCCACCTTCGCCGATTACGGTTTCTATTCCTTTTTCAGCTCTTTGGATTAAGGCAGTACAACTCGATTTTTTCAAAGCCAATTGTACATCTTCTTCCGTCGCTTCGGGATTTACGAACAAGAGATTTTCTTTAATTGTTCCTGCAAAAAGTTGCGTGTCTTGCGTTACAAACCCGATTTGATTTCTCAGTTCATCGAAATCAAATTCATTTCCATTGATATTATTGTAGAAAATTGTCCCTTCTTTCGGACGATACAATCCGACCAAAAGTTTCACCAACGTACTTTTTCCCGAACCGCTTGGTCCAACAAAAGCAATGGTTTCGCCATTTTTAACTTCAAAAGAAATATTATTTAAAGCTTTATATGACGCAGATCGATGTTGAAACGAAACGTGGTTAAATGCCAATTTTTCGATGGAGCCAATTTGTTTTGGCGTTTGTGGTTTTTCTTCCGCAGGTTTTTTCATCAATTGATCGAAATTATTCAAAGAAGCTTGTGCTTCACGGTAAGAAATAATGATGTTTCCGATTTCCTGCATCGGTCCGAAAATAAAGAATCCGTAAAACATTAATGATAAATATTGTCCCGGAGTCACAATATTTTTAAAAATAAGAAACAATAAAGTAAAGGTGATCATCTGTTGCAGAAAATTCACCATCGTTCCTTGAATAAAACTTAAAGAACGAATGCTTTTTACTTTTCTGAGTTCCAAACCTAAAATCTTGTAAGTATTGCTATTCAAACGTTTAACTTCTTGTTTTGTTAAACCTAAACTTTTTACAATTTCGATATTTCGTAAACTTTCCGTTGTGCTTCCTGCCAAACTATTGGTTTCGGCTACGATTGTTTTTTGAATGTTTTTAATTCTTTTACTCAGTAAATTGGTGATGAAAGAAATGATGAAAATCCCAACCACATAAACCGGCATAATCGACCAATGCAAGCGAATTGCATAAACAGAAACGAAAATAATACTCACCAAAATTCCGAAAAATATATTGATGAAATTGGTGATAAATTTCACCGAATCTTCCCGAACTTTAGTTAAAATCGATAAAGTTTCACCACTTCTTTGGTCTTCAAATTCTTGGTAAGGTAATGCCATTGAATGTTGCAAGCCGTCTGTGAAAATATTTGCGCCAAATTTTTGGGTGATCACATTTACCACATAATCTTGAAAAGCTTTCGCAATTCGGCTCACCATCGCGGTTCCGATTAATAATCCTAAAAAATAAAATACGCCGTGGTAAAGATCAGTTCCATAAAAATATTGGTCTAAGTTTCTGGGCAATAATTTTTCTTTATCAAAAAAATTAGGATGAGTAACCAACTGATCGAGAATATTCCCCGTAATTGCTGGTCCAAATAAAGAGAAAACCTGATTGATGGTGGCTAAAAGTAAAGAAAAAACGAGCAGCCATTTATGAGGTTTTAAATAATATAATAAGGTTTTCATTGAAAAATTTTTGTTAAAATAATGGGGCAAAAATACTGATATAAATTCGATTGTTATTGATAATAATTTGATTTGCTTGATAGAATTGTTGTATTGATAAATAATAATAAATTGAACCATTAAGATATTAAGAAAATTAAGACAGCTGAATATTCTTAATATCTTAATGGTTCAAAAATTATTGCAAATTAACTTTGTGATTTTGTGGGTAAAAAGAATTATAATTTTCATAGTTTTTATAAATTGAGTAAATTGCAATCAAAGTTATTTACAATGCTCACAAAAGAACAAATCGCCCAAAGAATTTCAAAAGAAGTAAAAGATAGATATTACGTCAACCTCGGAATCGGAATCCCGACTTTGGTTGCAAACTACGTCCCACAGAATCTTTCAGTAGAATTTCAAAGTGAAAACGGCGTTCTCGGAATGGGACCTTTTCCTTTTGAAGGCGAAGAAGATCCCGATTTAATTAATGCCGGAAAACAAACGATTACGACGCTTCCAGGAGCATCTTTTTTCGATTCTGCTTTCAGTTTCGGAATGATTAGAAGCAAAAAAGTAGATTTAACGATTCTTGGAGCAATGGAAGTTTCAGAAAACGGCGACATTGCCAACTGGAAAATCCCGGGAAAAATGGTGAAAGGAATGGGCGGCGCGATGGATTTGGTGGCTTCTGCCGAAAATATTATCGTTGCAATGATGCACGTAAACAAAGCTGGCGAAAGTAAAATTCTAAAAAAATGTACTTTGCCATTAACAGGAGTTGGTTGCGTGAAAAAGGTAGTGACCGAAATGGCAGTTTTAGAAGTTACGCCCAATGGTTTCAAACTTTTGGAAAGAGCACCGGGAGTTTCTGTAGAAGAAATTATAAAATCTACCGAAGCCGATTTAATCATTGAAGGCGAAATTCCTGAAATGCAGTTTTAAACCAAATCAAATCTTTATATTAAATCCTTTTCAATTTTTTTTTGAAAAGGATTGTTTTGTTTTAACCGCAAAAGTTTTAAATACCAAAATTAAATTTTTCTTACTTTAAAATTTCCTTCAAAAACATCAAAGTATGATTCCAAGCACGTTTTGCCATGATTGGGTTATTCAAAATTATTTTCATCTTCAATCGTTCAATCTGAAAGGAAAAAAAATAATTTGTAATTTTGAATGACTTTTAAAATCATCTTTATGTCAAAATATAGAATTCAAAAATCACCTTTCGTCGTGCCAACAACCGACGGAAAAGTCATCGAAGAAATTTGGGGGAATTCAACAGGAAATCCTAATGTTTCCATTGCGCACATGATTGCGCCGCCCAATTGGAGCGAGCCATTTCAAACGCCCGAATTCGATGAATTTACTTATATTATTAAAGGAAAAAAGCAATTTGAAATTGATGGCGAAATTGTTATTTTAGAAACCGGACAAAGCATTTTGATTGAAAAAGGAGCGAGAGTTCGTTATAGCAATCCGTTTGATGAGCCTTGCGATTATTTGGCAATTTGTTTGCCAGCTTTTTCAATGGATTTGGTGAATCGGGAATGATTTTGAAATATTAAAAGGCTATTTAAAAATAAAAAAATATCCTTAAATCACAAAGCACAAAAGAAAAACTAAAAAGGAAAACCTCTAAAAGAGCAAAAAAGATAGTATTTTCCTTTTTTTTTTGAACTTTTGGAAAACTTAAAATTTTATTGTTTTTGTGTCTTTTACGTTTATTAAAATACTTTACATTCTCTTAGTACAAACGAAGATCTTTAAAATTCGCTCAAATGAAAATAATTTTACTATTTTTGAAAATCATGCTATTTTAAAAATGAAAAACTTATTATTTGCAGTTATTGCGCTACTTTTTGTTGTTTCTTGTGGAGCATCAAAATCTGTTACCAACAAAAGCGTTTCTTCCAAATCTGTCACCAGAACTTCCGATCTTAAAAAATTAGAATCTAATTTTTCTGGAAAAATAAATTCAGATGTTAAAGAAATTTTAAAAGATGCAGAAAAATATCTCGGTACTCCCTATAAATACGCAGGAAATTCCTCTTCTGGTTTCGATTGTTCTGGTCTGGTTTGTAAAGTATTCGATGAAAATAACACCAAACTTCCGCGCCGTTCCGAAGATCAATCAAATGCTGGAAAACATATAACTATTAAAGAAACAAAACCTGGTGACTTGCTGTTTTTTGCAACAGCTGGCGGAAGTAAAGTTACGCATGTAGGAATTGTACATAATATAAGAGGCGATGGCGAAGTGACATTTATTCATGCTTCTACTTCAAAAGGCGTGATTATTTCCTCACTCAACGAAAGATATTGGAACAATGCTTACCTTTTTGCAAGAAGAGTTTTGTAAATTTGCCTTTATTCAAAAATTATAAATTCAAAAATAAAATATGTTACAACAAACCATCGAAAATATTTGGGACAACCGTGAATTGTTACAAAATGAAGACAGTCAAAAAGCAATTCGCGAAGTGATTCGTCAATTAGATTTGGGCGAACTTCGTGTTGCTGAACCTACTGAAAATGGTTGGAAAGTAAACGAATGGGTAAAAAAAGCAGTCGTGATGTATTTCCCAATTCAAAAAATGGAAACCATTGAAGTTGGACCGTTTGAATTCCATGATAAAATTCCTCTGAAAAGAGGGTATGCCGAAAAAGGAGTTCGTGTAGTTCCACACGCTGTTGCACGTGAGGGTGCTTATATTGCATCGGGCGTAATTTTGATGCCGTCTTATGTCAACATCGGAGCGTATGTAGATTCTGGAACGATGGTTGATACTTGGGCAACGGTTGGAAGTTGTGCGCAAATCGGAAAGGATGTTCATTTAAGTGGTGGAGTAGGAATTGGTGGCGTTTTAGAACCGCTTCAAGCAGCTCCAGTTATTATTGAAGATAATGTTTTCGTTGGTTCAAGATGCATCGTTGTAGAAGGCGTTCATGTTGAAAGAGAAGCTGTTTTAGGAGCAAATGTTGTTCTAACCGCATCCACAAAAATTATCGATGTAACTGGCGATATTCCAGTTGAAATTAAAGGAAGAGTTCCTGCTCGTTCTGTTGTGATTCCAGGAAGTTATACCAAACAGTTTCCTGCGGGAGAATTTCAAGTTCCTTGTGCTTTAATCATCGGACAAAGAAAAGAATCTACTGATAAAAAAACTTCTCTTAACGATGCTTTGAGAGAAAATAATGTAGCAGTTTAATTCTAAATTCTACTTAAACTTGAAAGATAAATTCTTAAAATTTATTTCAAATCCCAAATATATTTTTGGGATTTATTTTCTTGTTTCTATTTTATCGGCGATTACAAAATATCGCGGTGGACCAGAAAAGTATAATAATTACATGATTTTCAAAAATGTTTTTGATAATACTTTAGCACAGAAAAACATCTATTTATTGTATCCAGAGGTACATTTTGATTCGAATCATTATGGAATTTTATTCAGCGTATTAATTGCGCCTTTCGCTATTTTACCAGATTGGTTGGGAATTGTTTTATGGAATATTGCCAATACTTTTGTTTTTGTTTTTGCCATTTATAAACTGCCATTCTCTAATCCTAAAAAAGCATTCTTTGCTTGGTTATGTTTGCAGGAGTTCATTACGGCTGCCGTGAGTTTACAGTTTAATATCGCTTTAACAGGATTATTAATGCTTTCTGCAGTTTATATTTACGAACGGAAAGAAATCCAATCAACGATTTCTATTTTAATAGGTTTTTTTGTAAAACTCTATGGAATTGCTGGACTTTCCGCTTTCTTTTTCATTAAGAATAAATGGAAATTCATCCTATCTTTTTTAGGATTCGGTATTTTATTTTTAATATTACCAATGTTACTTTCAAGTCCTCATTTTGGACTTCAATCGTATGCAGATTGGTTTCAGTCTTTGTCGGAGAAAAATACTGCGAATCAGGTTTTAGGAAACAGACAGGACTATTCTTTGATGGGAATTGTAAGACGGATTTCCGGGCATGCCGATATTTCTAACTTGGTTTTCCTCTTTCCGGGAATGGCAATTTTTACATTGCCCTATTTAAGAATAAAACAATATAAAAATCTTCCTTTTCAGATGATGATTTTGGCTTCAACACTTTTATTTATCGTTCTTTTCAGTTCGGGTTCAGAATCGCCAACTTTTATTATTGCAGTTGCTGGAGTAATGATTTGGTTCATTATTCAAAAAGAGAAATCGCCATTAATAGTTGGTTTATTAATCTTCGTGATGATTTTAACCTGTTTCTCATTTTCGGATTTATTTCCTAAATTCATTAAGGATAATTATATTATGAAATATTCCTTAAAAGCACTACCTTGTTGCATTGTTTGGTTCCGTATTATTTACGAATTGTTGACCAAAGATTTCGAAAAAGATTATCAATTAGACTAAATAAATTAAAGCAGTGAAGAAGATTTCCATCGTCATTCCCGCTCATAATGAAGAAAACAATGTCGCTTTGATTCACCAAAGAATCAAAGACGTTTTCTCGAAACTCGAAAATTATCGTTTCGAAATTATTTTTGTAAATGATGGAAGTCGAGATCAAACTCAAAAGAAATTAGAAGATTTATCAAACCACTTTGAAGAAGTAAAGTTTATAGAATTTTCTCGAAATTTCGGTCATCAACCTGCCGTAAAAGCGGGAATGGATTACGCTAACGGAAACGCAGTAATTTCTATGGATGCCGATTTGCAACATCCACCAGAACTGATTCCAGAATTAATTGAAAAGTGGGAAGAAGGTTTTGACATCGTATATACCATTCGAACTTACCCAAAACAAATCTCCGCATTTAAAAGAAAAACATCGACTGTTTTTTACCATTTGCTATCCAGTATTTCCGACGTAAATCTGGTAAAAGGAGGGGGTTCAGATTTTCGTTTAATGGACGCTTCCGTAGTTGATGTAGTGCGTGAAATGAATGAAGCCGATATTTTCCTGCGTGGGTTATCGACTTGGGTGGGTTTTCGTCAGGCTGGTGTTCCTTACGTTGCAGCAGAAAGGGCATCAGGAGAAAGCAGTTATCATCTTAGTAAAATGATTCGTTTTGCATTTACTGGGATTACGGCATTTAGTGTGAAACCACTTTACATAGCTGCATATTTGGGCTTTATTTTTTCAGTTTTATCCGTTTTCGGATATTTAATTTATATCATTCATTCTTTTATGACCAAAACCGAAATTTCTGGTTGGGCCTCTTTAATTATGACCGTGGTTTTTTTTGGCGGTTTGCAATTAATAATTATGGGAATCATCGGAATTTATTTAGGTAAAATTTTCAAACAAGTTAAAGAAAGACCCAATTATATTATTCGTTCCAAAAATTTTTAAAAATGGTTTTACTGAGTTTTGATATTGAAGAATTTGATATGCCATTCGAATACAAAGGTAATATCTCCTTTGAAGAACAGCTTTCTATTTCAAGAAAAGGATTGCAGAATATTTTAGAACTTCTAAAAAAGCATGGTGCAAAAGCCACTTTTTTTTCTACCGTTGTTTTTGCTGAAAATAATAAAGATTTAATTGTACAACTTTTAGAAGAAGGTCACGAGCTCGCTTCTCACACTTGGTTTCATTCAAAATTTGAAATTGAAGATTTAAAAAAATCTCGCGAAAAACTCAGTGAACTTTTTAATACTGATGTCACGGGTTTGCGAATGCCCAGAATGATGAAAGTGGATGAGAAAGAAGTTGAGAAAGCCGGCTACTCTTATAATTCATCGGTAAACCCAACCTTTCTCCCCGGAAGATATAACAATCTTAAAGTGTCCCGAACCTATTTTAATGAAGGTGAAGTTTTGCAAATTCCGGCTTCTGTTTCTCCGAATTTTAGGGTTCCTTTATTTTGGTTGAGCTTCCACAATTTTCCGTTCAGTTTCTATAAAAAACTGGCAAAAGATGTTTTGAAGAAGGATAATTATCTGAATGTATATTTCCATCCGTGGGAGTTTGCAGAGATCAAGGACGAAAAATTTAAACTTCCAGCTTTTACCACCAAAAATTCCGGAAAGGAAATGGTGGAAAATTTTGATCAGTTTTTATTTTGGTTAAAAAATTCAGGCTATCAGTTCGGAACATTTCAAGAATTTCAAAAAAATATTCTATCATGAAAATTGCTTTTGATGGAAAACGTTTCTTTAATAACAGTTCGGGTTTAGGTAACTATTCCCGTGATTTGGTTCGGATTTTAGCAACCTATTTTCCAGAAAATCAATATGTGCTTTTTAATGAAAGTCCGTCTGAAAAAGGAAAAGATATATTAAGCTTATCCAATGTTTCTTTTGTTGAAACTTCGAAAGGAACGATGTCGCGACAATTGAAGATGGGGAAAGATGCACAGAAAATCGATGCAGATATTTTCCATGGACTTTCTGGCGAGTTGCCTTTGAAATGGGCAGGCAAATCGATTAAAAAAGTAGTCACCATTCATGATTTAATTTTCATGAGATTTCCGCAGTATTATTCTTTTTTCGACCGAATAATTCATTTCTGGAAGTTTAAAAAAGCGGCAGTGCATGCTGATGTGATTATTGCTATTTCCGAACAGACCAAAAGAGATATTATTAAACTTTTAAAAGTTCCGGAAGAGAAAATTAGAGTTATTTATCAAGGTTGTCATTGCGCTTTTAAGGAAAATCAAAGTGAAGACTTTCTGACTTCTGTCAAAGGAAAATATCATTTACCCCAAAGATTCATTCTGAATGTTGGGACGATTGAAGAGCGTAAAAATCTTTTAAATATTGTGAGAGGCATCAATGGAACTGAAATTCCATTAGTCGTTATTGGTAAAAAAACAAAATATTTTAATAAAGTTCAAAAATACCTCAAGAAAAATAAATTAGAAAATCAAGTTCAATTCCTGGAAAGTGTTTCAATGGAAGAACTGGCTGCGATTTATAAGCTTGCGGATATTTTCGTTTATCCCAGTTTTTTTGAAGGTTTTGGAATTCCGATTATTGAAGCGCTTTACTCTCAGACTCCTGTAATTGCAAGTAATACAAGTTCGCTCCCAGAAGCTGGTGGGGAATATTCGTTATATATTGATCCATTGAATTCTAATGATTTAAAATCTAAAATTCTTTTCCTTTGGAATAATGAAGCTGACAGGAAACGCCGTTCTGATAAAGGTTTACAGTTTGTCCAAAAATTTAATGATGAAAAAATTGCCGAAAATTTAATGATGGTTTATAAAAAACTTTAAGAAAATAGACAAAAGTCTTTTGTATAAGGACAAAAGTCGTATCTTTGGGTAAAGAATTTAAAGATGAAAAAATATAAAACTTCCAAAGAAACAACAAACACCGTGAACGAACCTATTGCATTGTATGGTTACAAAAATTATGATGATGCAGGTGTTTTTAATTTAATAGATATTGTAAATAAAGGTTTAGATTTTAAAACTTTTTTTAATATTTCACAGAAATTTACTTTTACGATGCAAGATTGGGCTGGTTTTCTTCATATCTCAGGCAAAACCCTATCTCGCTATCAAAATGAAGAAAAATCCTTTGATACTCCACAATCCGAAAGAATTTTGCAAATAGAAATGCTCCATTCTAGAGGGCAAGAAGTTTTTGGCGATGCCAATAATTTTTCTATTTGGCTAAATTCAGAAAGTGTCGCTTTAGGAAATACCATTCCGAAAGATTTGCTTACTACAACTTTTGGTATTAATCTTTTGATGGATGAGCTCACACGAATTGAACATGGTGTTTTGGCATGATTGTTTATCGGCTTTCAAAAAGGATATATGCACAGGATCTTTCGGGGAAAGGTGCTGAATTAGTGGGTGGAAGATGGAATAGCAAAGGAAATGCGATGCTTTATACTGCACAATCGATTGCACTTTGTGTTACAGAAATTGCGGTTCACACGCCTTTAGGAATTATTCCGAAGGATTATCAACTGGTTCATATTGAAATTCCCGAAGATTCTGTCTTCGAATTAAAAAAATTGCCATTTCATTGGAAAACATTTCCACATTTGAATTCTACACAAGAGATTGGAGATACATTTTTAAAAGCCAACAAATTTTTGATCATGAAAGTTCCTTCAGCAGCGGTTCAAGGCGATTTTAATTATGCGATTAATCCTTTTCATAAAGAAGCTGGAAAAATCAAAATTATTAAAATAGAGAGTTTTAATTTCGATGAGAGAATTTTTGTAAGATAATGTCACAAAAAATCTCACCCTTTAAAAGAGTGAGATTAATAATTGATAACAAATAATTCTACATTTATTTTACTTGATCAACGATTGCTTTGAAGGCTTCAGGGTGATTCATTGCTAAATCAGCTAAAACTTTTCTGTTCAATTCGATGTTGTTCGTTTTAAGAGCGCCCATAAATTGGGAGTAAGACATCCCGTGTTCTCTTGCACCAGCGTTGATACGCATGATCCATAAGCTTCTGAAATTTCTTTTCTTTTCTTTTCTACCGCGGTAAGCATATTGCATTGCTTTTTGTACGGCGTTTTTTGCAACTGTCCAAACGTTCTTTCTTCTACCGAAATAACCTTTGGCCAATTTAATAACTTTTTTTCTGCGAGCTCTAGAAGCTACTGCATTTACTGATCTTGGCATAATTAAATTTGTTTTTTTGAAAAGGGCGGTAAATTATTTCATTACACTTTTTTGCGCCGTTTCAGGGTTAAATTTTCTGAATTTTTTAATTCTTATAAACCGGTTGATTTATAAAAACTATCTTAAAGCTAATTGACGTAAAACGCTCTTTTTGTCCACTTCTGCAACATAAGAAGTTTGCGTAAGATTTCTCTTTTGCTTCGTTTCTTTTTTGGTCAAGATGTGGCTTTTGAAAGCACCTTTTCTTTTAATCTTTCCGGTTCCGGTAAGCTTAAAACGCTTCTTAGCACCTGATTTAGTTTTTAATTTTGGCATTTTTGCTTAATTTTATCTATTTGTTATCAATGTCTTTTTGCAATGTGAAGCTATCTCTACAGAATTTCTCACATTTTCAGACTGCAAAAGTACGAAATTTCGGTCAATTAAAAAAGAGAATCACTTTAATTATTTTTGATATTGTATTGATTTAATC
>NZ_JBAVFG010000160.1:0-11142 GCF_049588135.1 Kaistella sp. | reverse complement strand
ATAACGAGCCGACGTCTGAATGATTGTCGGCTTTTTTGTTTTTTAATTTTTAAAAAAGCTAAAAGATAAAAACAACAGGGTTTTGGAATCTAAAATCTAAAATCTAAAATCTAAAAGTCTAATGAGCAATACCTACAAATCCGCCGGAGTCGATAAAGAAGAAGGCTACAAAACCGTTGATAAAATAAAATCTGCAGTTGCCGAAACCCACAACGAAAATGTTCTTAATAATTTAGGAAGTTTCGGAGCGTTCTATCAAATCGCGGGCTATAAGAATCCCGTTTTGGTGAGTGGAACCGATGGTGTTGGAACCAAACTGAAAGTCGCTTTAGATTCTAAAAAATATGATTCTATCGGTGTGGATTGTTTTGCAATGTGTGCTAACGATATTTTGTGTCATGGTGCGAAACCGCTTTTTTTCCTCGATTATTTAGCGTGTGGAAAACTCGATTCTGAGATTGCAGCAGAAATTGTGATGGGAATGGTGAAAGCCTGTAAAGACAATAATTGCGCTTTGATCGGCGGCGAAACAGCCGAAATGCCTGGAATGTACAAACCTGGAGATTATGATGTTGCAGGTTTTTGTGTAGGAATTGTAGAAAAAGATCAAATTATTGATGGTTCAAAAATTAAAGTTGGCGATAAAGTTTTAGCATTGCCAAGTTCAGGATTTCATTCGAACGGATTTTCTTTAGTGAGAAAAATTTTTCCCGATTTTAATGAAGAATTTGAAGGGAAACCGCTTTACGAAACACTTCTTGTTCCAACCAGATTATATTATCAACCGATTCATAAATTATTGGAAGAAGTCAAAGTTGCAGGAATTGCGCATATCACAGGTGGTGGAATCATCGAAAATATTCCGAGAATTATTCCTGAAAATTTATGTGCAAAAATCGATGCTTCAAAAATTAAAATTCCTTCTGTAATGTTGGAATTAGAAAAACGAGGAAATATCGACCGAATGGAAATGTACGGAACTTTCAATATGGGAGTCGGAATGGTTGTAGTCATTGATGAAAAACATGCCGAAAAAGTAATGGATTTGCTTGATGACGCTTATGAAATTGGCGAAATCGTAGAAAATTCTGAGAAAATTATTTTAATGTAAAATTTAAAAGTCCATCTCCTTTGGAGAGGGATTTAGGGTGAGGAATGAAAAATATAACTGTTTTAGTTTCAGGTGGCGGAACCAATCTTCAACGAATTATAGATTGCATCGATTCTAAAGAAATTTCCGATGCGAAAATAAATCTCATCGTTGCAGACCGAGAATGTTTCGGATTAGAAAGAGCCAAGAATCATCAAATTTCTCATCAATTAATAAAGCGTGGAAAAGATTTTTCTGAAAATTTAGAAAATGCAATTCCTGAAAATACGGATTTAATAATTTTAGCGGGTTTTCTTTCTATTTTAAATAAAGAATTCTGCGAAAAATTTGAAGGTAAGATTATCAATATTCATCCTGCACTTTTACCCAAATTTGGTGGAAAAGGAATGTGGGGAAATCACGTTCACCAAGCAGTAATTGAAGCCAAAGAGCAAGAAAGCGGCGCCACCGTTCATTTTGTGACCTCTGGAATCGATGAAGGTGAAATTATTCTTCAAGGAAAAGTTAAAGTTGATGTTGATGAAAACATAGAAACTTTAGCGAAAAAAATTCATCAAATAGAATATGAGATTTTCCCGAAAGCAATTGAAAAAGTATTAAGATATTAACTTTTTTAAAAATAAGTACTATGAATAATTGTTTAAAAAATTCGATTTATTTTCTTCTCATTATGTTCTCTTTTTCGGCACAAAGTCTAAAAGAGATTGAAATTAAAGAAGTAATATAAAATTCTTTTTGATGAAATATGGTCGAAATTAAATATTTCGGAGGTAGATAATTAGTATTCATCAGGTTTTTATTGCTTGAAGATGGTGAAATATCGGATCGAAATGCAGTAAAAGAACTGATGAAAAATGGGGTGATTCCAGAATTTCAGAAATACAATTCAGACGGTACATCTATTAAGCGGATTAATCATATAGAAGTAGTGAAGGTATCTTTTTCAAAAAATACAGCATGGATTTCTTATCGTAATACGGCCGAGTTTTTATTGAATGGTGATTTTTTTAATAAAATGGGAACCATTGAAAGTGCAATCTTAGTAAAAGACAACAAAAAATGGAAAATGCTATTGCTTCATTCAAGCCCGATGAAAATTGAAGATACAAAATAAGATAAAGAACAATTTGAATAAGATGAAATTTCTATGATTGAATATGATATTTTTTCGAAAGCGATAAGTCCCTAAATCCCCAAGGAGACTTTAAGCCACGAAGTGATGATGTCTTAGAATTGGTTAAATTAATAGGAAGAAATAGTTAAAAGCCAAACGAAGCCACGAAGTGGCGAAAACCTATAGCCACGGGTGAAGCCCGTGGAAAAATGAAAAACGAAACGTAGAGCCACGAAGTGGCGACATCAATAGCATTGGTAAAACCCAATGAAATGAAAATAAACAACCGTTGATGAAAGAACGGATTCTAATAAAAAGTAAAAAGAAAGAAAAAATGTCAAAAAAAAGAGCACTAATCTCCGTTTCCGATAAATCCGGACTCGCAGATTTCGCAAAATTTTTAGAAGAAAAAAATTACGAATTGGTTTCCACGGGCGGAACTTTCAAACATTTGAAAGATGCTGGTTTAAACCCAATTCAAATTGATGAAATCACGGATTTCCCTGAAATGTTGGATGGCCGCGTGAAAACCTTGCATCCAAAAGTTCATGGCGGATTGCTTGCGGTTCGAACCAACAAAGAACACATGGAAACCGTTCAGCAACACGGGATTGGATTAATCGATATGGTCATCGTTAATTTGTATCCATTTTTCGAAAATGCAAATTCTGATATTTCTTTGGATGAGAAAGTAGAGTTTATCGACATTGGTGGACCTTCAATGTTGCGTTCAGGAGCGAAAAATTTCAATGCCGTTACGGTAATTACCGACGTTGAGGATTATGCAAAAATTCAGCAAGAAATTGAAGAAACAGGAAATGCGACTTTAGAAACAAGAAAAAAACTTGCCGGGAAAGTATTTAATTTAACGGCAGCTTATGATGCAGCGATTTCGAAAATGTTGTTGAATGAAGAATATCCACAATATTTGAACGCTTCTTATAAAAAAGTTTCTGATTTACGATATGGAGAAAACCCACATCAAACCGCAGCTTACTATGTTTCTACGATTGAAAATGGCGCAATGAAAGACTTTGAAATTCTGGGCGGCAAAGAATTGTCTTTCAATAATCTCCGCGACATGGATTTATGTTGGAAAGTTGTAAATGAATTCAAAGAAGAAATGGCTTGCTGCGCGGTGAAACATTCTACACCTTGCGGAGTTGCGGTGGGAACTTCGGCTTTGGAAACGTATCAAAAAACATTCGAATGCGATCCTGTTTCTATTTTCGGTGGAATTATCGGGATGAATTTTAAAGTAAATGCTGAAACTGCCGAAGAACTCAATAAAACTTTTCTTGAAATTGTAATGGCTCCAGATTTTGATGAGGAAGCTTTAGAAATTTTAAGAAAGAAAAAGAATTTAAGAATTATTAAAATTAAAAATCCAGTTTCAGACCAGCAAACTTGGGTGAAAATTGATGGCGGAATTTTGGTTCAAGATAATGATAATCAGTTCTCGGATGATATTAAAACAGTTACCGTTTTTAAACCAACAACCGAACAGGAAAAAGCATTACTCTTTGCTCAACGTGTTGTAAAGTATGTAAAATCAAATGCAATCGTAGTTTCCAATGGCGTTCAAGCTTTAGGAATTGGCGGTGGACAAGTGAACCGAATTTGGGCAACGCAACACGCCATCGAAAGAGCAAAACTAAAATTCGACGGTGATTTGGTTTTAGCTTCCGATGCATTTTTCCCTTTCAGAGATGTTGTTGATTTTTGTGCTAAAGAAGACATCAAAGCCATCATTCAGCCTGGAGGAAGTATGAGAGATGAAGAAAGTATAGAAGCAGCAAACGAACATGGAATTCCGATGATGTTTTCAGGAATGAGACACTTTTTGCATTAATTTTGCTATTATGAATTAGAACGGAAATTTTTTCCAACTCCATTTGAAATTTATTTTCAATTGAGTAATTTTGAAAAAGCAAACAAATAATAAACTATGAAAATTTTAATAGTAGGAAATGGCGCCAGAGAATCTGCGATCGCTTTAAAGCTCAATAGCGATAAAAGGATTTCTAAATTGTATTTTGCAAAAGGAAATGCAACTACAGAGTCGTTGGGACAAAATGTATATGAAGACGGCATCGAAGGGCTGAGGGATTTGGTTATCAAAGAAAGAATAGATCTCACTATCGTAGGTCCGGAAGCACCATTAGTAGAGGGGATTGTAGATGAATTCAAGAGTCATAATCTTAAAATTTTTGGTCCTAGAAAAAGAACAGCAGAATTAGAAGGAAGCAAAGCGTTTTCGAAAAAATTCATGCAAACTCATCATATCAAGACCGCAAAAGCAGTCGTTTTTGAAGCTTACCAAGATGCCATTGATTATGTGAGAACTCAAAAATTTCCTTTGGTAATCAAAGCCAGCGGACTTGCAGGTGGAAAAGGAGTGGTGATTGCCCACGATTTAGCAGAAGCAGAAACGACTATTCATCAGTTTATGATCGAAAGAATTTTTGGTGATGCTGGAATTCAGTTGGTGATTGAAGAATATTTAAAAGGTTTTGAAGCATCGATTATTGCCTTTTCAAACGGTGACAAATTATTCCCCTGTATTCCCGTAAAGGATTATAAAAAAGCAGGATCAGGCGATACAGGACCAAACACCGGCGGTATGGGAAGCGTTGCGCCAAGTCCCGAATTTACCGATGCCCATCAAAAAGATTTTGAAGAAAACATTCTGAAACCTACTTTAGCAGGACTTCACGCTTCGAATATCCGTTTTAAAGGTTTTATCTTTTTCGGTTTAATGGTGACAGAAAACGGAACCTATTTGCTGGAATATAATATGAGATTGGGTGATCCGGAAACGCAAGTAATTATGGCGTTAATGGAAAATAATCTCTACGACGTGATTATGGATTGCATCGAAGGAAATGATATCGAACTAAAATTCAGCGACAAAAAAGCAGTGTGTTTGGTAATGTGTTCTGGTGGCTATCCGCGTCAAATCGAGACAGGTTTTGAAATTCGAAATACCGAGAAAGTTAGCAGTCAACTTCTTTTTGCAGGAGCTAGGGTGAAAGGTAATCAGATTTTAACCACTGGTGGACGTGTTTTAAGTTTAGTTGCGACTGGCGATTCTTTCGAAGAAGCACGTAAAAAAGTGTACCAAGATGCTGACATTATCCACTTCGATTACGAATATTTCAGAGACGATATCGGCAAATTTTAATTCATAAGGCGTGATTTTTCACGTCTTTTTTATTATCGTTTTTAGAAGCCTGGAACCTGCTCTCCGCTATATTTTTTATTGCGCTAACGCTCCATAAAAGGATGCCTCTGCGATCAGGGCTAGGAATTCGGATACCAATGAAAATAACGATCTAAAATAAAATTTAAAACCACAAAAAACCATAAATTCACAAAGGAAAATTGGTGCAATACCTACATTCAAAATGAATACAAAACCTTTGAAAATCTATAGATTTCTACTTTATGAACTTTTATTTAATGCTTTTTGAATTAATCTTTTTTGACTTTGTGGTTGAAAAATAAGTGCTCGATTCAATTTAATGACAGAAAATCTTAATTACCTAATGGTGAAAGAATAATGATTTAAAATAAAAAATCTTAAAAATCGAACTCACATTTTTAACACCCAACACCTAACACCTAACACCTAACAATACATATGCAAAACGGTATCATCATCCTCGATTTCGGATCACAATATAACCAACTCATCGCAAGGCGAATTCGCGAACTCGGCGTATATTCCGAAGTCGTTCCATTCAACGCTTCCGTTGAAGAAATTTTAGAAAAAAAACCAGCAGGAATTATTCTTTCCGGCGGGCCAAGTTCTGTGAATGCAGAAAATGCCCATTTAGTTGACAAAGCACTTTTCGAGCAAAACATTCCTGTTCTTGGGATTTGTTACGGAATGCAATTAACAACCCATCTTTTGGGCGGAAAAGTAAAAAAAGGTGAAAAAGGCGAATACGGAAAAGCAAAATTAGAAATTCAAAAATCCAATCAATTGCTTTCCGGCGTAAGTCGTTTTTCAACCGTTTGGATGAGCCATTTCGACGAAGTAGAAACCGTCCCCGAAGGTTTTGTAATCAACGGAACTACCGACGTGATTTCTGCAATTTCAAATGAATCCAAGAAAATTTATTGCGTACAATTTCACCCCGAAGTTTCGCATACCGAAGAAGGTTCAAAAATGATTGAAAATTTTGTTTTCAATATTTGTAACGCAGAAAAAAACTGGAAACTCACCAATTATATCGACAAAACCATTGCCGAAATTAAAGAAAAAGTGGGTGACCAAAAAGTAATCCTCGGACTTTCCGGTGGCGTAGATTCTTCGGTTGCGGCAGTTTTAATTCACAAAGCAATTGGCGATCAGTTGCAATGTATCTTTGTGGATACCGGACTTTTAAGAAAAGATGAAGGACAAAAAGTAATGGAAAATTACGGTGAACACTTTAATTTGAAAATTAAAATGATTGATGCTTCCGAAAGATTTTTATCCAAATTAAAAGGCATTTCGGATCCGGAACAAAAACGAAAAGCAATCGGTAACGAATTCGTAGCAGTTTTCGATGAAGAATCTCATAAAATTGAAGGCGCGAAATTTTTAGCGCAAGGAACAATTTATCCTGATGTTATTGAAAGTCAATCGGTAAAAGGACCATCATCAGTAATAAAATCTCATCACAACGTAGGTGGACTTCCCGAAGAAATGGATTTCGAATTGCTCGAACCTTTAAGAGAATTATTTAAAGATGAAGTGCGAAAAGTAGGCGAGGAGTTAGGAATTCCGCATCATTTGGTGCATCGTCATCCGTTTCCTGGACCAGGTTTGGGAATCAGAATTCTAGGCGAAGTGGATGAAGAGAAAGTCAGAATTTTGCAAGAAGCCGACGATATTTTCATTGAAGAATTGTATAAAAATAAATTATACGAAACTGTTTCTCAGGCATTTGTGGTTTTGCTTCCAGTAAAATCTGTTGGTGTAATGGGCGATGAAAGAACTTACGAATACACTGCGGTTGTTCGTTCTGCAAATACCACCGATTTTATGACCGCAACTTGGAGCCGACTTCCGTACGAGTTTTTAGATACCGTTTCCAGCAGAATCATCAGCGAAGTTCGTGGGATTAACCGTGTTGCGTACGATATTTCGAGCAAACCACCTGCAACTATTGAGTGGGAATAATTATCAATTAAGATTGATATAAATAATTAAAAAGTAGAAGTTAACATCATTAATTTCTACTTTTTATTTTTACAAATTATTTTCCGCCACCGCTTTCTTTTTCAACATCAGTTTTGGTGTTTTCTTTTACTTTTTGATTACCAAAACGTTTCACTAAGGTGATCGAAACTCCGTGATAATCGACTTGCGAAAAATTTCTGAAAGTCCCAATCGGTGCATAAGTGGTATTATCAAAGTTTAGTTTTGCAAAGGGATTAACAAGCCTTAAAGTTGTTTCTAACCCGAGATCTTTAAAGATTTTGGTAACCGACATATTATGAAAAACGTTGGGTTTATTATTAAGCGTATTTCCATTGTTTTGCGTAAATACTCCGACCCAAGCATTGATATTAATGTCTTTATTGAAAAGATTGGTGTATGAAATATTTGATGAACCGTTGATGTTGGTCAAGTAACTTTTAATATCCAAATTATTTTTCTTATTGAAATCACTATTGTCGCTATAATTCAGTCCCAAATTGAGATTTACACTCAATTTATTTTTAAGAAATGTTTGATTCGTATTGAAGTTCAAAGAATACCGCTCAGATTTTCCATTAAAATTGACCGGCATTGAAATCGTTTTTTTATCTTCAATAATATAAGTATCCCAATAATCCTGATTGGTAAATGAATAATTGGCAGAAATGAAATATTTCTTGAATAAACCCAGTTTCAAACCAATTCTATCACTTGGATTTGGTTGCAGATCCATATTTCCGCGGTAAAAAGTTCCATCATCAGTTGGTATTAAAAAAGGATTAAATTCCGAGTACCACGGCCGCCACAAATTGTGATTGTAGGTTGCGCTTAAGTTATAGTTTTCGGAGAAAGAATATTTTAAAAGCAAATTGGGGAGAAATGTTCCATAAGAATTTGTCCTCTCAATATTACCCACATTTTGCCTGATTTTGTACGAAATATATTCATAACGCAATCCGATTCTAGTTTCTAATTTTTTGAAAAAAGTTTTTGAGAAATTAACGTAAAGAGAGTTTAGATTTTCCGTGTAATGAAAATCGTTGCTTCTGTTTTCGTCAAAAATAAATTCGTTGTTGGTTAGATTAGAATAATCGTACGGAATTGCATTATTTCGAAAATCCATTTTTCCGCCACCTTCAAAAGCGATATCAGATTTCCCGAGGGTTTGGGAGTAATCTGCCTTCAAATAATATTCTCTGTTTTCATTATTGGCGATAATTCTGCTTCCTGTGGGAATTGGATTATTGCTTGAATTAAGAATACGATCGTTCGTATCAACCGTAGAATCGTAGTTAAATCCCGCATTAATATCAAGGATCTTATTTTTTTCTTTGTCATAATATTTATAAAACAAATTATTTCCGAGATTTCGGCTGTAGCCACTTAGGTTTTGATCTTGCGTGTACGAATTTTGTAAGATATTATGTACGTAATTGTTTCCCAAAGCATTAGAAAAACTGTTTCTATTATTTTGTGCGAATTCTAAAATCAATCCGATCGTATTTTTTTCATTAAGTTCTAATTCCGAAGCGGACGAAAAAGAAGGCGATTTTCCCAATTCTGTGCTTTCTGTAGCGATTTTTGTTAAGGAATCTTTAGCATAAATAAAATTTTCACGTCTGTTTTTAGAAATTCTAGTATTATCACCATAACTTCCTGAAAAAGACTGGGTGAAATTGCCTTTATGATAATTAATATTCAGATTAGAATATTGCGAATTTTTCGCATTTTGTGAATTATTAAATGTTGCACTTCCTTTTAATCCTTCATTCAATAGCTTTTTCAAAACGATATTTATCACTTCTCCCGTCGTTTCATATTTAGCAGACGGGCTTGTAATCACCTCGATTTTCATCAGATTTTCCGCAGGTATTGTTTTTAAATATTCCTTTAATTCTTTCCCTGTAAAAATCGATTTTCGGTCATTAATATAAAGCGTTACACTTTCGCCTTCCGCTTTGATGACATCATTATTATCAATACTAATTAAAGGCGTCATTTGAAGAACTTCCCAAGTGGTGTTTCCCGCCAAAATAGAACTATTGGCAACATTGAAAACCGTGCGATCGGCTTTGCTTTCAACCGTAGGTTTTTTGGCAATTACAACGACTTCCTGAATGTTTTTTTGTTTAATGGTGTCTTTTTTAGACTGCGCCGAAAGAAAAGTTGAACCAAGAATAATGGTAGAAAGAATAATGATTTTCATGCAAATAGTTTGTTTTTTTATAAACAATTGAAAGCTGCGTTTTATTACATCTACTTCCAATTTTTTAAGATTAGTCAATGGTAATGGCGGAATGTTACTGATTTTTTTAATGTTTTAAAAAATTATATAAAGAAAATTTTTATAACTTTTTTGAATAAAAAAATCTAAAGTTTTATGGTTCAAAAACTAAAACCAAAAAAACTATCTTTGCAAAATGGAAAAAACCACTTTTGCCGATTTCGATTTACCAGAGAAAATTCTGAATGTTTTAGCAGATCAAAATTTATTTGAACCAACTCCTATTCAAGAAAAAAGTTTTGGACCTATTCTGTCGGGTCGCGACGTGATGGGAATTGCTCAAACCGGAACCGGAAAAACTTTGGCGTATTTGTTACCCGTTTTGAAAAATTGGAAATACAACAAAAATGGAAACCCTACCGTTTTGATTCTCGTTCCTACCAGAGAATTGGTGGTTCAGGTTGCTGGAATTTTGGAGAATTTAACGCAAAATATCACCGCAAGAGTAATCGGTATTTATGGTGGAAAAAATATCAAAACCCAAAAATTACTTTTTAATGATGGTTGCGATATTTTGGTCGGTACCCCCGGAAGAGTAATGGATTTGGCGATTGATAATGCAATTTCATTAAAAGAAGTGAATAAATTAATCATCGATGAATTTGATGAAATGCTGAATTTGGGTTTCAAAGCACAATTGACGCACATCTTCCAAATGATGAAAGAGAAAAGACAAAATATTCTTTTTTCTGCAACCATGACGGAAGCGGTTGATGCTTTATTGTACGAATACTTTGCAGGTCCTAAAGAAATTTCATTGGCAAAATCTGGAACACCGATTGAAAAAATTGAACAGATTGCTTATAAAGTAGAAAACTTTAATACCAAAATTAATCTTCTTGAAAATTTATTGAACACCGATGCCGATTTTTCTAAAGTATTGATTTTCTGTAATAATAAAAAACACGCTGATTTACTTTATACTAAAATTGAGGAACTTTTCCCGGATCAATTTGATGTAATTCACTCCAATAAATCACAGAATTACCGTTTGAATGCGATGCGAGCTTTTGAAAAACAAGAAGTTCGAGGTTTGATAACGACCGATATTATGGCGAGAGGTTTGGATATTTCGGATATTACGCATGTTATCAATTTTGAAATCCCGGAAGTTCCCGAACAATATATTCACCGAATTGGTAGAACGGGGCGTGCTGATAAAAATGGGATTGCCGTTTCTTTTGTTACTAAAAATGAAGAAAGCCAATTATTGGATATCGAAGTTTTAATGGATAAAGCAGTAATCATTAAGGATTTCCCTGCAGAAGTTAAAATTAATCCGGTAAAAATAGCTTCTGAAAAAGATGAGGTGGTGATGAAAAATGCGCATACCGTAAAATTAGAAGAAGGTGGCGGCGCATTTCACGAGAAAAAAGACAAAAACAAAAAGGAAAACTGGGGCGGTCCCCATGCAAGAAAAATTCCGAAAAAAATTGGAG